>NZ_JASFYG010000003.1:0-29524 GCF_030055435.1 Methanothermobacter sp.
AGGTGCCGGGGTTTTCATGATAGGACGGCTCCCCGGACTCATATCCCACGTATACGAGGAGAAGGTGCGTGAACCAGCCTTCAGAAAATTCTTCGACATCGAAGAAATACACTACGACGGCGAGGAGGAGAAAAACCTCTCTGCCGGCGCAGACTTTGAAACAATGCCTGAGTAGTAGGGGCCTTCAGGCAACATAAAATCATTTTATAGCATATAACAACCTTTATAATACACTTAAATTCATTTAAGTCTCATAATATGATTCATTGAACCAAGGGAGGGATTCAAAAGGCTTTGTTCACCGAATAGGTTTAGTTGAGTATCATAAACTCTGGAATAAAATAGTAAAAGATAAATATACCCCGAAATAGACCTTTGCATTAATAGGGTGATTTGCATGACAACCATATCGGAAGCTATCACTACCATAAAGAAGGCTGAAAATGACGCTGACAGGTTAATTCAGGAGGCCAGAGAAAAATCATCCCAGCTAATCGATGACGCCAGAACCAGGTCCAGTGAACTCCTTGAAAAGGCTGAAAAGGAGGCCAGTGAGAAGGGCGATGAGCTCATAATGGAAGCAGAAGAAAGGGCCAGAAAGGAAGCCATCAGCATTTCAGGGAAGGCAAAGCGTGAAGTGGAGACGATGAAATCAGCGGCAATGGGCAGGGTCCCTGAAGCCGCCAGCATTATCGTGAAAAGTATCTTGTAGCGTGAGTAACATGTTTCTACCGGCAAGGATGCGAAAACTCAAGATAATAACCCTGGACAAGTACTCGGATTCAGTGGTTCGGTCCTTGCATGAGGAGGGAATAACCCAGATCGATGACATCTCCGAGCGCATCCAGCAAGATGCAGAATGGCGCCAGATCCTTAAACCATCGAGGGCAACACCCTACACAGGAAAGGTTTCGTCTCTCCTCATGAAGACAAGCGGTATCCTGGATTTCCTTGGCTCAGTGGCAGCCCAGGAGAAGGGCCTCAAGGATACCCTGAAGGAGTTCATCAACCCCCCTGTCTTTGAGAAAAGAGAGGTTGAGGAACTGGACACAGAATCACTCCTAGAAATGGCTGAGGAACTCCTGGGAAAGGTCGAATCAGAGACCAGGGTTATGGAGGAAAAATTGAATGAGCTTGATTCAGAAAAAGCAAGCCTTGAATCAAGCCTGACAGTTGCAGAGAAACTGAAAGAATTTGATATTGATTTTGCCGATCTCAATGCTTCAAAGTACATAACCGGAATCGCCGGGAGAATACCCTCTGAAAATCTGGATGAAATCCGGGAAAAACTCTCAGAGATCACAGATGAACTGATACTCTTCGATGCAGAGGGGGAAACCAAGGCAGAGCGCATTTTAATAATAATAACCCTCAGGAAACATGGGGACAGTGTGGCCTCACTCCTCAGGCGAATGGAATTTGAGCGGTTCGAGATCAGCGAACTCAGCGGAAGACCATCAGAAGTCATATCCTCCTCAGAGACACGCATTGCGGAAATTGAGAGGGAAAGAAATGAGATCATCTCAAAGCTGAGGGAGATAAACAGTGAATGGGAGGACGAACTCCTTGTCCTCAAGGAACAGCTTGAAATCGAGAAGGAGCGAAACGAGGTTTTCTCACTCTTCGGCGAAACCGAGAAAACAGTGATGCTGGAGGCATGGGTGCCCCTCAAGGAGGCCGATAGGGCCATCGAGGTTGTTGAGGAGTCATCCGAAGGCCACTGCGTCACCGAACTCGAGGAACCAAACCCCGAGGAGGTTCCGGTGCTCCTGGACAACCCCAGATTCGCCAAACCCTACGAGAACTTCGTGGAGATGTACTCACCACTGAAGTACAACGAGATCGACCCGACGATCTTCATGGCCTTCGTGTTCCCGTTCTTCTTTGGGTTCTGTCTCACAGATGCAGGGTACGGTATACTGGATGCACTCATAGGACTCATACTCTACCGGGGCCTTGGTAAGGTCAATGGGTTCATGAGGGACTTCGGTATAATCATGATGTCCTGCGGGGTATGGGCCTTCATCCTCGGGATGGTCACCAATGGATTCATAGGGGACTTCTTCCCACGGTTCCTGAACATTCAGCTGCCAACGGTCATACCGGCCATAGACGCATTTGTGAACCCCCAGAACATACTCATAATGGCACTCACGGTTGGTGTGCTGCACATCAACTTCGGTTTAATCCTGGGGGCAAGGAACAACATAAGGCTCGGGAACATGAGGGAGGCCCTTGGGTCACAGATAGTCTGGCTGATACTTGAACTGGGTATCATCCTCTACATCTTCGGAGGAATGTTCCTGGGGGCGCCAGTGATAATCCTGGCAGCTGCAATGCTGCTCTACTACAATGGCCTCTTTGGCCTCATGGATGTATCAGGGTTCCTGGGTACACTCCTATCATATGCTAGGCTCCTGGCCCTCTGTCTATCAACAGGGGGTATAGCCATGACCGTTAACATCCTCACAGGACTGAGCTATGAGATGATACCGGTCATTGGAGTCGTTCTGGCCCCGATAATATTCGTGTTCGGGCACCTTGCCAACAACGCCTTCCAGAGCCTTGGTGCCTTCATAAACTCACTTCGTCTGCATTATGTGGAATTCTTTGCCCAGTTCTATCTGGGTGGAAAAAACAAATTCAACGCATTTCGCGCTGAAAGAAACTTCACTAAGATAAGGAGGTAAATAGAATGGTTGAAATAGCATTAGGTACCGCTTTAGCAGCAATAGGTGCTGGAGTTGCAGTAGGATTCGCAGGTCTTGGATCAGGATTAGGCCAGGGTATAGCAGCCGCAGGAAGTGTGGGTGCAGTTGCAGAGGACTCCGACATGTTTGCGAGGGGTATCATATTCTCAGCCCTGCCAGAGACACAGGCTATCTATGGTTTCCTGATCGCCATACTTCTCCTGGTGTTCTCAGGACTCCTTGGAGGAGGAAAGGGCCTGGATGTAACAGCCGGACTTGTGGCTGTGGGTGCAGGTGCAGCCATAGGATTCGCAGGTCTCGGTTCAGGTATGGGTCAGGGTATAACATCAGCGTCATCAGTGGGTGCAGTTGTTGAGGACCCTGACATGTTTGCGAGGGGTATTATATTCTCAGCCCTTTCAGAAACACAGGCTATTTACGGGTTCCTGATTGCCATACTCCTCATGGTCTTCGGCGGAATACTAGGAGGCTAATTAGATGAGCTCCGGAGCCGAAAAAATTGTCTCCAGTATAATGTCAGAGGCTCAGGCAAAGGCAGACGCCATCATTCAGGAAGCTGAAAAGGAAGCCGCCGGTATACTAGAGGAAGGTGAAAAAAGGGCCAGAATGGCCAGCGAACGCATCCTGGAATCAGCCAGGAAACAGGCCGATATGAGGTACCAGCAGATAATCTCAGAGGCCAAGATGAACGCAAGGCGTGCAGAGCTGGAGGCAAGGGAAGAGGTAATACAGGAGGCCTTCAGAAAGGCCGAGGAGGAACTTCAAAACCTGGCATCATCGTCCTCAGATGAATACGTCAGCGCCCTGAAGGCAATGATAAAGGAGGCCGCAGTTGAAATAGGTGGGGGAGAACTCACCGTCAGCATGAAGGAGGGTGATGACTCCCTTGACCTTGGCCTTGACAAAATCGCAGCTGAAGTGGAAGCCGAGACAGGTAAAAAAACAACCCTGGAGGTTGGAGACAGTATCAGAACCATTGGAGGAGCAGTGGTAAGGACAAAGGATGGACTGGTTGAGGTTAACAATACAGTAGAGGCCAGGATGTCCCGCTTCAAAAAGGCTCTGCGTTCAGAGGTGGCCAAGGTTCTTTTCCAATAAAAGGGGAGATAACAGATGGCTGACAGCATCACAACAATTGTAACAGCGCTTGGATTCCCTTCAATAGAATCTTTTATAGGCGTACTCCTCCTTGGAGGGGCAATTATAGGTGCTATTGTTGTAATAGCAACTATAAGGCCTATATTAGATTTATTCCCCTTTGCATACCCCAACGCCAGAGTCAGGGCACGTATTGGAAGACTGATAAACGAGAAACAGCTCTCAGAGATCCTTGAGACAGAGTCAATGGAGGAGTTCAAAAACTACCTCAGAGGACTACCCGATTATGCAGGCTACGTTGACCGCTTCCCCATTGAGAAGGCACTTGAAAGTCAGCTTGCAGAGACCTATGAGACAGTATCAAAGATAGCGCCTGCCTCCATAAGGGAGCCATTCAGGGCAAACCTCCGGAAGTGGGATATAAGGAACATAAAGAGCCTCATAACAGCAAAGGACGCAGGTTTAAGTGCTGAGGAGACAGTGAACCTGATAGTACCTGCAGGGGAGATCTATGAGGTCATAGAGGGTCTGGTGGATGCATCAAATGTCCAGGAAGTCGTAACAGGTCTTGAGGGAACAGAGTACGCAGAGGTACTGGAGGATGCTCTCTCCCAGTACCAGGAAACAGGTATGCTGCTCCCAATCGAGGCGGCTCTTGACAGAAAATTCCTGGAGGACCTCATAAGGTCAGTTGGAAGTCCCTCAGATGACAACACCAAAATTCTGCACACCTACTTTGGTACACAGGTGGACGTGGCAAACCTCAAGATGATACTCCGTGCAAAAGCCGATAGCCTCAGCTACGATGATATAAGCCCATACATAGTACCCCACGGCTACCAGCTGAGGGAGTGGAAGCTCAAGGACCTCATGGAGGCAGAGGACGTCAGTGGAGTTATAAGCGGCCTTGAGGGGACAGACTACGGCCAGATCCTGTCAGAGGCACTATCAGAGTACACATCAACAGGTTCAGTGGCGGTCTTCGAGCGCGTCCTTGAGGACAACCTCAACAGGATGGCCAGGAACTTCGCACTCAAGAAGCCCTTCGGGGTGGGACCAATGATAGGATTCCTCAGCAGGAAGGAAGCCGAGGTGCGAAATCTCAAGGTCATAGCCAGAAGCAAAAGGGAGCCCGGGTTTCCTGAATCAATGGTTAAGGAGATGTTGGTATGAGTTCAAATATTGCAGTGGTCGGTGACAGGGACACCGTGACAGGGTTCAGACTTGGAGGCGTCAGGGAAGGTCATGTCGTGGAGACACCTGACGAGGCAGAAAAAACCATAAGGAACCTTATAGGTGAAGGGTTCTCAATAATAATTGTCACTGAAAAGATTGGGGATGAACTGAGGGAATTTATTGAGGAAACCACAAGTTCAAGTGCACTACCAATGATAATAGAGATACCTGATAAAACAGGGCCCTCAGAACGTGAAACAGATCCACTGAGGGACCTTATTAAAAGAGTTATTGGGGTTGAGATGGTAAAATGACACAGGAAGGAAGGATTATAAAAATAGCGGGTCCTGTTATCATCGCCGAGGGGATGAGAGGATCCCAGATGTACGAAATGGTCAAGGTGGGCGAAGACAAGCTTATAGGAGAAATCATTGAACTTGAGGGTGACACAGCAACCATCCAGGTTTACGAGGAAACAGCAGGTATAAAACCTGGAGAGACCGTTGAGAGAACAGGCGGTCCTCTATCAGTGGAACTAGGACCTGGAATACTGGGTTCAATCTTCGATGGGATACAGAGGCCCCTAGAGAATATAAAGGCACTTACCGGAGACTACATCGAAAGGGGAGTGGATGTACCATCACTCCCAAAGGATAAGAAATGGAACTTCAAGCCAGTGGCCCAGGAGGGCCAGATGGTTAAGGGTGGGGACATAATCGGTGAGGTGGAGGAGACATCCTCAATAACCCACAGGATAATGATCCCACCACACGTTGAGGGTAAACTCACAAGGATAGTGCCCCAGGGCGAATACACGGTCCTTGATGATATAGCAGAGGTGGAAACCGATAAGGGTACCGTTAAGGTGCAGATGCTCCAGAAGTGGCCTGTGAGGAAGGGTCGACCATACAAGAAGAAACTTGACCCTGACGTGCCACTCATAACAGGTCAGAGGGCACAGGACACATTCTTCTCAGTCGCCAAGGGTGGTACAGCCGCAATACCAGGGCCATTCGGTTCAGGTAAAACTGTTACCCAGCAGCAGCTTGCAAAATGGGCTGACGCAGACATAATCGTCTATGTTGGATGCGGTGAAAGGGGTAACGAGATGACAGAGGTCCTTAAGGAATTCCCTGAACTGGAGGACCCAAAGACAGGTAACCCCCTCATGGACAGGACTGTTCTAATAGCAAACACTTCAAACATGCCTGTGGCTGCAAGGGAGGCCTGTGTGTACACGGGTATAACCATAGCAGAGTACTTCAGGGACATGGGATACGATGTTGCACTCATGGCTGACTCCACCTCAAGGTGGGCAGAGGCCATGAGGGAGATCTCAGGAAGGCTCGAGGAGATGCCCGGTGAAGAGGGATACCCGGCATATCTGGCATCCAGGCTCGCACAGTTCTATGAGCGTGCCGGAAGGGTTACAACCATCGGCTCAGAGGACAAGGTTGCATCCGTCTCAGTCGTTGGTGCGGTTTCACCACCAGGCGGTGACCTCTCAGAGCCTGTCACACAGAATACACTCAGGATCTGTAAGGTTTTCTGGGCACTTGACGCATCCCTTGCAGACAAGCGTCACTTCCCATCTATTGACTGGCTCCAGAGCTACTCACTCTACGTTGACAGCGTCGAGGAATGGTGGGCCAAAAACGTTGATCCTGAATGGAGGGCCATAAGGGACGAGGCAATGGCGCTACTCCAGAAGGAGGCAGAACTCCAGGAGATCGTCCAGCTCGTTGGACCCGACGCACTTCCAGACAGGGAGAGGATAACCCTTGAGACAACAAGGATGATAAGGGAGGACTTCCTCCAGCAGAACGCTTACCATGAGGTTGACACATACTGCTCACCATCAAAGCAGTTCGAGATGCTCAGGACAATCATAATGTTCCACAAGAATGCAACAGCAGCACTTGAGAGAGGTGCGCCAGCAGCGGACATCATAGCCCTCCCGGTCAAGGAGGACATAGGGCGTATGAAGTACATACCCGAAGATGAATTCCCGGCAAGAATCAAGGAGATCCAGGAGAGGATCGTCAAGGAATGTGGTGAGGTGTGAAGATGAACGTTAACATCAAAACCCGAGAATACACCACAGTCACGGAGGTTTCAGGGCCTCTGATGATCGTTGAGGGTGTTGAAGGGGTTGCTTACAGTGAGATAGTGGAGATTGAAACACCCACAGGTGAGAAGAGAAGGGGACAGGTCCTTGAGGTAAAGGAGGACCTGGCGGTCGTCCAGGTCTTTGAGGGTACAAGTGACCTTAACACAGAGACCACAAAGATAAGGTTCACAGGTGAAACAGCCAAGATCGGCGTATCCCTTGACATGATGGGTCGTATATTCGACGGTACAGGGAAGCCAATAGACGGCGGCCCTGAAATCATCCCTGAGAAGGAACTGGACATCAACGGTAGCCCAATGAACCCCGCTGCAAGGGAGTTCCCTGCGGAGTTCATACAGACAGGTATATCCACAATCGACGGGATGAACACTCTTGTGAGGGGTCAGAAACTCCCTATATTCTCAGGTTCAGGGCTTCCACACAACGAACTGGCCGCACAGATCGCAAGGCAGGCAAAGGTGCTTGCAGAGGAGAGCGAATTTGCAGTTATCTTCGCTGCCATGGGTATCACCCACGAAGAGGCAAACTACTTCATGAGGGACTTCGAGAGGACAGGCGCCCTTGAAAGGGTTACAGTGTTCATGAACCTGGCAGACGACCCTGCCATTGAGCGTATCATCACCCCGAGGATGGCGCTGACAACAGCAGAGTACTTCGCCTTTGAACACGACATGCACGTGCTTGTTATCCTCACCGACCTTACAAATTACTGTGAGGCCCTCAGGGAGATATCAGCTGCAAGGGAGGAGGTCCCAGGTCGAAGGGGTTACCCGGGTTACATGTACACCGACCTTGCAAGCCTCTATGAGAGGGCAGGCCGTATAGTTGGCAAGGAGGGGTCAATCACCCAGATGCCAATACTTGTGATGCCACAGGACGACATAACCCACCCGATACCTGACCTCACAGGTTACATTACAGAGGGCCAGATAGTGCTTAGCCGTGACCTCCACCGTAAGGGTATATATCCACCGGTGGATGTGCTGCCATCACTGTCAAGGCTCATGAGTGGTGGTATCGGTGAGGGAAGGACACGTGAGGACCACAGTGGTCTCTCTGATCAGCTCTACAGTGCCTACGCCGAGGGTCGTGATTTAAGGGACCTCATGGCTGTTGTGGGTGAGGAAGCCCTCACAGAGAGGGACAGGAAGTTCCTCAAATTCGCCGATGAATTTGAGAAACGCTTCATCACCCAGGCACGTGATGAGGACCGCTCCATAGAGGAGACCCTCAACCTTGGCTGGGAGCTCCTGTCACTCCTGCCAAGATCCGAACTCAAGAGGGTCCGCGAGGAGCACATACCCAAGTACCTCCCGGGTGCAGAGTAACACCCAACATATTTTTCAGGAGAGGTAGCAGATGGCACAGGAAATGATTGAGGGGATCAACCCAACGAGGATGGAGCTCCTGAAACTCAAGCAGCGGGAGAAACTCGCTGTTAAGGGTTACAGTCTCCTCAAGGAGAAGAGGAACGCCCTTATCATGGAGTTCTTCAACATCCTTGAGAGGGTTAAGGGTTCCCGTGAAAAGGTGGAGGAGCACCTCAGGGAGGCTTTCATGGACCTCACAGAGGCCCAGGTACTCATGGGTGATGCCGCGGTTGAGAGGGCCGCAATGTCAGTGAGGGAGTCAGTGGAGGTTGACATAGACTCAAGGAGTATAATGGGTGTCGTCGTCCCTGTCGTGGATGCCCGTGCAACCAGGAGGACGGTGGTTGAGCGTGGCTATGGCCTTGTGGACACATCAGTTAAACTTGACGAGGCAGCCAGGAAATTCGAGGAGTCCCTGGCACTCATAATAGAACTCGGTGAGATCGAGAAGACCATAAGGCTCCTTGCCGGTGAGATAGAATCAACCAAGCGAAGGGTCAACGCCCTTGAGCACATCATAATCCCGAGACTCAAGAACACAGTCAAGTACATTGAGATGAGGCTCGAGGAGATGGAGAGGGAGAACTTCGTCAGGTTGAAGATGATCAAAAAATCCATGGAGATGGAGTGATGGTTAGGATACTTACAAGGCTCGGCCAGGTCCGTGAGGCCGAGGAGAGGTATAAGAGGGAGCTTGTTGACTTCAGGATGGGGGATGTCTACGGCAACCTCAGGGCCATCATTGCAGATGAGGATGTTGAGGTTAGGGCCGGCGAGGCAAAACCTGTGAAGATAAAGGAGATCAGCATACCCGCAAACCACATAGTCTTCATGTGTGCCTACGCCACAAACCCTCTGGGTCATCCGATAGCGGCCGGGGAGGAGACACCCCTACCAATAAGCATGGATCGTAAGGCTGACCATGCGACTTTTGTGGCTGCAGTGGATGGTAAAATAAGTAGAAACGACCTTCTGGGAGTCCTCATAATCCTCCCTGTCGAATTAACCCACTAAATCTTTTTTTAATTTAAAAATGAGTTTTTTATCCAAAAAACGATTTTATTGTGTCATAGAGTTCGATCATAAGGTCCTCGGTGTACTCAAGGAGTTCCTCGGTGTACTCAAGGAGTTCCCTGTAGGTCTCAATAAGGGCATCACGGTTTCTCTGCAGCTGTTTCATTGCCTTTGCCTGCGCAGCCGCAGGGTTACCTGTTATTATCCTTTTAAACATGGATGAGTTCTCCTTAAGGTCCTCAATCTCAGTTCTTATCTCCGCCATCCGATCTAGATAGTAGCGCTCAGCCCCCCTTATATCCCTCTTTATTTGCTCTTGAATTTCGAGTAACTGTTCTCTCCTCTCACTGAGTTCCATTAGGGATTTACGGGTTGATGCTATGGTTGATGTGTCGATTTCACTGAAATCTGCAAGTTCCATCAGGATGCTGTGGTAATCGTCGGGATCCATCACCCACCACCATCAGTTAAACTGGATCCTTACCTCTATCAGGCCGTCACTGACACGGGTCTCGGTTTCAATCTCCTCGTTCTCCTTTTCAATTTCACGTATACGGTAGAATATGTTGGTGAGGGCGCCTGTCCTGAATACACCTGTCCTGTTATCTGGCTTGGAAGATATGAGGAGGATTGAAACACCATCATCTGTTATCTTAACGTTGTAGTTAACCCCATTTATGTATATGCCGTCGGAGAGCCTCAGGAGAAGTTTTATGTACTTTATGGGGAGTCCGCTGCTACTTATTATCTCCTTTATCTTATCATTTTCCCTGCACTGCTCTATATCAATATCCAAGGTCCACCCTCCCTTCAGTTAAGATATTAATCTTTTATAGAATATAAAACATAGGCTATATGATGAGAGGTGACAGCTCAGAGAGGCTCATAAAGAAGGAGATCTTCAACCTCAACAGGCACCTTCCATCCAGGAGAAAGACCCTGGAGGAGCTCCTGGGGGAGGATAAACCCCACGTCCTGGGTTCTGATGGTACGAGGCACAGGTTCAAATGGGCTGAACTCGAGGAGCTCAGGGACATGCTGACTCCCCAGGAGGCACGGCGTTTGAGGTTACCAATCTACATTGAGATAGAATCAGACACATCGGGTGCAAGGATATCCGGTGAGGTTGAGGTTAAGGTGGTGAGTGAGGTTCTTGGCAGGGACGAGGAGGGGGATGAGATCTACATTTACAGGCCTGAGATTAGGGTGCTGAGGGCAAGGTTTCCAACGGCAACCCAGTACATATTCCTTGTGAGGGAACTTTAGTGGAGGCTGATGATATGAGTAAGGATCCGCTTAAGGAGTACCTTAAGGACCCGGATAGAAGGGCGAAACTCTTCCTTTTAATGACGGGCGGTATGATTCTGAGCACAGTGCTCATCACCATAGGCACAATAATACTGATACTCCTGCTTCTGGGCATAATATAACCATGTTCCAGTTTTTTGCCCCTGAATGAACCTTATTTCTGGTTCATGGTATGGGTTTCAGTTTTTGGCCATTGATCACTTCAGAACTTTTCTGGTGTCTAGAGGGGTTTCAGTTTTTTTCTGACCATGTAACACCTACTGGATGCAGCTGAAAGCGCCCGTTCAGGGTTTTCATCTGCAGCCAGCACAGTTACAAGGGGCTCGCCCTCCTCAATTATTGCACCGGGGAATGGGAGGTCATAGACCCCAGGGATTTTTATCTCACCCACCATGCACCTTGAGGGGGCGTAGAGTATCCTCTTAACAGCATACATGAGAGGTTCCGGTTTTTCAATGAGCTCACCCATGCAGGCCATCACATGGGCCTCGGTCATGTTTATACCAAGAGATGCCTCGGCACATTCAAAGGTCCCCTGGATGCGGGGGTTCACCTCCACAACATACACTTCAGAGCCCTGCATGATGAAGTCGACACCATTGGAGCCCCTGAGTGAGAGGTCGAGTATGAGGTCCTCTGCCATCTCCTCAATCACACCTTGAGGCCCCGGTGTCATGTTACCGGCGTAGATGAACTGGCCCTCAAATCCTGGGATGTTTCTTTTGATAATCTGCCTGCTTGTGAGTACCGTTATTGCATCAGAACCCGTTGATAGCACAGAGGCACTCACGGGCACGCCCTCAATGTACTCCTGCAGCAGGAACTCGCCGCTGGCCTCCTGGAAATCCATCACACCGAAGCCCCCGGCACCCCTCACGGGCTTTATGAGGTACCTCTTCTCTCCACTGGATACAATCTCCAGTGCTTCATGGGGGTCGGTGATGAGATGAGTCTCGGGTGTGGGGTATGAATTCTTTATCCTCTGGTAGAGGCGGTACTTGTCTTCCACGTGGTCTGCCCTTGGGTTACCCAGCACCTTATCTTCTGGAAGTCCAGGGGCCCCTGTGAGGGGTATTATACCATCAACCTTTTCCATGAAATCCGATGCTGCTTCGAGGAGTTTCTCTGTACTGAAGTTCTCCTGGAACCTTCCGCAGCTTTCACCTTTTTGCTGCTGGAGTATGCACCTTCTCTCTGTATATCCACGAAAGTCCAGGGTGCAGTAGTAGGATGCAGAGTAGACGCTGTATCCAGCCCTGAAGGCTGATTCAGCGACAGGCCTTGTGTTGACGCCTATTATGAGGATTTGTTCCATTCTAAACACAGAATCAGTTGGTTGATAGTCCCGAGCGGAGTCGAACCGCTGTCGCCGGGTCCAAAGCCCAGCAGGATTACCACTACCCCACGGGACTATGACAGTTAATAGGTGGTGAGGTTCATCATAAATAGGTTTCGATAAAGGGGGGTTTGGGGGGAATAGTCCCGAGCGGAGTCGAACCGCTATCGATGGATCCAGAGTCCATCAGGATTGCCATTACCCCACGGGACTGTATTGAAAAACAGTTCATATCGGCAGAATATGTGTTAAGTGGAAGCTATATAAATAGTTTGCGGTTTCAGTCGGAATAAAATTGGAATGGTGGGAAGACAGGGTGGATACTTTTAATCTGGCTGAGCCAAGGTTAAAATGGTGAGAAGACCCCTATGAATACCAGCCAGGCCAGTATGGTCTTGGCAACGAGGCTCAGTATGATGTACACCCGCTCACCATAGAGGTAGTCCTTCCACTTACCGACACCCTTATACTGGAGCAGCATGTTGATGGAGAAGGTGTTGAACATCACGAAGTAGAGGAGTAGTGCGAGGTACACGAAGTCAGGTGGCTGGGTCTCTGATGAACTAAGGGCCGCCACAAAGTATGCCGCAATGACTATCCAGGGTGTGAAACCAGCAATACAGCCGAGGAGGTAGGGTGACCAGTCGATCTTCTCGGTGTACTGGTTGATCTTCTCCATGAGGTAACCGAACATTATCATTGAGGCGTTCAGCACAAAGATCATCACAAGTGACCAGAGGTCCCAAACACCCACAAAGGTGGCCAGTATGACGATCATTATTGAACTGGAGAATGCATACTCGTACCAGCGGTAGGGGTTCATCCCCCTCCTGAGGTTTTCAACGTAACTCTCATTCCTCAGGAAGGCTATGGTGAAGTGTGCTACCGCAGAGATAAGCAGGAACGATGCGAGTATCACACCAAGGTAGCTAACCGTGAAGGCCACCTCAGGGTTCGGGAGCACCTGGAATGACGGTGGATTCAGTGATATCACCTTGAACTTCAGGTAGAACGTGTATATGTCCCTGTCCCAGGTCAGAAGGTATCCCAGTGCAACCATCAGGAGGCCCTGCAGGAGGTGCAGGGTCCCGGCTGCAATGTTCAGTTTACGGAGTCCCTCAAAACTTATAGGGGACTTTTCAATCATTTTAAGTCTTTCAACATTATCCATAAAACAACCCCAGATTTATTATGTTTCTTAAATTATTTTAATATTTTGTAGTCTGGGGGTTGAAAAAAGGGAAGTTACTCCAGAACTTATTTTAGTGTCTTGTTTAGTATCATCCTTGTAATTGGAGGAGCTGAAAAAAGAGGGGGGTTATCCCAGGAACCTCCTCTGGCTTGCAGCCTCAAGTATGAGTTCCTGGAGGTTGGCAGTTCTGTTAACCCTGAGGGCCCTTATGATTTCATCGGTGACCCTGCGGTGGTCCTCATCATATTCAGGTTCAATGTACTCCTCAACCGCCGATTTAACCTCAGGGCTAAGGAATGGTGAGTCAGGGTTGGCGTACCTCAAGGCATCTCCAAGGTCACGCCTGAGGCCAGGGTAGACATCCTCTATGAATTCAAGTTCCTCAGAGGACAGTGCATTGAAGCCCAGAAGCTCAGGGGGAACACCAAGGGAGTAAAGGGCGGCGGTGAATGTTATTGCCCTTGGAAGTGAAACGTTACCCATACTCCTGGCATATCCAAAGAGTCCGATGTGGAGCTTCCTCTTCCTCCTTCCGGGCACGTACCTTGCAACCCTGTTTATGATATCCACTAGGTCCATGACCTGCCTCCGGTACTCCCTGCAGTAGGCTGAGATTATCTCAAGGGCACGGTCGGTATCAATATCAGATGCCCTGCCTGGTTTTGCTGACCTCAGCTCCCTTATCCCCTTCATAACCTCTGAGGGTTCATGGTCGTACTTGAAGGAGGACTGGACAGTGAATGTGTATGCCCCGCTGTATTCCCCTGTAACGTCCCTCACATTATCTGGCCTGAGGTTTCCCCTGAACGGGGCTGAACCCATACCTATGATGGGGTAGAGTTTAACCCCACTCTCCTCCTCAAGGGCCCTGAAGTCTCTGAGGGCTATCCTGTTGAGTATGGTGGCTGAGACCATACCGTAGTTCATTGCCGGGTCGGATCTTGCAAGGAAGACCCTCTGCCCTGTGAGGTCCTTACCATCGAGGTACTCGCCTGTTATACGGGCTGCGTTGAGCATCCCCTCATAGTCCTCGAAGAGGGGTATAACATTGATCTCATCGGGCCTGAACTCCCCGATCCACTCCTTGACGGTTACACCATCTGCGAGCTGCAGCCTCTCCTTTCCCTTGACAAAGTCCCGGTAGTAGCTGTGGATCCTGTTGAGGCAGCTGCTGGAGGAGGTCATTGGCAGTATGACCTCGAATACAGGGTGTGTGTCCATTCCATAGAAGAGGCTTGCGGTGTCATAGGATCTTGGTATGCTCTCAAGGGTCTCCAGGAGTATCTTGGCCTCGGCCCTCTCCACAGTGGGGTTGGGGACCCTGAGGGTTAACCTGAGGTCCTCCCCCAGCACATGGTCCTGGAAGAAGGCCTGGTACTTTGTAAGGAGCTTCTTCACGACGTAGTTGTCAACCTCCTTGCCCTCACAGTCCCACATCTGTTCATCACAGCCGAGGTGTGAGAAGACATAGTAGGCCTCCCTGATTTCATCTTCACCACCGAGTTCAGGTTCTGCTGCAAAGAACGGCGGGTTCACGTTGTCTGGATGCTGTGTACTCATGCATCTTGGAACCTTCATGTTTAACACTCCAGGAGTGATATTAGGTGGGAGGACTATAAAAACATCATTATATGCTATCAGGAATTATAGTATTATTAAATTGTATTTTATTCCATTATTTTTATTACTTTATTTCAAGTGTATAAGATTTAAGTGGTTGTTCTACCAAAGTTGTCCTGTAATTAAAATGATAGGAGGTGAATGTAATTAGAAAACAGGGAATAATAGCAGCATTTCTACTGATTTCAGTAATTTTAACATTGATTGGAGGTGTTTCAGCAAGCAGCAACTCCTCAAACACCACAGGAGATCAGATAAATTTCCTTGTAATAGGAACAGACAGGACAACCAGTCAGATGGTAAAGGTGATGCATAACATCTCGGCCGATTACCCCCACATAAAGTTTAAGGCGAGATCTGTGAGCCAGGCAGGCAACAATATCACAGAGATCCCTGAACTCATTGATTGGGCTGACATCATATACCTGGATAACATTGAGGGCGGTCCAGTTTCAGATCGTATCCTGGAGTTACACGCCGAGGGGAGAATGAACAACAAGACAGTGGTTGTCATGGGAATGCCAACATGGTATGTTCCTCTCATCAGGATAACAAATATTGGCGGCACCCGTTTTGTATCACAGAGTGGAGAACCCCTTACTGATGTGCAGATGCAGCTGATGTACCAGCAGCTCAGGGGTTACACTGCAAATTCCTCCCTGATAGATGAGGTGAAACTCCAGTACCCTGCAGCGGCAAATTACATTGAGGCATACAGGTACCTTTCAAGGGATCTTTTAATGTACTTCCTTGCCCTCAGCTACCCCGATGGGGGCTTCACCTACAGACCACCAGTATCAACCAAACCTTATGTTATATACAGAAACGGAACCGAATACCAGAACTTTGCCAGCTACTCGTCATTTGTTAAGCCAGGAAGACCCACCGTTGGAATAATCGCCTACAGACATGTGACCCTTGGAAGGGGTGATAGCAACATTCTGGACGCACTTGTGACTGAACTTGAAAGCAGAGGCATAAACACTATACCCGTGGTTGCAGAGGGTAACCCCGCAAACGGCCTCAACGTTATAAGGGCAATCAATGAATACTTCATTGATCGAACAGCAAACACCTCAAGGGTCGATGCCATAATCAACCTGGCATGGCTCATCGGTGGAAGTATGGGCCAGGCAAATGGAACTAGCTTCCTCTCAAGTTTTGGGGTACCTGTGTTTTCACCCCTACAGGTCTGGTCAAGCGGTTACCTCACCACTGATTACTGGCAGATCTCACAGCAGGGCTTGGACTACAGTTTTGGATCTGAGATGGCAATTGAGGAGACCCAGGGCCACATTGAACAGATACTCATTGCAACAATGAAAACATCAGTGGATCCGGTAACCGGACTTGAGATGGTCGTCGCCGATGTCATACCAGAGAGGCTCATAAGAATATGTGAGAGGATTTCAAACTGGCTGAAACTTCGATACATGAATAACACTGAAAAAATCGTTGCAATTGTCTACTACAACTATCCACCGGGCAGGGAAAACCTTGCAGGGGGCAACTCTCTAAACGGCCCTGAATCAATAATCAGCATTCTCAGGCTACTTAAGGAAAACGGTTACACGCTGGAGGTACCATCAAACGTTGAGGAACTCATAGCCACAATGCTGGGGCGGGGAAGAAACCTTGAACTTGCAGGTGAACTTGAGAATGCATCAGCAGGGATGGTTCTCTGGGATGTATCTGAATTCATGGAATGGTTCATGGAACTACCGGAGATAACCAGGAAGGAGATGGAGGAGGGACCCCTTGGCTACATTGAGGTACTTGCATCCAGGATATATACCATTCCACTCAGCAAGAGAACTATTGAACTCAACAAGCTAATTACACATACACTTACAGAATGGAAGAAGGGCATTGAATCAGCTATAAGGGAGATGGGTAACTACCGGAACCTAACGCAGAGGGAAAGGGCACTTGAACTCCTTGAAAGGGCCTACAGTGCACTTCAGGGGATAGTTAACTGTGAGGACAGATGGGCAGAGTTTCGCAGAGCAAAGTCAGAATTCCTTGAAATGAAGATACCAGGGCTCTGTGGCTGGGGAAAGCCGCCCGGCGATTTAATGGTGATTGAAAGAGGCGGAAAAAAGTACTTCGTGCTACCGATAATAAGCTTCGGTAAAGTTTACATTGGACCACAGCCAATGAGAGGCTATGAGGATGCTTCAATGCTCTACCACAGCCAGGTTATACCGCCAACATATCAGTACCTTGCATTTTACGCCTACCTGCAGACAAGGATCAATGCAAGCGCAATAATTCACCTTGGGCAGCATGGAACATATGAGTGGCTTCCCAGAAAGGACATAGCACTTTCAGGTTCAGATTATCCTGACATCTGCATTGGCAATGTACCCGCCATATACATTTACAACATGGATGGAGTCGGCGAGGCCATACATGCAAAAAGGCGTGGACTTTCAGTGGTCATAGGGCACCTGACACAGCCATTCACAGGATATACACTGACAGAGGAGATGAGCCAGCTCAAGAACCTCATTGGCCAGTACATGCTGACCTCAAATGAGGGAAGACCTGCTGTCTTTACCGAGATAAGGAGGATTGCAGAGAACCTTAACCTTCTTTCCTTGATCGATGAGGAGAATATGGATGAATCAGTTGACGCACTTGACGAATACCTGAAGGGACTTGAGAATACGGTGACACCACTTGGACTCCATTCATTTGGTGTTGACTGGACCACTGAGAGGGTCATGGCACTTGCAACCACCATACTCACAAGAAACCGAGTGATACCCGTAAATGGAACAGTGTATTTAACACCAAAGGAAGCCCTGTCAGGTTTACCCTGGTCACTTGATTCGATAATCCTCCAGATAATAGCAGGGACATCACTGCAGGAGATAATCGTCAGCCTACAGGTGGCTACAGGTAGAAACCTTACATCCACGGAGCTCAAGGCACTGAACCTCACAGACACCTATGTGCGGAATATAATCATCAGCCCAATGATGGAAAGAAGATCACTCATAGATGCCCTTAACGGCCGTTACATTGCAGCAGCAACAGGGGATGATCCAGTAAGGAATCCAGCATCACTTCCAACGGGAAGAAACCTGTATGGCCTCGACCAGCAGAAGATACCCTACAATACGGCATGGATAAGGGGTCGAGCACTTGCAGAGGATGCCCTCAGAAGCTTCAATACAACTCCTGAGCAGCTTGGCGTGATACTGTGGGCTACCGAGACACAGAGGGATCAGGGCGCCACAGTCTCATTTATAATGAGGCTCCTTGGTGTTGAACCCGTTTATGGGGGAACAGGAGGCTCAAATGTCATCGGAGTCAGAGCCACGCCACTTTCACAGCTCAACAGACCAAGGGTTGACGTTGTTGTGACAATAACAGGCGTGTTCAGGGAGACATTCCCTCAGGTCGCAGTTCTCCTGGACCGTGGATTCAGGGTTGCACTTGCAGCATCATACAACACCATCATACAGTCACTTAACAGTGAAAGCCCATCTATGAGGTCAAAGATAATTAATGCCCTTGATTCGGCTGTTAAGACGATAAAGGAAGCGGGAATGTTCACCCCAGGAAACGATTCACTTGAGATGAACAGCATAGCAAGGCACTGGTTATCTGATGTAAGGTATCTCCTTGGAATGGGAATCAATGAGACAGAAGCAGGAAAAGCAGCTATACAGAGGGTTTTCGGACCCCCTGGTGGTGAATGGGGTTCAAAGACCGTCCGTGAAGGCGTACACATGACTGATACATGGGAGGACAGAGGAGAACTTGCAAGGGGCTACATAAATGATATGGGCTTTGCGTATGCAGAGGATAGCTGGGAATCTGTGGGAACAGCGATATTCACAAGGCGACTCGCAGCGGTCACTGCGGCATACCATTCAAGGTCCACCAATGTCCATGGAATACTTGACCTTGACCACAACTTTGAATTCCTCGGTGGCATGAGGCTGGCCGTGGAATACCTCAGTGGTAGCGTACCAGGCATGTTCATCCTGAACCAGAGGGACCCAGCATCAGCAAAAGTCGAGACAGCATCACAGTTCATAATGAGGGATCTTCACACCAAGTTCTTCAACAGGGAATGGATAGAGGCCATGATGAAGGAAGGTTATGCCGGTGCAAGGTCAATTTCCAGTGACTTCTTCTCAAACATGTGGGGATGGCAGGTTGTTGCACCAGAGGTTATCAATGACAGAATGTGGAACGATGCTCTTGACATATACCTGAAGGACAGGTACAGGATCGGGGTTAGCAGGTGGCTTTCAGAGGGCAGCAACGCATACTCCATGATCGCAGTTTCAGAGACGTTCCTCAAGGCAGCCTATAGGGGATTCTGGTCAGCAAGTGAAGGGGACATCCGGTTCGTTGCAAATACATGGGCAAGACTTGTCAAGGCAAATGGTGTTACAGGCGGACACATTGATATAAACATGGTGCAATGGGCACTTCAGTACGTTGATCCTGACCTTATTGAGGCTGTGAGGAACAGACTTTACGCTGCAACAAAAAGCTCAGCATTTTCCCCCTCATCTGATGGATCCACCCCGGATGTACCATCCACCCCAGGAACATCAGGCGGTGCAACATCAGGTCCAGGTACATCAGGAAGTTCACCTGGAAGGGCAAGATCCACTTCGGCCAATGGTGGAGCCAGGGACTCAGTTTCAGCAGAATCACAATCATCAGAGGTCGGTGAAGCGAAAGGACCATCAAATGCAAAGGCCTATGAGGTTAAGAAACATCAATCAATCAGTGAAGAAAAAAGTGAGATACCTGTATATGCGGTGGTTGGAGTAATTGCCCTCCTGTGCCTCATTGGACTCGGATATTACCTCGGTCCTAGGGGCACATAAACCCCATTTCTTTTTTAGTAATCTATAAGGATTCTGATTCTTCACTATTTCTATGAATGTAAGAATCAGGGGTACAGAAATTAGCTATGAGATAATTTATAGGGATGTTAAGAACCCGAGAATAGAACTCAGATTTGAAAGCATCAGACTCATACTCCCCAGGAATTTTAGGGGAAAGCCAGAGGATCTCATCCTATCCAGAAAGGACTGGATTGAGAGAAAACTGGATGAACATGAGGAGATGGTGAGGGTTGCATCCGGCTTTGAACTCCAGGGGAGGGGTGGGGATGAGTTCAGGTCCCTTGTCCTGGGATTCCTTGACCATTATTCAGGGGAGCTTGGGGTGACGCATGGGAGGGTCAGGTTCAGGAGGATGAGGTCAAGGTGGGGTAGCTGCAGCTCCCTAGGTAACCTGAGCTTCAACACACTCCTCTCATACCTCCCTGATGAACTCGTGGAGTACGTGGTCCTCCATGAACTCGCGCATATGCTGGAGATGAACCACAGCAGGAGGTTCTGGGGGATCCTCGAATATTACATTCCAGACTGGGGGGAGCGAAGGGAGATGCTGCGGTATTACTGGGTGCGGCTGCACCTTGAGGGGTTCACCGACTAGCAGGTCACGTGGATTATGGCTGCAACCCTTCTGCCCCTTCTCTTCTCATCATTGTACCTTTCTATGGCCTCACATGTTGGAAGCACCACAGCGGATCTGAATTCGGTTTCAAGGGCACCGTAAATGCCTGAACCTATGATTATACAGTCAGGGTTTTCAGTTTTAAGTTCCTCTAGTTCCTCCTCTGCCATGAGGTGTGAGGTTCCATGCTTCCTCCTTGATATCTCCTTCTTCCTTGGGGTTACGGTTCCATCGACGTGGACCACAATATCTGATGTGTATTCACGCCCCCTGTACTTCACAAGTCCGAAGCGGCAGTCTGAGAACATACTGAACACCTCATTCAATCCTTTGCACCCTGAATATGACGGTGCCCCCATCTGTGTAGGGTTCACCAGGGTCAACGCACTGCATGTAGGCGTGCTCCTTGTCACCCTCCACTGTGAGTCCCAGCTCCACGGGGCACCATTTCCTCTCCAGGATGGTTGTGTAGTGCAGTATCGTTGATAGGGCATGTGTGCACAGGGCATCGGTTCTTTCAAGGTCTATTTCAGGGTCATTTATTATGATACGGTCACCCTCCCTGTATACCGGGCAGTTCCCCCTTATCTCATGTACGCGTATCTCAAGCATCCGACCACCTGTGATGGATTATGGATGGTAAAACTTAAATAGGTTTTGAATATATATTCAATTGGTGTCTCTTATGGAACTTACAAGGAGCATGGAAAATTACCTTGAAACAATATACAGGATACGGAAAAGGGTTACGGTGAGAACATCGGATCTATCATTGCGACTCAACGTTAAACCGGCCAGTGTAACCCAGATGCTCAGGAAACTCCATGAAATGGGACTTGTGGTCTACCATCCTACCTCGGGGCTGAACTCACAGATACTGGCAGGGAACTTGCAGAGGAGATCCTAAGAAAACATATGCTCCTGGAGTGCTTCTTCCATGAGGTCCTGGGTATGGACATAGACTCATCCTATGAGGAGGCCTCCCGGATGAAGCATGAACTCTTCACAGAGACAGAGGATGCACTCAGGAGGTACCTCAGGAACCCCTCAAGGTGCCCCCACGGGATACCCATACCCTGAAAATATTTAAGTTAAGATACCAAGTTAAGGACCATGAGGTCAGGAGCAGATAAATTCCTTGGAGAATCACCGGAGATATCCGAAAAATTCATGAAATTCAGAAACGCCGTAATGTCTGAGGGTAAACTCACAGAGCGTGAAAAGATGCTGATAGCGGTCGCATGTGCCGTTGCAGTAAGGTGCGATGCCTGCACAGAGAAACACGCCACAGAGGCCCTGAAAATGGGAATAGGGGAGGATGAACTCAAAGAGGCAGCTGCGGTGGCAGCCCTGATCAGGGCGGGCTCTGCAATGAACACGGCCTCCAGGATATTTCTGGACTGAAACCCCTGCTAAGGACTCAGGGCTCAACCTTCAGGATGAATTTCAGCACGAACTTCAGCCCATGCAGAAACACAGCCACAGCCATAACGACCATGGCAACAAGGAGTCCAGATTTAACAGAGTAGAACACATAGATGTTCCTGAAGGTGAATGGGAAGACACTGTAAAGTGATGAGACCAGAAGGTAACCAAGGGCACTCAGAATGATCTGGGCGAAGGTCCAGAGCCACTGTTCCCGGTATATTATAAGTGTGGCGTTTGCAATGAGATTGGCGGCGATCACAACATTGAAGAGGGGTATCAGTTCCCTAAATGACTCCTCTACAAATGATAGGTTCCAGTTCATGACACTGTTCACAATATAGAGGAGTATGATGTTCACTATGATGCCAACTAAAAACTCCTGATTTTTTAGTTCCTTGTCCCTGAGGAATTCCTTTAGAATATTATTATCCACTTTTTAATCTCCATAGATGTATGTTCCTGTATAGGTGTAATTTTTAATTTCAGGCGTTTTATCAAGGATTCTGAATTCAGCTCCATAGCCGTGGTGCTCAAGTGAAATCTTGAGGTGGGCCAGTGCTATCCCCATATCGATGGGGTTCCACCTCCCAAGAAGGCGCCTTTTAACAGGGTTCTGGACCCGGCAGTATGCATGGACCATCCCATCACCACCCCTCAGGTACCATGGCTGGTTGTTAACTGCGGATGGTGCAAGGCGCACAGCCTCAAGCACATCATCCATTCCCCTAATGTCTGTTATTTCACCGAGGGGTTTCCTCTTGAACTCTGATGGCTCCCTGTGCACCGGTTCTGCTGCGACCCCAAAGGCAAGCAGGATGATGAATTCAAGGTCAGATTTCACATGTCCCTTAACCCTGGGGATCCCCTGCCAGCAGCTTCCAATCCCCATGGAGGAGAGCTTCAGATCCATCTGCTGCAACATGAAGCCCACGTTGAGCCGCCCCATGTGTCCCTCTGAGAAGGCCGCAATGTAGTGGGGGGCGGGTTTCTGCATCCTGGTACTGACATCATCCTCCCCTATTATCCTGAATTCAAACGGAATGGAGGGAAGAAGTGGTTCAAGTCCACCAAGGTAATCCCTGATCTCATGGAGTGCATCGTCTGATACAGGCGACGAATACCTTCTCGTGGATTTTCTCCTGAAAATGAAAGGGTAGAGTTTCTTCATCATATTTACTCCATATTGTCATTCCCAAATTCCATAAATAATCTGTCAGTCATTCTACAAGTCCTTTCCTAACGTTTTTATGTTGAGGTGTACCTCATCAATGTTTCCCTGGAAGTACCTGAGGTCACCATCAGGAAGGTGCCATGTTGCGGTGCACTCCTGGAGATAGATGAACCCATCGTGTTCCCTGTAGGAGAGAACATCAACACTCCAGGGGTGCGTCTCCATGTTGAACTCTGCACAGTGCCGGTCCTCTGTTTGGAACCTCACAAACCTTCCATGGTCATCGAAGCTGAAGACACCACTGGCCTCAACGCCATGATCCCTTATGGTGGCCTCAACTGTGGTATCATCCAGGGCGTACCATTCAATGCACTCTGATAGGGCAAGGGATGGAAGAAGGAGGGCCTCTGAGAGTACGGTTACAAGGGCTGAACGGCCCATTTCAGGTCCGTGCTCATCTGCAACCTCCAGGAATTTAAGGGCCCTGATGATCATCCTTCCCTTACCTCTGGAGTAGAGGTCAAGGCCCTCCAGGGGGACCCCGAAAAAACGGCCGGCCAGGTACACGCACCTGAGGTGTGGGGGTGTTGAACTGGAACATGTCCATGTTCATCCACCTCTCACCCCTCCTTATTCTTGAGTCCCCCCACCTTATCAGGAGGTTTTCTGCGTCTTCAGGGAGGCTGCAGAGGGCAAGGTGTCTTCTGATCTGGTCGGGTAGCTCCCTCTCATTCAGGGAGGTATTATTTTTGAGTTCTTCTTCAACTTCCATCTCAAACATCTTTTTAAGCATTCTATCATCTTCTTTTACGGTATTCCATGTACCTTCGTTTTGAGGCCCCTTCAAGCTTTGCGAATATCCTGAAGAGGTCCTCCACCTCATCATCGTCCAGTGATTCAAAGAGCGACCCCACAGCTGCCCTGTCCTTTTCATCCCTTCCACTCCAGAATTCATGGAATCTGGGGGTTGTCTCAAGGCGCAGTATTCTCCTGTCCCTGTCCGGCTTTATCCTTATGAAACCCTTCTCCTCAAGGCGTACTGCGAGTTGCTTGACGTTCTGGTGAGTGGTACTCATGGCCTCAGCCATCTCCTGCATTGAGGGGGGCCTTTCAAAGACATTTCCGAGGATCACAAGAAAAAGCCACTGTTTGGGTGTTATGTTCTCTTGGAGAAACTCCCGTCCCACTATATAGTTCCAGCGCTGCTCAATGAGAAAGAGGGCCACCAGTATGTACCTCTCCATGGCATCCCGGGAACCGGCGTGTTCATTCACAATTTCTCCTGAAATCCTTTATCATGAACCTCACTCTCTACCGCAAGCTTTAGTGGTGTTTCTCTGCCCGCAATTATATTACATATTAAGTTAATATTATTACATAATTCATTTTGTAACATAGGAAGTTTTGTGGAAGTGAAGGATGATGTGAGAGATCTGAACCAGCGCTATTAATACAATATTAAAATTTAATATTATACAGATCTGAGTGAAGGGAAACTCAAATAACTCATATGTGAAAAATAACTGATTTTTTGTTTTTATTCTTATATTAAACTTGTAAATGGGATTTTAATGCTATTAAAAATCCTTTTAATCTCTCTTTGGATTTTAATTAATATTATTATTATATTTAATATTATAAAATCATATAATTTTCTTCATCAAATGTATTAATTTTTCATTAAATTATTACAATTAATTTAATTTAACCGGGAAATAGTAATAAAAAAATTAATAAAAACTCTTAAATAAAATTTCTGAAAGATCTCTGATTGTAAAGAATAAAGGAGGTGAAAATGATTAGAAAACACTTGATTATTCTATTGATTGCAGCCTTTTTTACAGTGACTCTACAGGGATCAGCTGTAGCGGCAGAAATTGATGGAGGTGAAATTAAAAATCCAGAGAACCTCACAGACAGTGAGGGGCGATTCACATTCACCGGTGTCAGTGATAATAGCCATGTTGTATGGGTGGACCCACTGACAGTACCTGCTAAGTATCAGATCAACGAAACACTGAGACTGACACTGCACCAATCATCAAATGCATCAGTGAGGGCAGGGGATGTAGTACTTGAGGCATCCTTTCTTAACTCAACCATAACAGGAAGGCTCTACGCAGACCTAAACAGGAACAGCATCTTTGATGACAGAGATGAGGCGCTCGCCGGTGTGAGGGTGGTTGACCCTCCGGAGATAAAATTCCTGATAATCTCATGGCCAACAGAGGCTGGACAGCTCCTTCAGCCGGTTAAGAACATAATGCAGAAGCACCCTGAGATCACAGTGAAGGTCAGAAACACCGACCAGGCAAAACTGAACCTTACAGAGACCGCACAGTTAATTGAATGGGCCGACCTAATATACATCAGCAACGTCCAGACTGTCAACGGCCCAAACGGACCCGTCCCTGACCTCCTCATGTCAATGAAGAACCAGGGAAAACTCAACGGTAAAATAATAGCAGCCTACCCCACCCCATACTACTGCTTCCCTGTTGCAAGGCTTACAAACATAAACAACACACGATTCGTGGATGCAAATGGTACTGAACTAACTGACAGCCAGCTGCAGGCCATGTTCGAGTCAGTATCAAGGGCTGTACCCCCCAAGACACCAATCATGGTTCTAAGGGAACTCCAGGCAGCCTACCCTGCCATGGCATCCTATCTGAAGTTCCAGGAATACAAGACATCAGACACAGCATCCCCAGAAAACAGGGAGGAGGGCCTCATGTACCTCATAGCCCTGGCATTCCCTGATAGGGGATACACATTCCGCGAACCAGTTATAGTGCCAAAGTATGCCCTCTACCGCAACGGAAGACTCTACTACAACTTCACAGACTACGAGCAGTTCCTGGTTCCAGGAAGACCAACGGTGGGTATAACATCATGGATGGCCCTCACATGGGAACGCGGGGACCTCCTGATGCTCGACAGACTCATAGGTGAAATGGAATCAAGGGGTATAAATGTTATAGCCACAATAGCCCAGGGAAACCCTGTTGATGGAACACCGGTCATAAATGCCATGAGAAGCTACTTCCTGGACTCACAGAACAGGACAAGAATTCAGGGCCTCATAACACTCCAGTCATTCAAACTGGGGGGCGCAACCGCAGCGATTGCCGAGAAAATGGTCCTTGATAACAACATCCTTGTCTTCAGACCCCTCAATGTGGCTGACACAGAGGAAACCTGGTACATTTCTGACGCAGGAATGGACTTCACCAGCATAACAAGTCAGATAGTCCTGCCTGAATTCCAGGGCCAGATACTCACAATGGTAACAAGTTCAACCAGAAAATCACTGGATCCATTAACAGGACTTGAGGTTGAATTCTATCAGCCCATAGATGAGAGGGTCGAAACCTTTGCAGACAGGATTGCAGCCTGGATTAAACTCAGGTACACACAGAACGCGGATAAAAGGGTTGCGCTCATCTACTACAACTACCCGCCAGGGAAACAGAACCTTGCAGGTGCAAGTTACCTCGACGGACCATCCTCAATACTTGAGATACTTGGACTCCTGAGAGAAAACGGTTACACTGTTAGGAATGTGCCTGCGGGAGTGGATGAACTCCTAACAGAGATGATGAACCGCGGCCTCAACATTGCAAACTGGGCTCCAGGGGAACTCGAGAGACTTGCCAATGCAACCATCCTCTGGGACGTGGAGAGGTACATGGAATGGTACAGCAAGCTCCCTGAACTTGCAAGAAAGGAGATAGAAGAGGGACCATTCGGGTACATCGAAGCCCTCTTTAAATACAGCGTTAACAACCCCAGACTACTGGATACACTGGAGAGGTGGCAGAAGTCACTGATCTCAACCATAGATGACATGCAGATCAGCAGGGCATCAGAGGCCAGGGAACATGTTTTAAGGGCTTACAGCGCCCTTAAGGACATCCTAAACGGCATTAACAGGTGGAACGAGTTCTACAGTGTAAAGTCAGCGTTCCTGGCACTCAGGGTCCCTGGGCTGTGTGGATGGGGCGCTCCTCCCGGAAACATCATGACCGTTGAGAAAAACGGCAGGAAATACATGGTGATACCCGGGATGTTCTATGGAAACGTCTTCGTGGCTCCACAGCCACAGCGCGGCTGGGAGGGTGACGCTGATAAACTCTACCACAGCCAGATAGTCCCGCCACACCACCAGTACCTGGCATTCTATGCATACCTTCAGACAGAATTCTGTGCCGATGCGATGATACACCTCGGAAGACACGGAACCTATGAATGGCTCCCCAGAAAGGAATCAGCCCTCTCAGGGGCAGACTACCCTGACATATGCCTTGGAAAAGTGCCAAGCATATACATCTACATCATGGACGGTGTCGGCGAGGTCATACATGCCAAGAGGAGGGGGCTGGCTGTGAGCATAAGTCATCTGACCCCACCAATGGAGGCAACTGGAGTCTACGGTGACATCGCGGCACTCAAAACCCTGATAGACCAGTACCATGCAGCACCAGGCAACAGATCAGAGGAGATAAAACTGATAAGGGAGAGGGCAGCTAGGCTCCACCTTGAGACAGTAATGGACCTTAACATGGACCCCGATGAACTGGTTGACAGGATAGACGACTACATAAGGGAACTTGAGGGTACAATGATGCCGCTGGGCCTCTACGTCTTTGGCAGGGAGTGGAATGAGAGCCAGGTTATCACAATGGTGAGATCCATGGCAACAGTACCTAGGATAACCGCAGGTAACAGCACATTCATATCAGTGATACAGGCACTTTCAGGGGTGAACCGGGGAGTAGATATGATCATAAAGGATTTCTACGACGGAAAATCACTTCAGACTGTCATATCGGAACTCCAGCTGGCACTTGGAAGAAACCTAACAGCCACAGAGATAACGGCCCTCAACCTGACACTCAACGATGTCCTGAACATCAGGGGTTCAGGTGCAAGGGAGAGGCAGATGCTCCTAAGGGCCCTTAGCGGAGGATACATACCACCCACAGCAGGCGGAGACCCAATCAGAAATCCATCAGCAGTCCCAACAGGGGGGAACCTGTATGGTGAGGACCCATCACTCCTTCCAACACAGGCTGCATGGATCAGGGGATCAAAACTTGCAGATGAAGCCCTGAGATCATACAATGCAACCCCTGAACAGCTGGGTGTTGTCATATGGGCCACAGAAACCCAGAACGACAAGGGCGCAACAGTGGCATTCATCCTGAGGCTCATGGGACTCGAACCCATCTATGGATATGGGGGTTCTGTCATGGGTGTGAGGGCAACACCACTGGCACAGCTCAACAGGTCAAGGGTGGATGTCCTGATGACCACGTCCGGAATATTCAGGGAGACCTTCCCGCTTCTGGGCGTGCTCCTGGACCGCGCATCAAGGGTGGCACTTGCAGCATCCTTCAACACACTGATGGCAGTTATAAATCAGGAAACAAACGATAACAGGACAAAACTCCTCGCCGCACTCAACGCCTCGGTTTCAAGTATCCAGAAAGCAGGTCTCTTCATTCCTGGCAGCGACCCACTCGATAAGAACTCCATTGCAAGGCACTGGCTCTCAGACGTCAAGGCACTCATTAAACTTGGAATGAAACCTGAGGACGCTGGAATCGCCGCAATATCCAGGCTATTTGGACCATCCCTCGGTAACTATGGCACCAGACTCCCAGAGGCTGTTCAGCAGGACTGGACGTGGGATGAAAGGCTGGACCTTGGAAAACTCTACATCGACAGCATGAAGTATGCGCTGAGCGAGGATGGCTGGGGAGTGGACCTTGAAGAGGTCCTAACAATGAGACTACGGGACGTTGAGGGCGTCTACCACTCAAGGTCAACAAATCTCTATGGCGTTGTTGACGTGGACCACAACTTCGAGTTCCTCGGCGGCTTCAGGCTTGCAGTGGAGGCTTCAGGCGGTAAGATTCCAGGGATGTACATAATAAACCAGGTGAACCCATCAGCTTCCAGAATAGAGACACTTGGACAGTTCCTCTACAGGGAGCTCCAGTCCCGCTACTACAACCCCCGGTGGATACAGGCGATGATGCAGAGCGGATATGCAGGTGCAAGGGAGATCTCAAACAACTTCGTGGCCAACCTCTGGGGATGGAATGTTATGAGTCCCGAGACTGTCTCAGAGTGGATGTGGAGGGAGACCGTGGATGTCTACCTCAAGGACAGATATGGCATCGGTGTCAGGGAATGGCTTTCAAGGGGTAAGAACAGCTATGCACTCATAAGCATGACAGGTACCATGCTCACTGCAATACACCGCGGGTACTGGAATGCTGATGATGCCACAAGGCGCCTCATAGCCACAACCTGGGCAGAGGCCATTGCAGAGAATGGTGTTGCCTGCTGTGACTGCAGCTGCGGTAACATTGCGATGATGGAGTGGGCCATGCAGTACCTCAACCCTGATCTCCTTGCAAGGGTTAAGGAGAAACTGTATGCGGCCACAAAGAGCTCAGCAT
>NZ_JASFYG010000003.1:29618-217573 GCF_030055435.1 Methanothermobacter sp.
GAAAATGGTGTTGCCTGCTGTGACTGCAGCTGCGGTAACATTGCGATGATGGAGTGGGCCATGCAGTACCTCAACCCTGATCTCCTTGCAAGGGTTAAGGAGAAACTGTATGCGGCCACAAAGAGCTCAGCATTTGCTCCAGCAGGTGGATACCAGCCTGATGTCCCTTCAACCCCGAAACCGGGAGAGCCAGGTACAGGGTCAACTTCAGCCGGGCGAACCTCATCATCAGATAGGCCAGATGTAAGACCCGGTGATGCTGGTACTTCAGGTTCTGAGGTTACCGGTGCCTCCCCGGATTCGCCTGGTGCTGAGGCCGGGAAGGCCTATGAGGTGAGCAGGGCCACTGCATCACAGGGTTCAAGTACCGGAATGCCAGTATACGCCATAATCGGTGTTATAGCACTGGTAGCCCTTGTTGGCGTCGGATACTTCCTTGGAACTGGAAGAAACTAAAATTAATTAATTTTTTATTTTTTAATTTTTTTCAAGTCACTAAAAAGCATTAGTTCTTAAAAAGTGTACTTTTTTACACTTGAAGTGTACGTCTGAGTGTGTTGTTAAGTAATAATTATAGTTCAACCCCTGAGTTCCTCAAGGATTGAACTGAACTCATCATCACCAATAACAGGTTCAGCCCCGTCTATATCAACGGGTTTCAGGGTATTGGCATAGACCATTCCCCTCGTCCTCCCTGTGAAGACAGGCTCCCTTAGCCTGAAGACCCGGAGAATCCAAACATAACCTCTCCGGTCGAGGTAGGATCGGACGTGCTCCGGGCTCCAGATATGATAATCACTGAACCTTCCAAGGCGATTTGAGGGTCTCTCAATAACATCGACAACCTCTGCAAGGTACCTGACAGCCGCCATATCACCCTGCATCTCAGGGAGCTTCCGTTCACTTACAAAGTCATGGTACTCGGCCTTGAAGGCCCCCAGAAAGTCATCGTTCAGGGCATAACTTTTTGTGGGGTAGAGGAGGAACCTCGGAGCCGACGTCCTGTACTTCCTGATAAGAAGGGTCTGAATACCCTCACCAAGGGCCTCCACCACCGCATTCCACTCATTGAGACACTTTGTCATCTCCATAATTTCACCTGTAGATATTATCCTGTAAATTATAAATACCATTCATCATCTTCTGACAATTCAGCACCCATACCTGCAAGTTCCTGAATAAATTTAAGTTGCCGGGGAACATAGAAACATTGATGAAAAGGGAACTAATCTCACTTCTTGTACTCCTCCTTGTCCTTTACCAGCTGGATGCTGCGGAAGCAGTTAATCTCACAGGCCACGTGAGGTACCTGAGCAAGGATATAGGGCCACGACCAGCAAGCTCCCATGCAGAGGCAGAGGCTGCAGATTACCTGGCAGCACAGTTCAGAAAATATGGACTTAAAACAGAGGTCCAGGAATTCAAATATTACTCACTGAGGTCAGGGGACGTTAAAACATCCAGGAACGTGATTGGAACCATTTAGGGCCTCTCAGAGAGGGAGGTGGTGATATGCGCCGACCTTGATACTCCACAGGATACATTAACATCAACCTAAATTGAAGCAGAGTACCGCTCTGAGATTATACGCAAGGTAAAAGGGAACATTCTATCCGCCCTGAGGTTCAGTCTTGACTGGGGGCGGCTCTCTTACTGGTGGCTATGATTTTATCCCTTTTCCTCATACCTGAAGGAGGCACTTCTCATGATTAAAGGATTCGATGAACCTTTATTCGATGTTTTGAAGCATCTGGCATCTGAGGGAGGAAAAATGTATGTTGACGCTCTACAATCCAGAGGACATGAAGTTTGAGGAGTTGAGGGTCCATTATCCATTACTTTATGGTTTCATAGATTTTCATCCATTTCAAATTAACAAAGATGGTGATGAGATTAAAATAAAATTAGCAGATAATAAACTGTTTTTCACAGTTTTAGATGGGTTCAATGTTTCAATTGAGTCCAATACAAGATTAGAAACAGATATGCTCACACGAATGTTTAAATTAAAAGGTAAATTTTTTGCATATATATCCCCACATTCAGGAGATCCTGTAGATTATAGGGATTATAAAGACTTTTTAATCAAATTTGAGAATATTCTGTCATTCATAACCGAAAAACCATTTTATGCTTCATGTATTCAGGGAAAAAGTAGTGATGGAGAATGGAATAACATCGGAACTCATGTGACCCCAGGTAAAGTTATGTCAAGTGGACCTGAAAGTTTTAGAATTAAATTTTCTGATATAAAAAGTGAGTTTCATGATATACTTTCAAATGCCATTGATTCATCCTTTCAGCATGTCTTGGGATTCTACGTGGATCACCTTTATAATACACGTAAGTCGCTTGAAGAAGAGTTTTTGAGCTATGTTAATGGACTGGAGGCTTATCATAAGATCTATTTTAATAGTGAGGTTAGTCTGAAGACCCGGTTAAAGGAATTAAAGGATTATAGCGACATGAACATCACACCAAGGGAACTGGACAGAATTGTTAAGATTAGGAACTATCTTTCTCATGGTAGGATAGAACACGATCATAATGAATTAAATTACCTACAAACTGATTTTGAACTTCCTTATAAAATCAGAACCTTTCTTAAACGATGTCTCCTGAAAAAATTAGATTTCAGGAACGATGAAATAGAGGCCTTATGGAGTATATGATAAAATGTAGACCTTATGGGTCTCTAGATCTAGATTAATTATAAAAGGTAGGCTCACTATCATGTTCTTCGTAATATGGAAATATAACGCAATAATCCATTCGTTTTGCACCCATAGTTTTCAACCTTTAACCTGTTCTATTAAACTTTAAATCATAAAAAATTGGAAATTTTTAAATATATAAACAAATTATATTTAATATGCAGGACCAGTTGATTCATGGTTGTTTCAGCATGATGGGGGATCACAGCCTTGAATATTCTGGATCACAAAAAAGGGGGTGATTGTATGGATGATGACTGCTGCAGGGGAGTTCTGGGGTGTGTGTTTGGCCTACTTCTGCTTTACTTCATACTCAGCATACTCGCATAAGTAACCCTATGATAACTCTGGAGGCGTATCATGGTGGATTTCAAATTTTATGGTGGAGTTGATGAGATCGGTGGTAACAGGATAGAGGTATCCTGCAACGGTGATGGGATATTCCTTGACTTCGGGATGAGGTTCAACATTGAGAAACTCTACTTTGATGAGTTCCTGCAGCCAAGGAGCTTCAATGGTCTCGGTGACCTCATGGAGCTTGGGGCCCTCCCAAGGATAAGAGGGGTTTACCGTGAGGACCAGATGAGGTACCTTGGAATGAAGTTTGAGGAGGAGCCGGCGGTATCAGGGGTGCTTCTGAGCCACCCCCACCTTGACCATGCAGGATGCCTCAAGTACATACGCCACGATATACCCTTCTATATGACGGAGGAGAGCTTTCTAGTCCTTAAGGCCATAGAAGAAACTTCAAATGGGAACCATGATCTCATTCAATACAACCCAAGGTTTCATTTCGTAGAAAAAAAGCGAAAATTAGGGAACACATCACATAAAAGAGACGATGATACCAGATTAAACAGGCCCATAAATCTTCTTAAACCCTATAAAACTCAGTACACGAGTGAATTTAGCATTACACCAGCACCAGTTGACCATTCGGTCCCAGGCTCCTGCGCGTACCTGATAGAATCAGAGGAGGCAATAGTATACACTGGGGACATCAGATTTAAGGGTCGAAGGGATCATGAATCCAGAAAATTCGTTAAAAAGGCAAGGAAGTTTTCCCCAAACATCCTCATAACAGAGGGGACAAGGATAGACCAGGATAATAGTACCTTCGAGGAGGATATTGAGAGGAGAACAGCAGCTATAGCCTCACACCACAGGGGACTTGTCATTGTCAATTACCCCATAAGAGACCTCGACAGGTTCCTGACATTTTACCTGGCCGCCAGGAACTCTGACAGGACACTTGCAGTGAGCCTGAAACAGGCCTATATCATTAAACTGTTTGAGGACATGGACTACCCGTCTCTCAGGGATCTTGCGGTTTACCTTCCAAGGAAAGTGTGGGGACTTATCGGCGAAGATGCGTATGTCTGCTTTGATGGTGAATGGATACCTGCAGCTGACCTCCCTGAGGAATACATCGTTCAGGATTACAGGGGATGGGAAAGGCAATTCCTTGAACTGGACAACATCATAACCTACAGGGACCTCCAGGAGGAACCAGGGGAGTACCTCTTCCAGTGCGACTACTTTGACTTCAAGGAGTTCATAGACATCAAACCTGAGGGCGCGGCCTACATCAAGTCCAAGACTGAACCCTTCAATGAGGAGATGGAGATCGATGCAGAGAGGGAGAGCAACTGGCTTAGGCACTTTGGCATAGCACAGTACAGGAGGTTCCACTCCTCAGGCCATGCAGGAAGATCTGACCTTGTGGAGATGATACTCGACGTGGAACCGGAGGCCATATACCCCATTCACACGAGGAACAGGGAGGAGTTCATGATGTTTAAGGAGGAGGGTATTAGGGTTCTTGATCCCGTAATGAAAAAATAGTGGATGATTCATACAAGGCTAGAGCCTCTAAAAAATGAGGGGGAAAGGTTAATCCTAAAAAGTCAATTTTAAAGTCTCCTTATATTCCCCTTTTTATTTCCTGATGCTGTGTTCTTTGCAAGGGTTGAACGCTTGCCTGAGGAGTATATGCCGTAGTAACTGTTGTATGAAGCCCGGTTGTATGCTATGACCGCCCTGTATGAGGCTGAGTTTATACCTGAACCCTTATTTCTGTTTGCAGTGTTGTAGTATATCTTTGCATAGCCTCCCCTTGCAGTTATGCCGTCGCCACCATTGTACTGCAGTGTGTTACGGTAGATGGTTACAGATGAGCCCCCAATGTATATGCCGTAGCCCCTGTTGCTGCCTATGGTGGATGAATAGATAACTGAACCGGCACCGGCGACATAAACACCATACCTGTTACCTGTTACGGTGCTTTCCTCCACACCTGTGGTTCCTCTGGCGTTTACACCGCAGTTTCTGTTTCCAGAGACCCTGGTCAGAATTATCCTGGAATTTGTTGCAGTGTATACACCATCAGTGTTTCTGAGGGATGTGCAGTTGTATACGATTGAGTTCTTACCATAGACAGCTATTCCTGCGGCAGCATTGTCTGTTGCATTCACTGATCGCACGATTGTATCGGCACCATTAACCTGAACCCCGTTCTGATGGTTTGAACTGCTGTTCCCTGATACGATGTAGCTCCTGGCCCCTGTAAGGTATACGCCACTTTTGAGGTTTTCAAGTGCTTCGAAGTATGCCACCGTGGTGTTGTATCCTGAAGCGTATATCCCATGCAGCCTGTTGAGTTTCACGGTGACATCAAATATCCTGGCATTGATCCCTGTTGAGTTGATACCGCTGAGGGTGTTGTTGGTGGCGTTCCTCACATATGAAAGGTAAAGGTCCTTCCCCGCGGAGTAAATACCGTTGAGGCCATTATTTTTAACCTCAACGAACCATATGTATGCGTTATCACCGAGGCTTGAGATCCCGTTATGGGAATTTGAGGAGACGTCCAGTATTATCTGCATGCTTGCATTCTGTCCAGCTGAGAGTATACCGTTCTCGCCATTGTAGGATGCGCTGGTTATATAGAAGAAGCTAGCATTGCTCCCTCTGGAATATATTCCATTTTTTCTGTTGAAACTTGCATCCACATACCTGAATGAGGCATTTGAGCCTGTGGAGTAAACCCCATTTTCACCGTTGTAATATGAGTATGAACTGATAACAGAGCAGCTGGGGCCAGCCACATGTATGCCGTTGCGGGTGTTGTTCTGCGCATAGGATCCCTGAACTATGGACCCATTTCCTGAAACATAGATACCGTCGGCACCTGAGTACTTGACGGTATTCTGGGTTATATTTGCCCATCCACCTGTTGAGTGGATTCCTGTGAGGTTGTTACGGAGCACTGTGTTGTTGGTGATCCTTGTACCATTACCTGAGGAATTTATACCGTGCCCTGAGTTGAAGGATATGCTGTTACCTGCTATTGAAACACCTGATGCGTTTGAGTTTATCCCATCCCCCTTTGAGAGGTAGATGGTGTTACCTCTGGCCACACAGCCATCCCCCCTTATTAAAATTCCGCTTCCGTTGCTGTTCGTTATGGTGTTACCTGTGATTGTTGCGTTTTTCCCGGTCACAAGGATACCATGTGATGCTGAAGCGTTTATTAGACTGTTGCTTATGGTTACATTATCACCCCTCACGGTAAGTGATGTGGGGGAGCTGAATATCCCTGAGCCATTGACTTCACACGAGTTGCCGTTTACAACCAGTGTGCCTGTGATGTTTGTCCTGTTAAGGAAGCTTTTGTTACCGTTTAACTCAATTGATCCATTAACACTGAAACCGGTTATGTTTGCTGAGGAACTTACGTCAATGAACCCGTTGAGCTGCACAATGCCAGATGCCACTAGGTTAATGGCCCTGTTAATGAGGATGTTAACGTTTTCATATATTCCCTCAAGAAATGTGATGGTATCTCCATCCTGGAGGGTGTAATCTGTGCCGTTGAGGGTGAAGTTCTCTGAGACGCCGGTGGCTGTGAATATCTGCAGGTAGGTTGTGTTATCCACGGTGTAATCTGCACCGCAGCTGCAGCCTGTCATTATGAATGATATGAGGAGAATAAGGGGTAGTGTTCTTAGTTTTTTAATAATTAAACCTCCTTTATCATCTGTGAATGTATATTATCTTGGATCCTGAATATAAATTTTCAGAATCCAGTATTAACTAAAAAAAAGATTTGTGCGGAACTCAGGCTGTGGCCTGAAGTTCCTGGTAGGTCTGTTTCACCTGCCTGTAGGTCCATTTGTATTTCCAAGTGTATCTCCACTTACCGCCTCTCTTGTACCATTTTTTGTACCATTTCTTGACCTTAACATTTGATATCCTGACCTTGTTGACCAGTTTTGCGGGCGTGTTTTTGATTATGCCCATCATTGTTGTGTTTGTGCTGTTTTTGAAGTATTTCAGGATTGTGTTTCCTGTTAGGGCGATTGTTCCGTTGTAGAGTGTGATGTTGCCGTTGCCTATCTGGTAGTATGTGCCGTTTTCGAGTTCTATGATTGGTGTCTGGTTGAATATCAGTTTAGGGTATGTTCTGTTGGTGATGTTTCCTGTTAGGGCGTGGTTTATTATGCCGTATTTCACGGTGCCGTTTTTGATTACCATGTACTTTATGTTGAGTGTCCTGTTGAGGACAATTGGGGCTGTGTACCGTGTACTATTAACTGTCGGGATGGAACCATCAATGGTGTAGTAGACGCCATCTGCGGGTGCTGAGGTTACTACAAAGTCCCCGGAACCCCCTATTGGCAGTTCTCCAACGCTTATATCATCGGTTGCAGCTGCCTGTCCCATTCCAGCAATAACCATTGCGACAAAGACAGCCATAATTAAACCAGCTGTTCTTTTCATACCAAACCTCCCTTTTAGTATGTAGTACATTCAGATACATTAATCATAAATTATATATAAAATTTTTTATTTAATCATAATTAGAAACTATTAAATACTAAAATAAAATCAAGTTTAAATATTATAAAATTAATTTGAATTAATCTATATTTAAACATAACACATTTTGGCAATAACCTGTGCCTCTGCAAACTTCTCTGAGCTGGTGAAAATCAGAAGACCTCATCTAAGCTTTCATAAATCAAAACATCATTCAGTTATAGAATGCTAAAAGAGATCGATATTTATTTTAAAACCACAATATGAAGCATATAAGCTCCAAATAGTCCAGTTTAAGATTTTTTTACATATAAAAAAAGGAAAGTGGGCGGTTAAAGTTTGAAAGCTAGATTGGCTGGAGTTCCCTGTAAATCCTCTTTACCCATCTGTAGGTCCAGTAGTATCTCCACTTACCGCCTCTTCTGTACCATTTCTTAACCTTGACCTTGATCCATTTGGCCTTTTTGACAGCTATTGCAGGTGTGTTTTTGATTATGCCCATCATTGTTGTGTTTGTGCTGTTTTTGAAGTATTTCAGGATTGTGTTTCCTGTTAGGGCGATTGTTCCGTTGTAGAGTGTGATGTTGCCGTTGCCTATCTGGTAGTATGTGCCGTTTTCGAGTTCTATGATTGGTGTCTGGTTGAATATCAGTTTAGGGTATGTTCTGTTGGTGATGTTTCCTGTTAGGGCGTGGTTTATTATGCCGTATTTCACGGTGCCGTTTTTGATTACCATGTACTTTATGTTGAGTGTCCTGTTGAGGACAATCGGAGATGTGTACTTGGTACTTTTTACAGTGGGCATGGCACCGTTGATGGTGTAGTAAACACCATCCTCTATAGTTGTATTTCCAGCCACAGCAACTTTTAAGGGTGCATTAGCAGCCACAGCACAACCCGTTCCAGCCAGGACCGCCACAGCAAAAAGAACCATGACGACGCCAGCATTCATTTTCATGAAAAAACCTCCTTCTATATTTTAGTATCTAATGTGAATTTCACCCCTTCTTCAGAACATCATGGGGCTTGAGTACGCTAACACCGGTTGCCTCACCCACAACCTCTATCTGTATAATCCAGTCGGGATCCTCGGACTCCTTGATTGGAAATCTCTCCATTAAAAAATCTGAAACTGCTTCAACGACCTCCTCTGGAGACTTTATGTACCTCCGCCCCCTGAGGTCACAGATGACCCTGAAACTCTCCCCTACCTTAACCTTCTCAGATACCAGGCTCGCAACTCTTTCGATTATACTGTCCAGCCTTGTTCTCACAACAGCCTCAACAGGGACGACCTTGGATATTACAGTAGTTGGAGAATTTCTGATTATATTAACAGCCTCAAATGGGTCCATATCAAGATCAAATTTCAGGACATTTGGGAAATTAGAATCCCTGACCCTGAGTTCGCCTTCGTACCTTGAAAGCGCCATCTCGATCTCTTCAATGCCAACTATCTCCTCACCTGCAGGGCCACCCTTCTGACCGCTTAGGGTTACGATGAGGTTGAAATTTTCAGGAGCCTTCAAGAAATCACACCCCCTATCATACTATGTTGGGGGATATATAAGTCATTATCCATGTAGCTATGATTAAGACATAGTATGTCCATTTTCCTTCTTCTGTAAATCCATTTAAATCTAGGGTTCAAGGTCATATATCAGAAATCCCAATATGAATCCAAATATTCCAAATGCAACAAAACCTTCAATGGCTGATCTCAGAACGTTCCAGTCCACAGCCATCCTCCCGATCATCCCCCATATAAAAAGGACGGCAGAGCCAAGCACCGCGAGTATTAGCCCAATCTTGATTGAGTATCTGATCCTTTCAAGCAAGGGGTTCACCTATCCAAGTTTTTCATGGACCCTCCTGAGTTCAGAGGGTATATCGATCATCTGGGGGCAGGGCATGCAGGAGCCGCATTCTGAACAGTTTGATGCCCGCTCCCTGGCATCCATGATTTTCCTGTACTCAGTTTCCACTCCCTCAGTGCTCATGAACCGGTATACGTCATTCAGAAGCCTGAAGTTGCGGGGTATGTCAACACCCTCAGGGCAGGGCATGCAGTATCCACATTCTGAACAGGGAACACTCTTCCTCATGCGATAGGCCCTTTTAACTTCCCTCAAAATTTCGCGGTCATCTTTGGTGAGCTCCTGGGAGTTCAATGCGATTTCAACATTTTCCCTGATCTCGGATACACTGCCCATACCGCTTAGAACCACGTCAACATCATCCATATCCCATAGATACCTGAGACACCACTCCACAGGCTTTCGGGGGGTCCTGGCCATTTCATATATCTCCTGGACTTCCTGTGGGATGTTACGTACAAGTGAGCCTCCCCTCAGTGGCTCCATTATCACAGTACCGGCACCAAGTCCGTGGGCATATGCAAGGGTGGCGGGGTTTGCCTGGTGGTCATCCACTATATTGTGCTGGACCTGAATGACATCCCATGTGTATGAGTCGGCTATCTCAAAGAATACATCGGCTGTATCATGGAATGAGAATCCAACATAGATTCCGTCATCCCGGAGTGAGTCAAGAAAATCAAGGACCTCCATATCCTTGAGGACCAGCCAGGAATCCTTTTTGAGGTTGTGAAGGAGGTATATATCAATTTTGCCTCTGAGGCGCTTCATCTGCTCCTCAAAATACATATACATGTCCTCTCTTCTGTTAACGAGCCAGGTGGGAAGCTTGGTTGCCACCACCGCATCGTCCCTGTACTCATCATTTTCCGAGAGAAATTCCCCAACGAAGACCTCGCTTTCACCGCCATGATAGGTGTAACCGGTGTCAATGTAGTTTATGCCGCTCTCAAGGGCAAACTCCATAATCTTCGCTGCAGATCCTCTCTCAAGTTTACCGTTCACCTCAGGGAACCGCATGACCCCAATCCCCAGTATCGAAGCAGATATTCCAGTTGAACCGAGTTTTCGCCGGATCATCATTTTCACCTCAGGGATTTCTGTGTACCAGGCAGACGTCAATCCAGGAACATTCACAGCATATCTCAGTTAATTCAGGGGAATCTATGATTGGGGAGATTAGGTCATCGATTTCTGTGGATGTCAGTTCATCCCCACTCTTTATACCCATTAAATCCATGAGCATCTGATCCATGAGCCTCACGGTGTCTTCGGCCCTCAGGCAGGCGGATTCATCAAGGAATGGACATGCAGCACAGATATCATCTGGAAAATCAACAATCATTATTGGCTTCTTGGGATTATCATGGATCCACTTGAGGATCCTCTCCATATTATCAATGAATTCCCTGCTGTATCCGTATCCCTGAAACCCCCGCATACAGAGGAGGTGATGTGCCCTGATTATCAGCTCAGGGCAGCCTCCATCCAGGGAATTTATGGACGTCAACCTCTTCACCGTAGGGCTCCTTTGGTGTTATGGCCCTTGTAAGTGCCGCAGCCCCTGTTATCTTAAGCAGATCGCCGGGTATGAACGGTAAAAGCCCCATGGCAAGGAGTTCCCATGCTGATGGCATTTGTCCTGTTGTCTGCAGGGTCCAGAGGCCCAGAACAAGAAGTCCTGGGATGTAGATAAGGCCAAAGTTTGCAACAAGCATCAGTGCCATCATCGGTGTGAACTTCCTTGATCTAATGTGTCTGTCAACGAAGTGGCCCAGCAGCAGCGCTGCAAGGACGAATCCAATGAGATATCCTCCTGTTGCACCCATCAGTACATTGACTCCACCTGTCATACCTGCGAACCAGGGCACCCCTGCTGCACCAATGAGGACGTATATGATCTGGCTCAGTCCACCCCAGTACCTTCCAAGGACAACACCTGACATGAGGACTGCCAGTGTCTGGGCTGTGATGGGTACCGGGGTCCATGGTAGTGGAATCACAACCTGGGCCATTATACCTGTTATACAGGCCATGAAAAATGCCATAACTGTCTTGCTGATCCATGTCTGATTGTGTCTCCATCTGAACAGACTGTAACGCATCCTGTAGTATCCTTCAAGGTCAATGTTCATATCATAACCTCCATGGAGTGAGAGTAATTGGAATCCCTTAGATAATTGGGTGTCGGATGATAAAAAAGTTTTGCTGGGTGAGGGTTTTTCATGAGTATCTGTTTCTGTGGGATGTTCTCTGTGATAAAATAATGTGTGGCATCATTTACTCTTCCAGCTCCTGAACTCTCCTCACATATTCACCTATCCGGAATTTCCGTTCAAGTCCACGGTCATTCATGTACCTGACCTTTCCGAATATCTCCCTTTCGGCCCATGCCCGGTCATGTTTACCGAAACACCAGGCGACCCCTGTGAAGCCATTGGGGTCCCTGCCATCTATCTCATATTTATCATTGAGGTAAAGTGCTATGTCGTAGGCCCTTTCAGGGTGATCTGTCCACTCAAGAATCTTTTTACCCCAGTACATCCTCATGTAACCGTGCATCTTTCCGGTGATAACCATCTCCTTCTGGGCGGCGTTCCAGTAGGGGTCATGGGTTCTGGCCTCCTCAAATTCCCTGATGGTGTACTCGTATTCCCGGGGGTCCCTTGCGTGCTCCATGAGGGTGTTCATGGCCCACTCAGGAAGACAACTTATGCTGCTGTAACTCTCACTGTAGTGCACAAAGTTCATGCTGAGTTCCCTTCTAACAATGAGTTCCTCAAGGAATTCAGGGCATTTTCCTGCTGCTGATGCTTTTAGGGCAAGGTAAAGCGGTGATATGTGTCCAAAGTGAAGGTATGGACTCATATTTGAGAGACAGTTCTTAACAGGGTCATTCCTGTACTTCTCAAAACATGAAAGTTTCTCTGAAATAAACTCATCAAACAGCCTTATTGCCTCAGAGGTTCCACCCCTGAAGATGGAGGGCTCCAGTTCTTGAGGGGCCCTGAATTCTCCGGTGACACCACGAAAGTCAGGGCCGGGGTCGAGGTCAAGGGAATCCAAAGCCAGTCTTCGCTCCTGGAGGGGGACCATGAACCTTTCAAGCTTCCTTGTTATCTTTGGCCTGAAGGTGCCTGCAGAATATTCCTCCTTGGGGGAGGCTGTTTCAACAGGTACTATAACGTTGCTTTCAACCTGCATCAGGGGGATGTGGAGTGATTCAGCGACTTCATCCACCCATTCCCTCTGAATGTCAAGGTATCCCCTGTCCACCACCACTGCAGAGGCCTCATCAGCGTACTTAATAACAGCTGAGGGGGGTCTTTCATTTTCAACCACGAGCCTCACACCCCTCTTCATGAGGGCATCCTCCACGTCCCTCAGGCCCTCTATGAGGAACCTGTAGTGGCGGGAGTTGGCATTGGGGAATTCATCTGTGAGTCCAAATATGGCGATCAGCGGTTTATGGAGGCTGTTGGCAGTTTCAATTGCATATTCAAGGGCATGATTCCAATGTGCCCTCACCGAGGCCTGCATCCAGTAGATGACGTACTTACCCTCCCTAGCTGGTTTTTCAGTGTTGAGGCTCCTTATCCTCTCATCATGTATCATCACCGCCACCTCAAACGATGAGGGTTACAGGCACAAGTTCACGGGGGTATGGTTCAAAGATGGTCTGGCCCTCAAGGTACTCATCCCCGAATCTCACGACCCATGACTTCAGTATGCTAAGGGGCACAAGAAGTGGCATGATCCCTTTACGATACCCCTCAATGGATTCAAGGAAATAACTCTTCTCCCTTCTATTTAACTCTGATGAGAAGTGACCGAAGGCATGCAGGAGGCTGTTTATGATTCTTTCAGGTTTCAGAGGGTCTCTTATAACGCTGCAGAGGGTTTCAGAGTATCTCTTGAGGGTGTCATCGTGATCCTTCTGCTCTGCTATTATCCTCCCGAGTGTCCTCTGCCCCTCTGGACTGTAGGACATAAGGAGCAGCTTGTTTGATGTGTGGAACTCTATGAGGTCAGCTAGGTCTTTCACCGCACGGAAATCCCTCACCAGGTAGAGCTTTATGAGGAAATCCTCCCTTATCTGAAGGTTCCTGAGGCGCCCCTCATCCTCAAGGGGGAGGTGGGGGAACCTTTCCATCACAGCCCTTCCAAAGAACCCCACTCCATGGCTGCCAGGTCTTTTACCAGCGCCCATGTAGACCTTAACATTCCTTATACCGCATGAAGGGGATTTGTTCTTTAATATGAATCCATCTACCTTGTCCAGTGAATCCAGAAATGAGGTTATGAATGAATTCATCTCCTCTGTTAGATCCCTCCCGGTTTCGGGTTGAAAAAGTCTGAATTCCCCGTTTTTTATGGTTATATGTATTGGTGGTCTTGGAACACTGAGGCCTATCTCAACCTCAGGGCAGACTGTGATGAAATCAGCGTAATCAGAGAACTGCCTCACAAATGGGCTGGATATCATTGAGCCGTCATAGCGACAGTGATCCTGTTCGATGCAACGGCTGAGTACAACGAGTGGTCTTCTGAATCTTCTCATAAATAATTATTATAGGGCAAGAGATAAATAAGACTTGCCCAGCAGATTTAGGCGTGTCATAGAAATGGCTGTGGCGAATAAATAAGACCTTTTCGACATTCATTTATGAATCATAGCCTATAAGAGGATAGGATGACATGCGGGATTCTCATACTTGAGGATGTCCCCCTTGATGTTGAAGTGATGGAGAGGGAGATAAGGCGCTCAGGAATTGACTTCATATCAGAAACGGTTGAAGGTGAGGAGGATTTTGTAAGGGCACTTAATGAATTCAGGCCGGATGTTATACTGGCTGAACATTCACTACCATCCTTCGAAGGCCTCTCTGCCCTGGCAGTAGCACGCAAGCTGTGTCCAGATGTGCCTTTCATATTCGTTAGTGAAAAGATAGGTGAGGAATTCGCGGTAAAGGCACTTAAGAGTGGGGCCACAGATTATGTTCTTAAGAGCAACTTCTCAAAAGTCCCGGTTGCAATAAGAAGAGCACTAAGGGAGGTTGAAAAGGAGAGGAAACTTGTGAGAACAAGAATATCCCTTGCAGAAAGTCACTGGCAGCTGAAGGAGGCGCAGAGAATAGGTAAGATAGGAAGCTGGCAGTGGAATTTTGATTCAGAAACATTTTTATGTTCCGATGAGGCCCTGAGGATACTTGGAATCAGAAAGGATGATTTTAGGGGCACCCTTGATGAGATGGTATCAAGAATTCACCCTGAGGACAGGGAGTCCTTCATTGATTCAATCACAAAAAGGGGAGCCGTTTGAGGGGGAGTACAGGGTATTGAGGGATGAATCGGTGGCATATGTACTCTTCAGGGCAAAGGTACTCTCTGACTCCCGGGGAAACCTCACATCCATGATAGGAATAAAGCAGGATATAACAGAGGACAAAAATATCAGAAAATCCCTGGAGGCCTCCCTAAGGGAGAGGGAATTCTTGATGTCTGAGATACACCGCAGGGTCAAGAATAACCTTCAGCTTATCATAAGCCTCCTGAGGCTTCAGTCCAGGTACATAGATGATGAGGAATCCCTTGAGATATTCACCGAGTGCCAGAACAGGGTGCGGTCCATAGCCCTTGTACATGAGAGGCTCTATGGCTCCAGGGGATGGCCGTGAACCTATCTGACTACATTGATGAACTCATTGGTGAACTTAAGGGCATGTGCCGCGGTAGGGATGTGGTGTTCAGGTTGAACCTAGCTGAAATTGAGACAGGGATCAATACCGTGGTTTCCATTGGTCTGATAGTCAACGAACTTTTAACAAATGCCATAAAGCATGGTACAGGGGATTCAGGGGAGATAAAAGTTGAACTTGACTCATTCAAGGATTCAGGGGTCCTGATAGTTGCCGATGATGGTTCTGGCTTACCCGAGGATCTTGATCTTTCAGATCCCCCAATTTTTGGTCTCAGGCTGGTTAATTTCATGTTAAGCAGAATCAGGGGCTCAATTTCGGCGTAGAATCAAAATGGCGCGATATTCAGGATCACGTTTGATCTTGGTGATTGATGATGAGGAGAAGGGTTGTCATTGTGGAGGACGAGGAACTGGTGGCCCAGGATATCCGGGCGATCCTAGAGGATGCCGGTTATGAGGTCCCCGCGATATTCCATTCAGCTGAGGACCTCCTTGAGGAAATTGAGGACCTCCAGCCAGACTCCATAATAATGGACATCATGCTTGCTGGTGAAATGGATGGGATAGAGGCTGCGAGGATCATAACAGAGAAGATAGACGTACCCATCATATACCTCACAGCCTACAGCAGCAACGATATCCTCAAGAGGGCAGGTGAAACAGAGCCCTACGCATACCTGCTGAAGCCATTCCATGAAAGGGACCTCAAGGTCAACCTTGAGATGGCAATCCAGAAGCATGAGGCAAAGAGGAACAGACTTAAACTCATCCGTGAAAGAACTCTGAATGAATACCTTAAAAGGTCAATAGCTGAGAAGGAGGCGCTTCTACGGGAACTTCACCATAGGGTCAAGAATAACCTTCAGCTTATCATAAGCCTTCTTTCACTTCAGATAAGATATGCTGAGGATCCTGCCATGGAGCACTTCTTCAGGGACTACGTTAACCAGCTGAGGTCCATCGCGGTTATACATGAGAGGGCGTACCCATCAGGTGGCAGCTACATTATTGATTTTGGTGATTACCTCAGAAGCATCTCCTCCCAGCTTCTAGAATCATATGGAGCATCATCATCTGTCCGTCTGGATATAATGGCAGATGATGTGCGCCTGAATATGGACACTGCGGTCCCACTGGCACTCATAATATCGGAACTGATATCAAATTCACTGAAACATGCATTTGAGGGTGAGGGGAGGATAACGATTTCCATTGAAAAAATGAATGGCTCCTACCTGCTGGTATACTCTGATGATGGAAGGGGGCTTCCTGAGGGAATAAAATTCCCGGATGGGGGATCCTTTGGGTTCAGGATGATTCAAAACCTTTCCATTCAGCTTGGGGGCAATATAAGGATGGAAAAACCTGAAAGGGGAGTTAAATTTACATTTGAATTCACTGAACAGGTCTACAGTGACAGGATGTCCTGATATAAAAGAAATCCCTGATTCTTAAAGATTATCTCAGTATTCCAGGTCATTCAGGAGGTATTCAACCTTTGATGGGAGGCTATCATCTGATAGCATGTAGTGGACCCACACCCCTATCTTCTCTGATTTAAGGAAACCAGCCCTTTTAAGTATGTTGAGGTGATGTGAGACCGTTGGCTGGGGCTTTTCAAGGGCTGCCATAATTTCACAGACACAGAGCTCACCATCAGATAAAAGATGGATTATCTTGAGCCTCGTTGGCTCTGCGAGGGCCTTAATGGCATTTACATCCCTTTCTATTTTATCATCATCAGGCAACCTTTCAAGCCTTTCCTTAAGTCTCTCAAGCTGTTCAGGGCTTGGTTTATCTGCTGAACATGTCATCATAACGATTACCTGTCTTCAATCTTTTTTGCTGTGAACAACCAGTACAGGGACGGCAGCGTGCCTTACAACCTTCTCTGAGACACTCCCCAGAATGAACCTTTCAAGGGCGTGCTTTCCTGATGCACCAACGACTATGAGATCGACATCTTCATCATCAGCTACCCTGAGGATAGTATCTGCAGATGGTCCCTCAAGAACCATCTTCCGAACCTTAACAGGACCCTCCATGGAGCTTGCGAGTTCCTCGACCTTCTCCAGAGCTTCCTCGGATTCCCTTCTGAAGAGTTCTGTAACCTTCCTTGTTAGTTCTTCAACCGGGAGATTCTGGAGCGCCTTTGTTTCAGTAACTGAGAGTGCTATGAGTTCTGCCCGGTTCTGCCTGGCGGTTTCAATGGCGTATTCCGCAGCCTTCATTGAGCATTCGGATCCATCTGTTGCAAGCAGTATCCTTTTATACATCTTTTACCTCCAGATAATTCATCCATAAACACTTTAAAGTTTCTCCTTAAGGTTCCTGTAGAGTGCTGTGAGTTTATCCCTGTAAATGGCTCTTATATGGTCTTCTTCAGTGGTGAGGGGTTTTATGGGAATCAGGTCCATGAGCACATCTCTTTGAGGGTAGCTGTAGAATGCTTCAACCGCACCAAGGGTCATTGATGAGACTGCCGCCCTGGCCTCTTCGGTGTCCATCCCGAAGTCCACGGCCAGCCTTTCAAGTTCATCCAGCTGGAACCATAGATAGGTGGGGCCCATTGCAGTTATAATTGCGTATGCCTCAAGTTTTTCCTCATCAACCTCTGGAAAGTCTCCTAAAGCTTCAAAAATTGATTTCAGATTTTCTTTATCTGATTGGGATGCTTCACTGGCTATGCAGAATGGGTTGTATCCTCTGTTGATGATTGAGGGGGCGTTGGGTATAACCCTCGCAACCTTCGGGTGGTTCATGGCATTCTGCATGTAACCCATGCTTATTCTTGGTGCAAGGGATACCACCAGGGAATCCCTGGGCGGCTTTATATTGGCGATGACATCCTTCAGGACAGGTGGGTGGAGCGCCAGGAAGATCAGGTCCCCCTCAGCGTTTCTGCAGTCGGTTGATGTATTAACACTGAACTCTTCCTCCAGACTTTTCAGTGTTCCCCCATCGGTGTCACAAACCATAACGTCCTCTGGAGTCCTCCCGGCCCTCTGAAGGCCTCCCAGGATTATTCTTACTACCCGCCCCCCGCCTATGAATGATATTTTCATTTAAATCATCATTTCATTTTTCTTTCACAGTCCATACAGTAATCTGTGTCCCTGTCGGTTTTGAATAGTTTGCCGCATCCCTTACAGTTAACATATCTGAGTCCTGATTTTTTCTTTTCAAGGATACCTGTCTGGCATGCACAGGCCCTTGAGGTGATCATGGCCTTTATTTTACCCTCAAAGCCCTTTTCTTCTTTGACCATTGAATTCACCATAAAAAGTGGATCAGGAGAGGATCTTCATTATCTCTTCCTTTGAGGCGACCCTTCCCATGATTTTGAGTTCACCGTCAACTGCAAGTCCAGGGAGGGCTGTGAGTCCCGCTTCGAGTATCTCGTCCATGTCCTTTACCTTCTCGAACTCTGCATCTATTCCCAGTTCCTTAACGGCTTCCCTTGCATTTTTCTCAAGCATCTGGCAGTTTGCACATCCTGTACCGTATATCTGTATCTTCATCTTATCACCTCAATCATATTATTAGGTTGAATAGGTAACCTGTAAGTGTTATGGAGACTGCGAGTATTGCTATGAATGTTCCAAGTAGCCTGGGCTTCATAACCTTCCTGAGGATTATCATTTCAGGAAGGGATAGGGCTGTTATTGACATCATGAGTGCCAGGGCGGTTCCTGCGGCCATTCCCTTCTCTATGAGTGCTGATATGAGGGGTATGGTCCCTGCTGCATTTGAATAGAGGGGGACACCTATGAGTACGGCCATGGGTACTGCGAGGATGTTGTCTGAACCGGCATATTGCAGCAGGAAATCGGATGGGAGATAGCCGTGTATCCATCCGCCTATGGCTATCGCGATTATTATGTAGGGTGAGACCCTGCGAAGTATATCCTTCATTTCGTTTTTTGCTATGATGTATCTTTCCCTGAGGGTTGGTTTAGGGAGCTCAACATCTGCTGTGCCCAGCGCCTTCATCTTCTCAAGTGTCTCATAGACGTAGTCCTCAAGCTGGCTTTCCATTTTGAGTTTTCCTATGAGCACACCGCCGATTACCGCTATTAGGTACCCTGATATGATGTAGAATGTGGTTATCTGCCATCCAAAGAGTCCCAGTAGGAGCACTATTGCTATTTCGTTTATCATGGGTGATGATATGAGAAATGAGAATGTGGCTCCCAGGGGCACGCCAGCCTCAACGAACCCTATGAATAGTGGGACCGCAGAACATGAGCAGAATGGTGTTATTATACCTACAAGGGCTGCAATGAAGTTTCCCGTATACTTGTGCCTTTTTTCAAGGATCTCCCTGACCCTGTTGGGTGGTATGTATGTCCTTATGAATGATATGAAGAATATGAGTGTTGCAAGGAGGATGAATATCTTTATGGTGTCGTATATGAAGAAGTTAACGGCACTTCCCAGGTGTGATGCGGGTTCAAGCCCAATGAGATTGTAGGTTACATAATCGGCAAATTCCTGTAACAACCTTTAACCTCCAGATCAATATATTCAAATCTATGGATACATTGATGTTGCAACTTATATAACTTTCGGTATCAAATAGCACTCACGGAGGATAACCCACTGTAAAAATAAGATTGAATCTAAAGAAGCTTTGCACGATCATAAACATTTTTAAGCGTCTGCATGTCCACACTGGTGTAGATCTGTGTGGTTGAAAGATTTGAATGGCCCAGAAGCTGCTGTATGGCCCTTATGTCCACACCATTCTTGAGGAGGTGGGTTGCAAAGGAGTGCCTGAGGATATGTGGGGTCACCTTCTTGTTTATGCCCGCCTTCCGGGCGTATTTCTTTATCATCATCTGGACGTACCTTGGTGTGAGGGGATCCCCAAAGCGGTTTAGGAAGAGGTACTCACTTTCATGAATCCTCCTGGTGAGGTACTCCAAAAGGAGGTCCCTTGTGCTCTCATCAAAAAGAACTATACGATCCTTATCACCCTTACCCCTTATCCTTATTGTACGCTCACCTATGTCAATATCATTGACCTTGAGTGAAACAAGCTCGGAGACCCTGAGGCCTGAGGAATAGAGGAGCGAGAGTATCAGTCTGTCCCGGGTCTTTATGAACCTCTTAATGGCCGAACCGTCATCTGAGAGTTCAACGGCATTTATGAGCCTCATAACCTCATCCTCATTGAGGGACTTGGGCAGGGACTTCGTCCTCTTGGGAGCCTTGACCTCCTGGAGGCAATCTATTTCACTGAACTCAAAGAACTTCTTGATAACAACGGTAACAAGGTAAATGTAGTTCTGGGTGACGTTCTTCTCCCTCTTAAGGTACTGTATGTACCTCTTGAAGGACCTCAGAACCCTTCTATCATCGTAGAGGTCATCCTCTTCCATCAGAAATTCGTAGAAGTTTTTAACAATGGACCTGTAGGTTTTGATGGTGTTGGGGGAGTAGTTCCTGATTTCAAGTTCCACAAGGTAGTCCTCAATGAGTTCCGGGAAATTGTAGCGTTCAAGAAGACCCTGTTTTTCCTCTGCCTCTCTCTTCATGTTCATGGTATCTAACCTAAATGTCCACTTAAATCTTGCGGATCACTGGGGTATCACATGTAGCTTCGGTCTATGTTCTCACTGTTATAGCTCTGATGTGACATCCTCTGTGAACTTGAGAGGTCCTTTTCAAGGGCCTTCTCATAGCTCTTGTACCTCCTGAGGATCTGATCCTCAATGGAAACAGCCTTCCTTATCGCAACCTCCATGTGTTTGGTCTCGATGTATTCGCTGCCATCCATCACAGCAAGGTCCCCGGCCATCCTCACCACACCACCAAGGTCCCTGAGGCGGAGTGTGAGTGCATCATCCATGTCGTCAATGACCCTCGCCCTTCTCCTCGCCTCCTCAATAAGGAGCTCCACAGCAGCGGCCCGTGCATGGGGTATCTTCCCATCAAGTTCTATTTCCTGTGCAACAAACTGCACGATTTTTGCCCTGTTCTCATCGGTGTCGGGCATCGTGGTATTCAGGAGAAGCTCATAGCCCTCCCCCTGAACCCTTGAGCGAAGAGGGGGGAGTATGTACTGGAGATCAGCAATGTTACAGGCACCCACAAATATGAAGTCACAGGGGACCTCATCAACCTTAACTGAACTCCCGGCACTCTGGGGGTTCCTTCCGACTATGGGGAATGTTTTATCCTGCATGGCAGTGAATATGAACCTCTGAAGGCCTGCTATGTGGACTATCTCGTCTATGAAGAGCACACCCTCATGGGCCTCGTGGATTGCGCCCGGAACCACACGTTCATAGGGCTGGGAACCCAGGTCAGGGTGTCCCCCGTAGGGGTCGTGGCGGACATCACCCAGGAGTTCGGTTTCACTTGCCCCCGTGGCCTGAATGAAGGTTTTCCTCTCAAGGGGGACTATGACGTTTCTGGGTTTCTCTTCAACCATCTGCCTCCTCTTCTCAAGGGCCCTCTGATCAAGAACCTTGATACTGTCTCCACCGACCCTCTCATAGATCACAACCTCCTCAACACCATCCATGATCCTCGTGGTTGTGACCCTCTTCTGGGGCACGCTGAGGCTCCCTGAACTCATCTCGAACATACCTAGGAGGTCCCCGATATGCTTCCTCCTTGCCTTGATATGGGAGAACTTATCACCGCCACACTTGGGGCAGATACTGTTGTAGGCGCTGCTGTACTCGCCGCAGTGTATGCACTTGAATCCCAGGCGTTCCGCAACAGCCTCAGGGACACTATGGGGGTCTATGAGTTCACCCTCAGCCCTTTCAATCTCAAGAATTTCATCCTCTATTTCCTTACGGCTTTTAACCTCAACAAATGGCCTTTCAGGCCTTTCAGGATTATGGACTACTGTTATCTCCTCTGATGGTTCAGGGAGGTGAAATGATATTGCCTGTGCAAGCAGGGACTTTCCTATACCTGGCGGACCCACGAGAAGCAGGTGCCGCCTCTGCTTTGCAGCTATTTTTATCATTGGCATGACGTCCTCATGCCCTATGACCCTTTCAAGGGGATCTTCAGGTATCTTAATGTCTTCTGTTGTGTTTATATCCTTCAGGTACTCACGGTTCATGTCGACATACATTTTGATGCCTTCTATGGATTCAGGTGTGACCCGTTATGAGTTTGAGGTTGTGGGGTTTCTTGACAATGTCCCCGCTCCTCACAGCCACAAGGTATCTGAGGCCCTTCTCAAATGAGAGGTCAACGAGGCGCTGTGTTATCACACCATCAAAGACCACCGCGTAGGGATGGTTGTTGACGCGGCTGAGTTCATCGTAGAGGTTCTCAACCTTGACCTCCTTCAGTATGTTGAGGGCGTCATCCAGTATCTCAGCATTTCCTGTCCCCTCAAGTTCCTTCAGGATGTTCCGGAGGAGCACCATCTTGTCCTCTGATTTCTTCTTCTCCTTCTGCATCCCAAGGTCATGGTAGAACTGCTCAACCGGCACCTTGTTTCGGAGGGCCATCATGATCTCATCCTTCTCAAGGTCCTCCACCTCTTTGCCCTTGGGGGCCCTTGTGACGTAGTCTATGTCCCCTACCTGTAGGAGCTCCTTGAGGATGAGTTCACCGCCCCGGTCACCATCAACAAAGGCTGTTACCGTTTTCTTCTTTGTAAGCTCTGCAACGGTTTTTGGCACACTGACCCCCTCAACTGCAATGGCGTTCTTTATACCGTACTTGAGGAGGTTGAGGACATCGGATCTCCCCTCCACCACGAGTATGGCGTCTGAGGTTTCAACGTTGGGCCCTGCTGGGAGCTTTTCCTCGCCGTACTCTGTGATTTCATGAACCCTCATGGCCTCCTTGACCTCTTCTATCATCCTGAGGCTTTCAGGGGCAACTTCCTCCATCATACTGGCGTATATCTCCTTGGCTCTCTCAACGACCCTTTTACGTTTAACCGCACGGACGTCCTCAACCTTTGTGACCTGAATGTAGGCTTCACATGGTCCGACACGGTTTATTGTTTCAAGAGAAGCTGCAAGGATGGCGGTTTCAACCCGGTCAAGGCTTGATGGGATGATTATCTCCCCCTTTGATTTACCACCCCTGGATGTGATGTTGACCTTGATCCTACCGATTCTACCTGTTTTCTGGAGTTCCCTGAGATCTAGGTCATTGCTGAGAAGGCCTTCAGTCTGTCCAAATATTGCCCCAACAACATCAGGTTTCTCAACGATTCCGTTAGCATTAATTTGAGCGTGAATGAGGTATTTGGTTGTACTTATTTCTTCTTTTCCCATGTAAACCCTCCTTTGAGGAATGAACCGGTTATCAAATTGAAAAATATGATGATAACAGTTTCAGATATTATCAAGGGGGTATGGGCATACCTCCAGCTTCAGCCTTTCGATGTATGATGGAAGGCTCTGTATGTCCTTGATGTATTTTCTGGTCATTCCCATGAGTCTTCGCCGTATTCTGAGGTCTGGATTTGCTCCAAGGCTCTGTATATCAGCGTACAATCTTTTTGCAAGTTCACTGCCCTTCCTGTCAAAGTCTGTAAGTATGATGACCCTCGAGGCATTGGCTGCCTGGAGGGCGATTTCAGAAAGTCCCATCATGGAACCTGAAACCTTTATGAAGGGTCCCTGGACACCCAGTTCCCTCAGGGCCTCCTCGTCCTTCCGGCCCTCAATGAGAATGGGTACTCCAAGTTCTCCCTGGTATTTAAGTTCATTTATTTCATGGGTTATCTGCTGAAGCTTTATAAGAGACATATTAAGCCCTTTCAGTAGCTTGATAATATCTATATTTTATATGGAGATACTGATATATAAAATAATCACAGATGTCCCGCTATGAATGGGACTATATTTAAATATCCTTTCTATCATAATACCCATATCATTTTAAAGAATCATGGAGGAAAGATGGTGGCTAAGGGCCTTATAAGAATTGTTCTGGATATACTAAAACCACACGAACCCATAATACCTGAATATGCCAAGTACCTCAGTGAACTGAAGGGTGTTGAGGGTGTTAACATAACTCTTATGGAAATCGATAAGGAGACAGAGAACATCAAGGTCACGATTCAGGGAAACGACCTGGATTTTGATGAGATAACAAGGGCCATTGAGAGTTATGGGGGATCCATTCATAGCGTTGACGAAGTTGTAGCTGGAAAAACCATGGTGGAAGAAGTTACAACTCCCCAGGATTGATCATATGGCCATGAAAGGCATAAAGCCCATTGAACGCCTGAGAAGTTTCCGCAGCCCAGGGGATCCCCTGAGGCTTCTTTCTGACATATCGGCCCCCCAGGTTTCAGATGCACTCAAGGCGGTGGCCGGTATAAATGGGGTTATACCTTCCATAAAGCCCGTTAACAACCTCAGGCTCTGTGGATGGGCTGTGACCGCAAGCACATCAAGCAGTGACTGGGGGACCTCTGTAATGGCCATAGACGCTGCAGGTAAAGGTGATGTTGTTTTCATAGGGACTGATGGCGATGATATGGCTGTCTGGGGGGAGCTCACATCAAAAACCGCCATGGCTAAGGGTATAGCAGGTGCTGTGATCTATGGATCCTGCAGGGATAGGGATGCACTTCTTGAACTTGATTTCCCGGTATTCTCCAGGAATTATGTCCCATGCGCCGGCGAACCCCTCGCAGAGGGGGGGCTGAAAGTGACCCTCGAGTGCGACGGTGTCAGAGTTGAGAGTGGAGACTTCATCTTTGGGGATGAATCTGGAGTGGTTGTGGTTCCAGCTGAAATTGTACCTGACGTTGTTCGTGTGGCAATGGAAATCAAAAAGAAGGAATCATCCATCAAGGAGAAACTTGCCGAGGGTTTCACTCTTTCTGAGATTCTTGGATTGAAGTAGTGGGTTTCCATGAGAGAGAGGGACGTTTTTGCTTACATAGGGGAGAATAAGCGTACCATAATTCTCTCCTTCATTGCTGTTGCTGTCCTTATATTCATTATAGGATTATTTGCAGGTTTTGGGGATATTCTGAGGGCCCTTGAGAGGACCAGCCCCTATTTTCTTGTGCTGAACTTTCTTCTGGAGGCACTTATACTTGTGCTGTGGACGGTGAGATGGCGGCTTATACTGAACCTGGTTGATGATGCTCCATCGTTTCCCAGGCTCATGATGCTTCTTTTTGCAAGCATTTTCGGTAACAACATAACCCCAGGGGCTGCAGGTGGCGAGCCACTGAGGGCATACCTCTTGCGGGAGGTTGAGGGGACTCCATTTGAGATAGGCTTTGCATCGTCAACAGCGGACCGGGTATTTGAGTTTATACCCTTTGCGGTTATATCAATTCTTTCCGCCATCCTTATAATGACTTGGAGCATATCCGTCTGGACGAGGGTTATTGTAAGTATTCTCATCTTTTTCACAATCGCATTTTTCTCAGCTGCAATTTATGCCGGAATGAACCGTGATATTGCCCAGAGACTTGCCCTATCTGTTGTGAGAAGAGCTGTGGAGTGGTTTTCAAGGTTCAGGAAGGGTGATATCAGTTTCTCAAGAATACATGAGAGGGTCATATTCTATATAAACAGGTTCAGTGAGGGCTTTTCAACAGCGATAACTGATAAGAGGGTCTTTATAGCTGGTTTTTTTGTTTCGCTTGGAATGTGGGCCCTTGATGTCTGCCGCCTCTATGTTTGCTTCCTGGCGGTTGGGGTTTCACCACCTGCAGTGCCCCTTATAATAATCTACACAGTGGGGATTCTGATATCACTTTTACCACTCCTACCTGGATCTCTTGGACTAAGGGAGGGCATACTTGTGGGTTTATTTGCTGTTGCAGGGATAGGGGCTGATTATGTCATGGCTGCCAGTGTGGTTGATAGAATCGCAAGTTACTTTGCACCCACAACTATAGGTTTTTTTGCAGCGCTATACTACGGGAGATACATAATGGCACAGGGGGATTAATTCAAAAAACCATGCACATCCCTGTACATCAAACACTATTTTAATATAAAATTATCGAAACATTTATATACTAGTAGTTAGAGAATACACTATATAAAATTTTCGGTGAATTATGAAGAGTTTAGGAAATATTTCACATGTCTCCAGCAAGGGAAGAATCATAGTACGTTCCGCCAGAACACCGCAGCTTGGAGCGCCTGTTTTTACTTCTGAAGGAAAAATGATAGGGAAAGTGCACGACATCTTCGGTCCAACAAGAAATCTATACATATCAGTAAAACCACTTCGTGCAATAAAACCTGAAAAGTTTGAGAACCGAGCTGGAGAGACTTTATACGTGGGTATAAAGAATGTGAAAAAATGGGGGCGAAGGAAACGAAGGAGAAAATGAAGTCTGATGTTTCTGAAATAGAGAAGGAAACAAAATGCCCTGAGTGCGGCTCCGAGGATCTCAGGGGCGACTACGAAAGGGCTGAAATAGTATGTGGAAAGTGCGGTCTAGTCATAGACGATAACCTGGTTGACATGGGTCCAGAATGGAGGGCCTTTGACCATGAACAGCGTGACAAGAGGACAAGGGTCGGGGCACCCATAACCTACACCATACACGACAAGGGCCTATCGACCATGATAGACTGGAGAAACAAGGACATATATGGAAGGGACATTCCGGCAAGGAACAGGGCCCAGTGGTACCGCCTCAGGAAATGGCAGAGGAAGATAAGGATCTCAGGGGCCACAGAGAGAAACCTCGCATTTGCCCTGAGCGAACTCGACCGTGACTCCTCAAGGCTGGGGTTACCGAGAAGCGTCAGGGAAGCCGCATCAATGGTCTACAGGAGAGCCGTTGAGAACAAACTCATCAGGGGAAGAAGCATTGAAGGGGTGGTTGCAGCGTCACTATACGCGGCATGCAGAAGCTGCAATGTCCCAAGAACACTTGATGAGATCGCAGAGGTCTCAAGGGTCAGCAAGAAGGAGGTCGGAAGGACCTACAGGTTCTTAACAAGGGAACTCAACATAAAGCTACCGCCAACATCCCCTGTTGACTACGTGCCAAGGTTTGCAAGTGAACTGGGACTCTCAGGGGAGGTCCAGTCCAAGGCCATTGAGATCATAGAGATGGCAATGGAGAACGGTCTCACATCAGGTAGGGGCCCCACAGGTGTTGCAGCAGCAGCTCTCTACATCGCATCGGTCCTCCTAGGGGAGCGCAAGACCCAGAGGGACGTTGCAGAGGTTGCAGGTGTAACCGAGGTGACAATAAGGAACAGGTACAAGGAGCTCACAGAGCAGCTTGATCTTGGTGTGACACTCTAGTTACACCAGGAACAATTTTTAATGAGTTTTTATCAGAATCTTTCTTATCACAGTTTTTGTGAAAGTCAGAATAGATTTTCTTTGTATTCCTCATACCAGTTCTGAAAAATCATGGATTTTCAGATAGACGCTAAAATTCTATTTTTTAAATTTACAGTCAATCTAAACTGAAAAATAAGAAAACGGTTAAATTCAGGAATGGTTCTGCAGTTCAACATCCCCTTGAACATTCATCTATTGCCCTCTTAAGTGCATCTATTATCTCGTTGTTACCCCCATCATAGTCTTCAAGGTTCCTTCTGTAGATATCAAGGCGACCAAGGAACCCCTCAAGACTTTCCCTTCCTGTCTCTTCATGAAATTCGCCGTAGCCCAGCTTCTCAAGGTACACCGCGTTGAGTATCTGCTCGAACTGTCCCTTAACAGGAACACTGTATACTGGCTTTCGCAGGTATAGGGCCTCACTTATCAGGGTAAAACCGCCATTTGTTATAACCGCAGCCGCAGACTCAAGATCCCTGAAGAACTGGTCCTCATTGAATCTCCTAAAGGTGAGGTTTCCATCCACTTCTTCCCTTTCAAAGCCGTATACAATGAAGTCCCTGTTTATAGTCTTCAAGATTTCAATGAGCTTTTTGTTTGACCTGCTTGTCTGGTAGACCAGTATATGATCCCCATAATAGGGATCAAGATTCATTATCTCCTCCCTCAGGACAGGAGGATACATGGATACCTTCTCAGGATTTTTAACCTCAGGGAAGAAGTAACTGGTTATAAGATATCGCCTGGGCCTCACAATGAATGACCTCACAACGGCCTCAGCCTTGATTTTGTCCTTCCTGAATTTTTCGGGATACTCTATCCTGCACTGGGTTATGACGTGCATGTTGTCTATGCTTATCAGGGGTATCCTGAGTATGTTACTTATGACACTGGCATAGAACTCAAAGTCGGACACCACAACATTCGGCCTGAAATCTTTTGCTATCCTGTATAGGAGTTTGAGGTTCTCCTTGAGGTCCCTGGGGAATGTTTTCATGGCCTTTACAAATGTTTTGATATCATTTACACTGTTATTCTCATAGACTGTGTTGAAGCCGTATATTTCATGGACGTTATCGAATTTGCTGCTCAGGTACCTGTAGGCACGGTCACTTGCAAATATCAGTACATCGTGATCCTCTGTTAGCTTATCCAGGATCACTCCACTCCTTATTGCGTGTCCCATTCCTTCCCCGCAGACAGAGTAGAGCACCCTCTTCTTGTTGGAGTGTCCGAATTCATATTTGAGGTCATCTGCACTCACCTTCTTTCCCATGAAGTCATATATCGTGCTCTTTGTGTACTTGAATGCCAGATTCCTAAGGCCCTCCTTTTCAAGCCTCCTTATGGATACCAGAACCCTTGGCTTCCTCAGAACCCTGAACCTGCTTATCTTACCTATGCGCTCAATGTAGTCAGTGTCCTCTCCAAAGTCAAGGGATTCATCGAAACCACAGACCCTTTCATGAAGTTCCTTACGGGTGAGTATTCCGTAGCATCCCGCCCCATGGGGTTTAATGGATTCAACAAGTATCATGAATCTGTTTGCAAATTCGTGGAGTATCTTGTCACGCCTTCTGGTTGATAGGGGTATCATCTGGGTTATGGCGATTCCAAGGTTCTCTGATTCGAATTCCTCCACGGCCTCCCTGAGGTACCCGTCGGTGAGTACAAGGTCGGCGTCCAGAAAGAGGAGAAGTTCTCCCCTGGCTACCTCAGCTCCTCTGTTTCTTCCAGCCGCGGGCATACCACCATCAACCACCCTGCAACCGTACTTCTCTGCAATTTTTCTTGTGTTATCCTCAGAGTCTGCATCTGCCACTATAACCTCGTAATCTTTGAAGTCCTGTTTCCTTATACTCTCAAGCAGAGCCGGCAGATATTCCTCCTCATTGTAGGTCGGTATGATTATGCTGAGCTTCATCCTTATCCTCCTTCAGAAGAATGAAAAGAAGTTCCATGTCATGAAGAACCCGCTACACCTCCCATCGAGGAGACGTGTTAACCTATCAAGGAGCACCATCTCGTTCTGCTCCGGTGAAAGTTTCAGTATCAGCGTATCACCCTTTCTCTCCTCTGAGAGAACATGGAGCCCCTGAAGGTCGGGGGTGCCTGATGGCTCAATGATGCTGACCTCATAGTACCCGGTCACTGACCCCACGATTCCAAGGAGCACCCTCAGAACAACCAGTGACGCTATTATCAGGGTAGGGATTTTAAGATTCCCTGGGCTGAAGGGGACCCTGAGGGCGCTCATGCCTATAATCCCGGATAGCCCGACAAGTGCAGGGGTTGAGAAGAGGCCCCCATCTATTATACCTATTATTGTGGATGCAGTGGCGAATATGACTATCGCCACATGGAAATCCCTTCTGTCACCTATTGATAGAAGCCCAAGGATGTATATAAGTGTGATTGAAATGATCGTTAAGGGGAGAAGGAAGGGTATGTAACTTGCCAGTGATGAGCCTGTATGGATGCCTGATGATGCAGGCACTACAAGGCTGGTGAGGGGGCTGAGGCTTGCCTTGAATACATGGGAGTGGGTCAGGCTTGTTGAGGCAGGCGGATTCATTGATATGAAGGTCGTGAATGGTGATACGCCCATTTCAAGGCGGATTGCCACCTCAACTGCGAGACCCGTGAGGTATGTTGCAAATGCCACGATCGCCGAGATGTAGAGGTAGGTGTTCTTATCGAGGCCTTCAGGGCGAAAAATTCCACCCTCCCTGAAGATGGGTGCAAGGAGGAACATGGTACCCATTATGGTGAAGAATATCACATCCTTGCCCTCAGAGGAGCCCATGAGGAATACGTGTGTGAATGGTGTTATTAGGGGGTCGAGGATGTCTGTGCTGAAGAGTGTGATTGCCAGTGCAATGAAGATTATGCCGGCTGCCATGAACCTGTCTGATCTCAAAGTTACTCACCAGAAGAAATTAATTTAGTTAGCAGGGAGAGATATGGATCTTGTCACTTATAAATTAATCGTGGTAATGATTGATGATTGAACACCTCAGGTTATAAGATGGATCCCGTATTCTATATTGCGGCGCTTCTTCTCACAGGTATCGTGGCAGGACTTGCAACAGGCCTCCTGGGTGTCGGGGGAGGCTTCATAATAGCGCCGGTGCTCTTCTTTTTAATGGAGTCCTCAGGCACACCAGAGGATATTGCAATAAGGACAGCCTTTGCAACCAGCCTTGCAGTTATTCTCCCAGCTGCCCTCACAGGGGCTTACTCACATTACAGGAGGGGCTGTGTTGATGCAGGCAGGGCCATACCCATGGGGGCTCTCGGTGTATGCGGGAGCATCCTGGGAGTTCTGACTGCCACCTCATCACCCGCAGGGGTCCTAAGGGCGGTATTCGGTTTGCTCCTGATCCTTGTTTCACTACAGCTCCTCCTGTCCTCCAGGATTTCACCCTCCCATGGGAAGAGGAATGCCTCCATTCCACTGGGCTTCATCGCCGGTTTTCTCTCAGGGCTCCTTGGCATCGGTGGTGGAGTGGTCCTCGTCCCACTCCTCGTGCTGGCTGGAGGCTTTGATGTACTTGAGGCTGTCGGCACCTCATCTGTTGTGATTGCGATGACCGCAGCATCGGGCACACTCTCCTATCTCCTGAGTGGGCCTGGGGGACAGTTTTCTGTGGGATACGTTAACCTGGCCCAGTTCGTGACCATTGCATTCATGAGCGTCCCGGCCTCACGTCTTGGTGTTATGGCGGCCCACAGGATTGACGTGAGGTACATAAGGTACCTTTTCATAGCCCTGCTCCTTGTCACAGGCTTCAGGATGATACTTTATTGAGTAGTCCTGCTTTTTGTCAAGGTTTCAGGGTGATTCTCAGGTTTATGTAAAAATAAGGTGAAATTTCATAAAATATATAAAATCAGATGAACATAATAACGGACCGGTGAGATGATGCTGAAGAAATGGATGGGTCTCCTCTCGGTTATTCTCGGTATTATATTTCTTGTATCTCCGATCTCAGGTGTAACAGCCATAAGCATACTCACGGGTCTTGTGCTCTCGGGCCTTGGTTTGTGGATGCTTGCAAATGCCATCATGGCCAGGAGGTACATGGAGGTGGGGATACTCTGGATGATATTTGCAGTTATAACCCTTGCAGTCGGCCTCATGATGGTCTTCAGGGTCTTCCTCATAAATCAACTTGCCGGGGTCTGGCTTTACGTTACAGGCATCCTCCTGCTTGTCGCCGCGATGCTGATACTTGCAGCGGGCTCCCAGAGTTACCTGAAAAGAAATGCGGGTATAATCAGCGCCATCTTTGGTGTTATATACATCCTTATAGGGGCGCTCTCATTCAACCCTGCCTTCGTGGGCGTTGCGATTGGCCTTATACTTGTTGTTTATGGGGTGGCGGTGCTGAGGTCACCGTGAGCCACCCGGAAAAATCACCTATCCTTTTATGGAGAGCACAACCCACACCACAATGAAAAGCGCGAATACAAGGTAGAAGATTGTCCTTGTTCTCCTCACCCTCTGCTGATTCTTTGATAGGATCTCCTGGCACCTCTCTGAACAGGTTACCTCATCCATGGGTATGGGGGTGCTGCATACGGGACAGTGCTTGTGCGGTTCAACCATTCTCTTTACCTCCATTTTTTTGATGAATTTAAGCTTCCATATTTATTCAGGGATTACAGTGGTTCCTATCCCACCATCGATTGCCCTCAGAAGGTTCTCAGGGTCACTACCATTGGCTATGATGGTCCTTATCCCTGACCTCTTTATCATCTTGAGGGCTGTATGGTCAAAGAACTCGTAGGTACCTGCCCTCACATCGGATCCACTGAGGTGCTCCAGCATCTCACTGGCGCTGATCTCAGAGTAGAACCTCGCATCAGGGTACTTCTGGGGGTCCCTGTCATAGAATCCATCAACCGATGTAAGGTTTATCATGAGGTCAGCCCCAACGGTTTCGGCCAGTATCGCCCCAACCGCGTCGGTGCTGTGGGCAGGCTCAGTACCACCCATCACCACTATTCTGCCCGACGCTGCAAACCTAACGGCCTCCCTGAAGTTTTCAGGTACAGATGGGTACGCACTTTCACCGAGGGCTGTTATCAGGATCCTGGCGTTTAACCTTGTGACATCAATTCCTATATCATCGCACTGGGCCTCCCCTGCCCCCAGTTTTCGTGCAAGTCCTATGTAATCACGGGCCGGTTTGCCACCACCCACAACCACAAACAGTTCATGTTCATTTCTCAGTGAATTCAGAATATCGGCGTATGCCCTGAACATTTCATGTGTGAATTCACTTATCAGGATTGATCCTCCAATGGTAATAACAATTCTCATAACGATCCACCGTGAAAATTAGTTGACTCTTCCTTTCCAGTTATGACTGAATCCACTTATATCTTTTCTCCCGGCATCCAGTAAACTTTATAATTACCCTGCCTCATATACAGTTACAGTTTATTTTATCATTTTCATGAGGAGTGATTCGTAGTGAGTGAACCATCATCAAAGGAGCTTTTTGAATTCAAGAGAACCCTCCAGGAACTTTCAGATAAGAAGGGGAGAGGAACAGAGCTTGTATCGGTATACATACCCCCAGACAGGCAGATCAGTGATGTTGTAAAGCATATGAGGGAAGAGTTGAGTCAGAGCGCCAACATCAAGAGTAAACAGACCAAGAAGAATGTACAGTCCGCAATTGAGGTTATAATGCAGAGGTTGAAGCTCTTTCCCAAACCACCAGAGAAGGGGCTCGTAATGTTTGTGGGAATGGTGCCAAGGGGAGGTCCGGGTACAGAGAAGATGGAAACCTATGTCTTTGAGCCACCTGAACCCATAAAGACCTACATATACCACTGCAACTCGGAGTTCTACCTTGAACCCCTCAAGGAAATGCTTGAAGAAAAGGAAACCTATGGTCTTGCTGTACTTGACAGGAAGGAGGCGACCATCGCAACCCTCAGGGGTAAGAGGATAGACATCCTAAAGACCCTCACGAGTGGGGTCCCGGGTAAGCACAAGGCTGGTGGTCAGTCCCAGAGGAGGTTCGACCGCCTCATAGACTTGGCAGCCCATGAGTTCCTCAAGAGGATAGGGGAGCACATGAATGAGGCATTCCTCCAGATAGAGGACCTCAAGGGTATCATCCTCGGGGGTCCTGGTCATACCAAGGAGGAGTTTCTGAACGGGGATTACCTTCACCATGAACTCAAGAAGAAGGTTATAACCACAGTGGACACGTCATACACAGGGGAATTCGGTATCAGGGAGGTCATCGACAAGTCCATGGACGTCCTGAGTGAAATTGATGTGATGAGGGAGAAGAAGCTTGTCCAGCGCTTCCTCAGGGAACTCATAAATGAGGACGGCCTTGCATCCTATGGTGAGAGAGAGGTCCGCCAGCACCTCCAGATGGGTGCAGTTGAGGTTCTCCTTCTTTCAGAGGACCTCAAATACCAGAGGGGAACCTATGAGTGCGCCTCATGCGGGCATAGCATGGAGAAGACTGGTAAGGATCTACCGGACACTGAAACCTGTCCATCCTGTAACGATCAGATGAGACTCTCAGAGAGTAAAGATATGATCGATGACCTGGTTGAGATGGCCGAGGAGGTCGGAACCGAGGTTGAGATCATATCAACAGAGACAGAGGAGGGTATGCAGCTCCTTAGGGCCTTTGGGGGCATAGGGGCGATACTGAGGTACCGTCCCTGATGATCCAGGGGTTTTAACTGGACGCATCTTAGAGGATCCCAGAATGAGATTGGTGAAGGGTCCTCCACTCTGTATGACTCTGGCTCTTTTTATATCCATCTTCAGTTGAAGTGGTAAAGTAATGGCAGGAACCTGCAGAAGAGATAAGTTAAGAATAAGCTCCAGTGAAGATGCTTGAACTCAAAAATAGCCTCAGCACATATATTATCACTAATTTTTTCACCACTGCAGGAAATTATTTTTAGAGTGAATTGAGCCCTTAACATCATATTATTGGAGGCTGTCCCTAGGGGAATGATAGGAAAAGTATGGTGTTTTTGATGTTTATCAACCAAGCCTGCTTACCCTTATGAGCGACTCAACCGGCACACCATCAACCTCAGAGATCCCCTTCTTATCTATGAGGACCGTAACCGCCAGGGGTTTGGCTCCCTGTTCCCTGAGGACCTTCACGACTTCACCTATAGTCCTCCCGCTGGTTATCACATCATCAACAACCACAACCCTTTTGCCCTTTACCTTTGCAAAGTTGCTGCTAATGGCACCCTCTGCCCCCTCATCCTTCCGGTGTTTCACAGGGTGGAAGACGGCGAGGGATGTTTCAAGACCTGTCTCAGTCCCCATAACATCTGCCATGAGGGTGGCGAAGGGTATGCCGCTTATTGCTATACCAAGAATAACATCTGCAACACCGTACTTGAGTGCCATGTCTGCCATTGCAGCGGAAACATACCTCATACGGGATGAACTACCGCCGAGGCTCTCCCAGTTGATGGCAAAATCCACGGGGGCCTCCTTGGGGGAAACGGAACTGGCTGTCTGAAGTGTTAGCCACCTGGCAGTATCCTTTGATACGTTAAGTTCATCTGCAATTTCCCCTGTTGTAAAACCCCTTTTTCTCAGTTCCCTAGCCTTCTTTATAAGTTCATTTTCCATTACAAGCACCTCAAATATCACCGTTAAGTTTAACAGGCCTGTGTTCCCTCGCAGATTTCATAGCTGCAAGTACAGTTCTAAGGGCGTATATGCCATCCTCGCCGGTTATCTCAGGCTCCTCATCGTTAATAACCGATGAGAGGAAAGATTTGATTTCATTCTTGAGGGGTTCCTCATGTTTGATATGGATGTCCTGGGCGAACTTTCCGTACACGTCCAGTTTTTGATCGATATAATCAACGTTTATTATACCATCTGTTCCAGTGATGGCAAGCTTTCTCCTCTTGTATGGTGTGAGCCAGTTAACCTCAAGTATACCTGTGATTCCGCTTCTGAACTTTGTCATTATCTCTGCATGGTCCTCATATTCACACTTCTCTAGTATGCTCCCCATGACCGCGTACACCTCTGCCACGGGTTCACTGAAGAGGTAGTGCATGACGTCAAGGTCATGTATCGCAAGGTCAATGGTAACACCCACATCCTTTATCCTAGGGGGGAATGGGCCTACCCTCTTTGCAGATGCAGAAACCACGTCCCCTATCACATCATTTTCAATTAACTCTTTTGCCTTCTGGACAGCCGGGTTGAACCTTTCAACATGTCCTGTCCCCAGCTTCAAACCCTTTTTACGGGCTGTTTTCACCATCTCCTCGGCCTCTTCGAGTGTAAATGCAATGGGCTTTTCTACAAGAACGTGTTTATCGTGTTCGAGGGCGTCCATGACCACACGGTAATGGTGGGTGGTTGGAACGCAGACACTGACTACCTCTATTTCAGGAATCTCCAGGAGGTTTTCGTAGTCCACATATCCTATGGCATCGTACTTGTTGGCAACCTTCTGGAGTGTTCCCTTCATTATATCGGATACAGCCATAAGATTCGCATTTTTAAGTCTGTAGTAAACCCTGGCATGGTTGTAACCCATGGCTCCAACGCCGATTACACCCACATTTATCTTTCTCAAATATAATCCTCCATTTCTTTGGCAGCTTTTTTACCAATGTCCTCTGCTTTATTAACAGATCCTTTAACATTAACCTTTTTGAGTATCTCGCCGTCTTTTGTTAAAAGAACAGCATAGAGATTGATCTCTCCATTTGAGGTCCTTGCTATAACCCCAAGTGGGTACTGGCACCCGGCACCAAGTTCCCTAAGGAGAGCCTTTTCAGCTGTGACCTCCTGCTGGGAGGGGTAATGGGTTATTCTCTCAATTGATTTCCTTAATTCACTGTCCCTTCTTGTTATAACAGCCAGGGCCCCCTGTCCAGCGGCTGGTGTTAAGTATTTCAGTGTGAATCTTTTTTTAATGTAATCTTCAAGTCCAAGGCGCTTTAAACCAGCCTCGGCCATTATGGTTGCGTGGACCTCTCCTTCCATCACCTTTCTTATCCTAGTATCTATATTTCCTCTTAGGGGCTCCATCTTAAAATTTTTTTGGTGATGATTGCAGAATGCTTCCCTCCGAAGGCTGCTTGTCCCAAATTTAGCACCTGGGGGAAGCTTATCCCAGTCAAAACGTGATACAAGGACCTCATTGGGGGATTCCCTTGGAGGAACAGCTGCAATCACAAGTTCAGGGTCAAGGTCGCTGGGGACGTCCTTGAGGCTGTGGACAGCAAGGTCAACTTCTTCCTCAAGGACTGCAATATCAAGTTCACGTGTGAAAAGACCTTTTGAATCCATACTGTAAAGCTGGGAATCTTTTATTCTGTCACCCTTTGTTTTTATAATTCTCCTTTCGATTCTTTCATCGCAGATTCCACTTAGCATATTGATGACATGGTCGGTCTGTACCAGTGCCAGGCGACTCCCCCTTGTTCCAGCTATCAATGAATCATCTCCAGTAAACATTAATCAGTTGAAAAATTTATGGCATCCTATTTATAAGTTTTTAAAAAGTCATAGTTATTAAAAAAACACAATTTCTGACTACATACACCTGTAATTTGCTAATCACCTTCTTGAAAGGTCACCATACTCTGACCTGTAAATCAGGATCACGTTTTTATTTTCAAGGGCAGCCTTCAGCGCATCATCCGGGGATTTAAAGTAGGGGCCATTTTTATGGGTCTTTTTCATTATACTGTATCCAAGTTCATCGGTGAATATGAGGTTAAAATCCGTGTATTCTCTGAGAACTCTAGAGAGCCTGTCCTCATCTATATCCTCACAGGTAACCCCGTATCTTCCACCTATGATTACCACAGGGTCAGGGAGGTCCTCTGCCATTTTCAGTGTGTACTCGACGGCCTTCACATTCAGACCTGGGTTCACCTCCTCTATTATGCAGGTGCCATCCAGTTTTCTGATTGATGTGCGGCCGGGTATCCCCTGGAAACCCTTAACCCCCCGCTGGATGTCATTCACATCAAGGTTAAGTGTGAGTGCGGCGCTGACTGCGGCAAGAACGTTTGATAGGTGGTGCTCTGCTGGTGCAAATGTTTCAATTCCAAACTCTGTATTGATCCTGTCACCATCAATGGTTTTAAGGTCCTCCACGATGACACTTGCCATTGTGGAATTAAGGCCATAGCTGATATCGCTGGCATGGACACTGGCACCATCATCAACTGAGAATGTGTTTGTTTTATCCCCAAAATTCCGGTAGTACCTGTTGAATGCCTGAAGGTCGCAGCAGACCATTCTGCTTTTGAATATCTGCTTTTTGGCGGAGCTGGCCCTTGATGTGCCCCTCCTTATGGTGTAGTCTTCGGCTATATTTGTCAGCACACCCACATCTGCAAGGCCCGTCCCGCCAAGGGAGACCTCAAAGATGGCTGAACCATAATCACGGGGACCTGCAAGTTTCACTGTCTCAATCATACTGGCAGGAGTTATGCTTATATCCCTCCTCAGGAGTTCATAACCCGCATAGGACCCGAGGCTGCTCAGGATGAGAGGATTCAGGTTTTCCATGATCTTTCTGAGTATCCATACCGTGCTGGTCTTCCCCTTGACCCCTGTAACCTCAACAACGTGTATTCCACGTGCTTCCTTCCAGGGGCCCATCAGAAGACCTGTTATCTCATGATGGGTTATATCAGCTTTAACCGGGCAGTGGACAGGTGCTATTATGGTTGAATCGGCTATGGGAGCATCGACCTCATCGATGCCCATTTCAAGGAGCATTTCATGGTCAGAGCCCTTTAGAGTTCCATATATGTCCCATGCCAGGACATGATCCGATATTTTTTTTAGTTCACGGGCAATGGTAACTCCACCATGTGTGAGGTCAACAACAAGGGGTTTTGAGATGGTTTTGAGGTCTTTGGTCATCTGTATAACCTTTTTTCGGTTTTGAGATGGTTTTGAGGTCTTTGGTCATCTGTATAACATTAGTCCAGTTAAACGGCTTGGTTAACCATTGCGGCTACAAGAGCTTAAAATCAGCTTTAATTCTTTATTGAGTCTATACCACCCTCTATGAGCTTCTCACGCACCTTCCTGTAGAAGTCCTTACTGAGCCTTACAAAGTGGGCACAGTGATCCGATTTTTTAAATACAACCTCCTCCATGTGGTTGACCTCCTCCTCGTACTGTCCATCAATCACTGCAATGGCCTTCTTACCCTTCTTCAACAGCTTGACCCGGATTACACTCTTATTGGAGACAACCAGTGGTCTGGCGCTAAGCTTGAAGGGACATATGGGAACTATAAGGAAGGCCTCCACACGGGGATCCACTATTGGGCCTCCAGCTGACATGGAATAGGCTGTTGAACCGCTGGGTGTTGCTATGATTATGCCGTCCGCCCTGAGCTCCTCAACCACCTCATCATCAACTGATATTTCTATGTGGAGCATCTTGGCGGGCTTTCTTGTCATTAGAACAACCTCATTGAGGGCTGATGGAAGTTCATCGTTATGGTATACGCTGAGGAGGGTTCTCCTCTCAACGGCGTAGTTGCCAATAAGAACATCCTCCAGGGCCGAGAAGACATTCTCAGGGTCGACCTCTGTGAGGAAACCGACCGTGCCCATGTTTATTCCGAGTATTGGTATCTCCTTACCCTCTATGAGGCTCTGGGTCCGCAGTATTGTCCCATCCCCCCCGATGGTCAGTATCATGTCGACCTCCATATCCCTGATATCCTTCCCATATTCACGGAGTTCAGGTAGCTCCTCTGTGATCTTGAGGTCAACGCTCAGTTCGACACCCCTGTTCAGAAGGAATGAGGCCACCTTACCTGCAAGTTCAACAGCTTCAGGCACATCAAAACGGGCTATTATACCTATACGCATCAGATGACCTCCAGGGTATGCATTATTTTTTTGTGGAGTTCAATGTTTCCCGCTGCGATAAGTGAGGTCCTTGCCTTGACGTTTAGGAGACCATCTATTGATTCACCCCTCTCATTTGTCACCACACCACCTGCCTCCTCCACGATGAGCTTGGATGCGGCTATGTCCACTATTCGCAGATTTTCCCTCAGGTCCATGAAGGCGTCATATGAGCCGCTTGCAACATATGCAAGCTCAAGGGCCACGGAACCTAAAATGCGCATCCGGCGGATCACCCTGCAGATGCTGTCAACCCTCCGGAATCTTGTGCCGTAAATGAATGCACCGATGGAGGTCCTATCCAGGGAGCTCTGGCTTGATGCGCAGATTTTTTTATCATTTAGGAATGCTCCCTGACCTCTTATTGCCCAGTAAAGATCGCCTGTTGCAAAGTTCTTCACGAAACCCATGACGACGTTATTGAGAGAGGGAAGGTCGCCTCCTGGAATATATTCTGCAACAGCCACTGAGATACCGTAGAAGGGTATGTTTCTTATTGCATTGCTTGTACCATCGAGGGGGTCCACAACGAAGATTATTCTGGGTTCATCCGGGGGCTCCTGGTTTATGTGGAGAATACCGATCTCCTCACTTATTATGGTTACTGGCCGATCGGTGTTCTCAAGTACACCTATAGCCTCATCCTCCGCCACGAGGTCTATGAGTTTTGTGGGCGTTCCATCAGCCCCCATTTTGATTATCTCCCCGGCATCTGGAGTTCCTACAAGGGGAGCAACAGCCTTTTCAACCTGCTCGGCCATTTTAACTGCGATGCTCTTCCAGTAGTAGATGTCTGATTCTTCCATTCAACCCCCTTCTCGAGTTCAATCAAGGTAGATGAGCGCTGATACAGCAGCCCCACACTCTTCAACAACATGATTTGTTTCTTCTACTATTAATTCATTTATTTCAAGTCCCCTCACAGACATCATGTATCTGACCATCGAGATAGCCTCTTCCCTCACATCCTCAGGTTTTCTGTTAACTGCAGAGTTCTCAACGACACATCCGAACTCATCTGAAGTTGCAGCTGCTATGGCGGCGGATATGAGGTCACCGGGGGTATCTGATATTTTATAGGAGAGCACACAGTTCATCATGGACCCGGGTTCAAGGGTTGGAAGTTCAACTATTTTCGTGCCACGGGGGAGTATGCTTGAGACCTTTATGAGGTTCACGTCACCTATTCCAGCTTCAAGGAGTGCATTGTCAAAGGCATTGAGCCTGGTGGGTCCTTCAGAGCTACCTGATGTTATAGCAACCTTCATTTCAATCACTTCTTATCAGATTCAATTCAATCACATAATTCGGAGGTACTGATTCCTATAAAGCTTTTATATATGTGCACCAGATTAATAGATATACATCTGTCTCATATCACTCATTCTAACAGGAGGTAAAATTAATGTCAAAGAAAGTGGTTGAAGTTAAGACACTTAAGGTTGGAAAGTACGTGATCATTGATGGTGAGCCATCAAAGATTACAAATATCTCAACATCATCTCCGGGCAAGCATGGATCAGCAAAGGCCCGTGTTGAGGCTGTTGGGATCTTTGACAATCAGAAGAGGAGCTTTGTTAAGCCAGTTGACGCAAAGGTTGACATACCTATAATCGACAAGAGGACGGCTCAGGTCCTTGCGATAATGGGTGGAGACGTCCAGCTGATGGACCTCGAAACCTATGAGACCTTTGAAACACCCATACCTGATGAACTGAGCGACCAGCTGGTTGAGGGTGTTGAGGTAGAATACATAGAGGCCCTCGGTCAGAGGAAACTCATGAGGACCAAGGGATAATCCCACAAACTCCTTTTTACAATATGATAAAATCAGGTTTTTGATCTGATGCTTTTACATACAGAAGACCCCCTAAAATTTGCTTTTTCAACAACGGACCCTGAGCGGATACCTGAACTTTCATTTGGAATACTGGGTGTCCCCTTTGATTCCACAACCACATATGTTCCAGGGGCACGCTTCGGCCCCCTGGCGGTGAGGGAGGCATCCTACAGTTTCGAATCATACAACCTCAGGTTTTCAGGAGAGCCAGGCGTTAAATGCTTCGACTTCGGTGACGTGGATGTTGTGCCTGGTAATTTCCAGAGGACAGCGGAGTTCATAGGTGACTCCATACGTGGGGTTCTGGACCTGGGCCTCAAACCCATCACCCTGGGCGGTGAGCACACAGTTACACTCCCTGTGGTCGAGGAACTCACATGCCATGGTAAAGCGCCTGTGGTTATTCACCTCGATGCACATATGGATATGGCGGATCGCTATGCAGGCGAGAGGTACTCCCATGCAACCGTCATGAGGCGCGTTCATGAACTGGGGGCAGAGGTCATACAGATCGGAGTCCGGTCGGCATCAGCAGATGAGGCTGAATTTGTAGGAGAGAACGGTATAAGGTGCATAATGGCCCATGAGGTAATGAAGAACCCTGGGGTTGTATCCGAAGCCCTCAGGGATATCAGGGACCCTGTATATATTTCAGTTGACATTGATGTACTTGACCCGGCATATGCACCAGCCGTTGGTAATCCCACACCCTGCGGTCTCACGCCATGGGTTCTTGAGGACATAGCTGAACTTCTCTCCAGGAAGGATGTGATTGGTTTTGATGTGGTGGAGGTTGCATCCACCGGCTTTGGGGATCAGACATCTGTGAATGCGGCCAAGATAATCTACGACCTTCTGACACTTTTATAATTCTTTAAAGCATCTAAAAGACCGGATTCCTTTCTGATCCCAGCAGATTTTATATACTTTGTTGGCCAACCATTTAATTATCAACCGGTGGTGTTAATCATGAATACTCGAGAGGTGGAACTCAGGGGTCACATAATTGACAGTCTCATACTCCCCAGGGCCCTTGATATAATAATGGATATGGGCGGGGATTTCCAGATACTTGAAATCGAAATAGGAAAGAGAAAATCTGATCCAAGCCATGCAAGGATACTGGTGGAGGCTGAGACACCATCACTCCTCAACCAGATCCTGGATGAACTCAGTGAGATAGGGGCATCCATAGCAGAGATAAGGGAGGTTGAACTGAAGAGGGCCCCTATGGACAGGGTGCTACCTGATGACTTCTACTCCACAACCAACCATCAGACCTTCATTTACCATGGAGGTGAATGGCTGGAGGTCGAGGGGATAGAGATGGACTGCATGATAGTTGTTGACCCTGAGGCAAAAACTGCCCGGTGCAAACCCATCAGGGACATAAAGAAGGGGGACCTGGTTGTTGTTGGAAGGGAGGGCATAAAGGTCATCCCACCCGAAAGACCAAGGGGAAAGCAGGGAGTATTTGAATTCATGGGTAGCGACGTTTCAAGTGAAAAGCCCCTTGTGACCACCATAAAGAAGATAGCCTCTGAGATAACCTATATTAAAAGGAGGGGGGGTAAGATAGGCCTTGTTGGAGGGCCTGCAATTGTGCATACAGGTTCCGCACCTATGATTGCAGAGATGATACGGCTTGGTTTTATAGATGTGCTCTTTGCAGGTAATGCCCTCGCTACACATGATATAGAGTCAGCCCTGTACGGCACATCACTTGGGGTTAACCTTGAGAGGGGCGAGGCCGTGAGCAGGGGCCACAGGCATCACATTAACGCCATAAATGAGATAAACCGTGCCGGTTCAATAAGGGATGCGGTGGAAAAGGGAGTTCTCACTTCAGGGATAATGTATGAGTGCATAAAAAATGATGTGCCATTTGTCCTTGCAGGTTCAATAAGGGATGATGGACCGCTTCCTGATGTAATAACGGATGTCATGGAGGCACAGAATGAGATGAGGAAGTACGTCCAGGATCTTGACATGGTCCTAATGGTAGCCACCATGCTCCACTCAATAGCCACTGGTAACATACTTCCATCACGTGTAAAGACAATATGCGTTGATATAAACCCGGCGACAGTAACGAAGCTCTCTGATAGGGGCAGTTCACAGGCTGTGAGCGTGGTTACAGATGTTGGTGCATTCATACCGATACTCCTCCATGAACTCAAAAAGATGAACGACCTGGATTAGATGACTGAAAACTTCCTCAACGCTAAGATGAATACCTGGAGGATTAAATGATAAGGGGAAACATCCTTAACGTCTTCACGGGGGATATATACCCTGCAGAGGTTGAAGTTTCTGGTGGTTTGATAAAATGTGTCCGGAGGGTGGAGGGGAACTTCACCGATATAATCCTTCCGGGTTTTGTGGATGCCCATGTCCATATCGAAAGCTCAATGCTCACACCGTCATCCTTTGCAGCCGCTGCAATCCCCCATGGCACCACTGCTGTTGTTTCTGATCCACACGAGATAGCCAATGTTATGGGTGTTGAGGGTGTTGAGTTCATGCTGGAGGATGCAACAAGCGCACCCCTAAAATTTTATTTCACAGCACCATCCTGCGTACCTGCAACGCCCTTTGAGACATCAGGCGCAGAGCTATCGGCCATGGAGATAGAGGATATCCTTTCAAGGGAATCTGTGGTGGCACTGGGCGAAATGATGAACTTTCCGGGTGTTATAGCAGGTGATGTGGAGGTAATGGATAAGATAGCTGCTGCAAAGAAACTCAATAAGCCGGTGGATGGCCACGCACCCCTTCTATCAGGTGATGAACTGTGTGCATACATAGGGGCCGGTATATCCACAGAACATGAATGTGTGAGTCCCGCCGAGGCCCTTGAGAAGAGGGGACTTGGAATGAAGATAATGGCACGTGAGGGTTCCAGCGCAAGGAACCTCAGGGACCTTGCAGCTGTCGACTGTGACTTCCTGGTATCAGATGATATCCACCCAGCAGACCTCCTGGAGGGTCACATGGACAGGATACTCCGAAGGGCTGTTGAATACGGTGTTGACCCCGTTAAGGCCGTGCAGATGGTCACTGTGAACCCTGCAGATCACTACAAGCTCAATACAGGGGCCCTGGCACCTGGACGGGCAGCTGACATGGTGGTGGTTGATAACCTAAGGGACTTCAATGTTAAGAGGGTCTACATTGATGGAAGGATCGTTGCAGAGAATGGAAGATACCTGGGAGCCCCTAAAACCAGTCGCAGGAGAATGAACCGCCTTGAAATCGTTAATTTCACTGCAGAGGATCTTGAGGTGAAATCAGATGATGACGAGGTCACTGTCAGAGTCATCAATGTATTTGATGGCCAGATAGTGACAAGGGAGTTACAGAAAAGACTTGGGGTAAATGGTGGTTTTGTAGCCCCCGACCCATCCTCGGATATACTTAAAGTATCGGTTATAGATCGTTATGGTAAGGGAAACATCTCCAATGGATTCGTTCATGGATTCGGACTTAAGGAAGGGGCCATTGCCTCAACTGTGGCCCACGACTCACACAACGTCATAACAGTGGGCCTGGATTCAGGTCTCATGAAGAGGGCGGTCGATATACTCAAAAAAACAGGAGGGGGCCTTGTGGCTGTTTCAGATGATGATCAAAGGACCCTTGAACTACCAGTTGCAGGTTTAATGTCAGATGGAAATGCAGTGGAGGTGGCATCCAGGATGGAGGACCTCAACGATTTTGTGTGTGAACTTGGTTGCACTCTGAGCGCGCCATTCATGACGATGTCATTCCTTTCACTTCTTGTTATCCCCGAATTGAAAATAGGTGATAGGGGACTTTTTAGTGTGGATGAATTCCAGTTCGTGGATGTGATCGTTGGGTGATGATTGTTGGGGTTTTTATTGTGTTGATGATTGTCTTTTTTGTCCAGGATGTATTCAGCGGGTGATCACTTAAACCCCTTCGATTTAAGGGCCCTTATTATCCTTTTCATGGCCTCCCTTTCACGGGGTCCCCCAACCTTTCTTGCAACCCTGTTCATTTCACGAATTCGAACCATGAGGTCGTGGGAGTCCATGAAGCCGGAGCGGGTGTAATATATGAGTGACTCTATAACAGCGTATATTCCCCTGTTGAGGACGATCCTGAAATCTTCACCCCTGAAAATCTCAGGGGTTCTGGCATTCACGATGCGGATTTCTGTTTCACCGTACCGGTCGGTCCTCACCACCTTCTTAACGGAGTCAACCTCTGCGGTGAAGAATGCATCAGCCCCCTGAAGGTGAAGGTATCCCCTCTGGGATGAGAACATCTCATCAGCGACTTCACCAAGGGTGGCCTCGGTGAAGATGAGGGGATCCAGGGTCACGTTCACCGTGAATTTTCTGTTTCTGAGTATATTATCAAGTGTGTGGGTTCCAGAATACAGGTAGAGGGTCACACTCCGCTCACCGGTGCAGAGAACCCCGATGGGGGCAGCGTTCCCCCTCCTCATTGATTCATCCCATGTTACAACTATGGTCTCATAGAGCTGGCCGGGGACCATATCTAAAGCCGTCAGAGTGGATTCTTGTGTGTACCCTTTGCCCTCGGATGCACCATTATCTTCATTTTTTTTATTCAAATCGATAGATATCACCTTCTGAGGACGAAACCCTCTATATCTGCGTTTATGACACAATCAAAGTCTAGGAGGTCATACCATCCGGCCCTTGCAAACATGTCCATGTAGCATATTCCCATGAGCCTCCCGCCCTCAAGAAGGGCCTCATCGGTGAGCCTTTTAACATCCTCAATGTCTGAACCTATACCTGGCATTGAGAGCCCTCCCAGCAGTACAAGGACATCAACCTTTTCTGATTTCATTTCACCAAGCTCAACGCCGTAATCTGTTAATTCCAGTGTTCTTGCCCTTTCAAAGTCCGTGTTGGGTATGAATATGTTGTCCTTGTCCCTTGAGGCGTATGCAAATAGCTGGGCAAAGGGCGTGCAGACCCCGGGTACGCCTGCAAAGCCTATCCTATCAGCGTCCTTAACAGCCTCCCGGAATACCCTGAGATGTTCCTTTATACCCCTGAATTCCTTCACCTTCTCCATACTGACACCTCAAAAACTTATAGTTATAAATTAATGGTCTCCCTATAACTATTTTACTGGAATATTCCCTTTGAGTGATATCATGGAAATAGAGAACGTTAAGATGGCCCTTGAGATGCTATCATCCTCTGAGTGCTTCGGGATTCTCATACCCGAGGTGAGGTCCAACCTTGTAATGGCACGGGAAAACCCCCGTGGCATCGAAGATGTTGTGGCGGTACCTGGCAGAATCACAGAGTTCCGTGGGAGGGCCTTCGCATGCAGGGAACCTGAATTCGGGGCATCATCCCACATGGCCCGTTTCATAATAGCCCTCAACAGGCACTTTCCCTGGAAGAGAAGCGCACTTAATATTAAATTTGATGAAAGTATAATTAATATCTGTGAGGACCATGGAATGGTGGTCTCATCCTATGATCGTAGCCGGGAACCCCGAGTGTTGAGGGAGGTCGAGGGTGGCACCATACCCTGGGGTGTTGAGGAGGCCATAAGGAATTCGGAATCACCCCCTGATGTCATATACCACAGGGGCGCATGGGGCAAGGAGCCAATGGTCGTACTCACCGGGGAGGACGCAGTTGAAGTTGCAGAGACAGCCCTTAAAATAGCAGAGGATTATAAAAAACTTTTGGGGAGATGAAATGAAGTACAGGATGTATACAGAACTCATGGAACAGCCAGGATCACTTAAAATGACCCTTAAGGCTGAGGGGGACATGATGTCCAGGATATCAGGTGAGATTGCTGAGTGCAGGCGCATATACCTTGTTGGATGTGGAAGTTCACTATCCACATGCTATAGTGCAAGGGATGCAGTTTTAATGAACTATGATCTTAACATTGATGTCATGACCGGCTATGAATTCTACTACCACAGAAAGATTGAGGGAAAGAACTCTGTGGTTATATTCACGTCCCAGTCTGGGGAGACAGCGGATACCCTTGCGGCACTTAGAAGGGCCACTGAAATTGGACTTAAAACCGTGACGATTACAAATGAACCTGAAAGTACCATGGCATCTGAGTCCCAGAGAACCATAATAACCCGCTGTGGCAGAGAGGAGGCCATACTTGGTACCAAGACCTACATGACACAGCTCCTGGCACTCTACAGGATACTGTTTGGCATTCACACCGATGAGGTATCTAAGGGGGTGCTTTCAGAACTCGAGGAGCTACCTGATGAGATTGGGAGGCTCCTGAGGGACACCGAGGATGACTGCAGGGGTCTTGCAGAGGAGTATGCAGGGGAGGATGTATTCTACTGTATGGGTAGCGGCCCAAACTATGGACTGGCATACAAGCTTGCCATGACCATGCTAATGGAGGGGGCCCTGAAACATGCCTGTCCCCTGTATTCCGGCGAATTCAGGCATGGACTCATTGAGAGGGTGGAGAAGGGGGTGCCTGTGATATTCCTTGAGTCAGGCTTCCCGGGTGATGAACTTACAGAGAGGGCTTTGAGGTTCTGTGAGAGTCTTGGAGCACTGAATATAGTATTCAGGATGTCTGATTACTCTGACCTCAATTCACTGCTTTCACCATTTGTGCTTGCAGTTCCCCTTGAGTGGTTCGTATACTACCTTGCCCACTTCAATGGTGAGGATCCTGGAAGCACCAGGCATATTGGTAAGGTCAGATACTAATGATTATTCTTTCTTTAAAGTAATCTGATCTGCTTTTAGCTAGCGGCAAAATCAGTCCAACAAAAAAATAGTAGGTGGTTCATTCCACCTTGAGGACCTGTTTCTTTTTGATCTCCACCTTTGGAAGCTCAACTGTAAGGACACCATTTTCAAATTTGGCCTTGGCCTCTTCGACCTTTATCTTTTCAGGGAGCCTCATCTCCCTTCTTGCCTCACCATACTTCCTTTCTTTTTTGACGAAATTGGCCTCCTTGACCTCAATCTCCTCTTCAAAGACTGCAGATATGGATATGGTATTTTCTGTGAGTTCTATGTTTATATCTTCTTTTTTAACACCGGGAAGGTCCGTCTTTATGATTATTTTGTCATCTGTTTCTATGACGTCCATGTTCAGCTTTTCAGGTATGTTCTCGGTGTACTCTGATATCTTCTTCTCGAACTCCTTCTGCATCTCCCTCATGTTCTTTATCATATCTTCCATCATCTTCTCGGCCATCAGCCTTCTCTTCTCAAACATTGTTATGGGTTTTTCCAGTTTCTTTTTCATATAAACCCTCCAGTTTTTTTACTATCTCGGAGACCCCTCTGCCCTGAAATGCAGACACCATCAGTGGTTCCTCAACCATATTAATATATTCTTCTAGATACTTAACATTTTCTGCAAGGTCCATCTTATTGAAAACAGTGATAATGGGTATTTCAAAGATAGCCTTTATGCCAAGATAAAGATTGTACTGGCTTTCGAGCGTGTATCCACAGCTTTCCGAGGCATCGAATATGAAGAGTATGACATCGGCTATGTTCTCAAGGGCAACCATGGCCTGGAGTTCAATGTTGTTCATATCCTCAACCGGCCGGTCAAGGAGACCTGGAGTATCTATCACCTGTATTTTCTTCCATTTACGTTCAAGGTGCCCTATCTGTATACCCTTGGTGGTGAAGGGGTAATCAGCAACCTCTGGTTCTGCACCTGTCAGTGTCCTGAGGAGTGTGGATTTCCCCACATTTGGGAAGCCCGCTATAACAACCGTGAATGCATCGAAGTCCACGGTGGGCATGTTCCTGAGTCTGTTCTTTGCAAAGTCAAGGAAGTCAAGATCCCCTTCAATTCTTCTCACAACTGATGATATCCTACCGAAGGCCTCCCTTCTCAGATTGGATGCATCTGATGGCTTTGAACGTTTTATTTTCTTCATGTAATCGGATTCAAGCTGATTGAGTATTCTAACAGCCCAGTTAAGGGCGCCAAGAGCCTTTTTGAGGTCGTCCACACCCACTGTTACATCGATGTAGTCCTGATAGAATTCTGGCAGCGACTCTATATCGGGTATGCGCTGGATGATCATCTTTAGACGGTCCCTTATAACCTGGCATGCTGTCTGGATGCGTGTGGATTCAATGATCTTGGCCTTCTTCTGTCCTGGGATCTTTGAACTCCTCTTGAGAGATGCGGCTTTTCTGGCCCTCCTGAATCCCTTATCAAGGAGTTCATCTGCTGTGGGAACTGTTGGTATTATCATGAAAATCACTCTTCTATTATAACTTTATGTGCGGTAAACCTCAAGGCATGTTTCTGGATTTTATCTGTAGTCCCTTTCACTGAATATCTGGGCCTGGAACCTGTAAACCTTTGTTTGGGGGTCATAGAAGCAGTCAGGTGGGAGTCCTGCCTTCATGCAGGTGTTGCAGAGGAACTCCTCAGCATCCCATCCCCACTCTGTTGCAACCTGTGGCAGGAGAAGGCCCCTGGCCCATCCCCTCTCAATGATGAGGCCATCAACACCAACCCTTATCCTCTGGGGATACTCAGAAGGATTCTCAACCCTGATGGGGGTGGGTGGTGTGAGGACGCTGACCTCAACCTCTATCTCATCAAGTTCCTCAGGCTCAACAGGCGGGAACCTTGGGTCACGGGTGGCTGCGGATATGGCGGCGTCGATGAGGGCATCTATGAGGGGTCTTACCGGTTCAGGGTAACCTATGCATCCCCTGAGCTCACCATTCTTCTCCAGTGTAACGAATACTCCTCTGTTCTCCCTGAATTTATCAGGAAGATCCGATGGTAATCTGAATGTTTCGGAGCCCCGCAGGTGCTCCTCAATAACACTCCTTGCAATTTCAATAAGCAGTTTTCCCTCCTCTCTTGATATGGATTTCATGTTCCACCAACCATTGCATTCAGTATCCTCACATGGGGCCCCCCATCACCCACAGGGACGCTCTGTCCGGATTTGCCGCAGAAGCCGATACCAAGTTTGAAGTCTGACCCAACACCATCAACGTTCATGAGGGTCTCAAGAACGTTCCCTGAGAGTGAAACGTCCCTGAGGGGCTCACATATCTCACCATCCCTTATCCTGAATGATTCAGCCGCATTGAACTGGAATATCCCCTTACCTGTATCAACCTGGCCTCCCCTTGAACCCCGAAGGTAGATTCCATCACGCACATCCTCAAGGAGTTCATCAAATGATAGGTCCCCTGGTTCAAGGAATGTGTTGCTCATCCTGACAATGGGCTGATCCCCTATGGCCGAACGTGCGTTTCCTGATGGTTCAAGTCCAAGCTTGAAGGCTGTTTCCCTGGAATTCAGGAGTGATCTGAGAGTGCCGTCCTCCACAAGAACGGTTCTTGATGCCTCCACACCCTCTGCATCGTAGCTGTAGCTACCAAAACCATCAATGGTGGGATCATCGACTATGGTCACAGCCTCTGAGGCGATCCTATCACCGAGCCTGCCCTCAAGGATTGAGTCACCCTGAAGTATGAGGTCAGCCTCTGCGGCATGCCCTAGGGCCTCATGTATGAAGACACCTGTGAGTTCAGGGTCTGTTATTACATGGAAGCTTCCTGATGGGGGTGAATCTGCTGATAGGAGCCTCACCGCCTTCTCACCTGTCCTGCGCCCGAATTCTTCGATGTCCTCCCTTTCAAGTATCTCAAATCCTCCTGTGCCACCGCAGCTACCATGGCCAAACTGGATGCTGGTACCGTCTGATGCAACAGCATTGAGGAACAGGGCAACCTTTGAATCGTTCATCTCTATGCAGGATCCCTCAGTATTGAGGAAAACGGTTGAAATCTCCATATCAACGTAGCTCACGGTGGTGCTCACGACCCCATCAACCGATGCCGCATGGTGGGCCTCAAATACAAGCTCCCGTTTCTCATCTGCTGGAACATCTGAGGGGGCCCTTGATGATTTAACGGTTGTCTTATCGTTTTGGGGCTGCAGTGAACCAACCTCGACATCACCCCTGAGGGATTCTGCCATCTTTACAGCATTGATGGCCATCCCCTCCAGCTCTTCTGGTTTATCGGTGAAGGCGAATCCCCATGAACCATTTTTAAGCACCCTTATCCTGAACCCTGCAGCCTCTCCTGACTTGACCTCCTGTACATTGCCGTCCTTGAGTATAATTGAACCTGAAGAGGAGGTCCCTGCCCTTATATCTGCGTATTCTACCTTTTCAGCTATACCACTGATTATCCTCTCTAGATGATCCATATCTACATCCATTTCCCATCAGCCTTCAAGAAGTTTCTTTAGGTTTATCTGTAAGTGGAGCCTTATGATTCTTTTGCATGTTTAGTTGAATGGTATCATCAGGGTTTAAAATGCTATTGTAGGTGGGCAAATGTTTAGATGGTTTGATTCAGTGGTTTAGATAAATTATTTAAATAAACACCCATATACCAACTAATCAGTTCATTTTACAGATAGCACCGGATGTGATATATTGAAAACAATTGAGGAAATAAACCAGAAGATCAGGGATGGGGATGCTGTCGTCGTAACCGCAGCTGAGATGACAGAAATTGTGGCTGAAAACGGACCAGAAGCTGCTGCAAGGGAAGTTGATGTTGTTACAACCGGTACATTTGGTGCTATGTGTTCATCAGGCGCTTTCATCAATTTCGGTCACTCTGATCCTCCAATAAAGATGTCGAAAACGTACCTGAATGGTGTGGAGGCATATTCCGGACTTGCAGCTGTGGATGCCTATATAGGGGCAACACAGCCAAACAGGGACCCTGAGATAGGCCTCAGCTATGGAGGTTCACATGTTATAGAGGACCTCATAAGGGGAAAGGAGATAGAACTGGTTGCAGAGGCCTACGGTACCGACTGCTACCCATTAAAGAGCGTGGAGACCTTAATAAGTCTTGATACGATAAATCAGGCGGTAATGGTGAACCCCAGAAACTGCTACCAGAACTATGCGGTTGCCGTCAATTCAACCCAGGAGACCCTCTACACATACATGGGAACACTCCTCCCAAATTATGGTAATGTGACATATTCAAGTGCAGGGGAACTGAGCCCCCTCCTCAACGACCCATATTTCCAGACGATAGGTGTGGGCACAAAGATATTCCTCTGCGGTGCAGAGGGCTATATAATCGGGGAGGGTACACAGCACTCAACAGATGTGGATAGAAAGAATGGTGTTCCTGTTTCAGCTGCAGGGACCCTCATGGTCAGGGGTGATATGAAGGAGATGGACCCTGAATACGTGAGAGGGGCGACCATGCCAAGGTACGGCCCCACACTCTATGTTGGGGCGGGGATACCCATACCAGTACTCGATGAGGATATAGCAGCGGCAACAGGAATATCAGATGAGGAAATAGTCTGCAGGGTGATAGACTACGGTGTTCCAAGAAGATCAAGACCAGTTATCATGGAAACAAATTATAAGGAGCTGAGATCAGGTAAAATTGAAATAAATGGTGTTGAGGTCCCGACATCTCCACTTTCATCACTTAAAAAGGCGAGGGAGATTGCAGAGGAACTGAAATCATGGATTGAAATGGGAGATTTCCTCCTCACAGAGCCGGTGAAACCCCTACCATCAAGGGGGCATTCCACAAGGCCACTGGAAATAAGGAGACCCTCAATAATGGTGAGGGAACTCGAGAGCAAACCCGTCATAATGACCCATGAGGATGACGACCTCAGGGAGGTGGCAAGGAAGATGGTTGACAATAACATAAACCATATACCTGTTGTTGACAGCCAGGGTATCCTCAGGGGTATTGTGACATCATGGGACATCGCAGATGCAGTTGCAAGGGGCAAGAAAAGCCTGAAGGATGTGATGACCCGTAGAGTAATCGTAGCACGGGAAAATGAACCAGTTGACGTTGTTGCAAGACGTATAGATAAATATAACATATCTGGTTTACCGATAGTGGATGAGGAAAACCGGGTGAAGGGCATAATCACGGCAGAGGATATTTCAAGGCTGATAGGAAAACTGGAGAATAGGGGAGAGTCAATATGAAGGCCTGGCTTAAATTCTCACCGAATATCGTTAACAAATCCATAATCTCAGAGGCAATAAAGAGGTACGACATTGACTTCAACATACTCCGTGCCAACATCACCCCCCGTGGGGGTAAGATGCTCGTTGAGATAAGCGGTCCGGAGGAGAGGAAGGGAATAGAGTTCATAGAGGAAGCTGGAATTGAGGTTCACCCTGCAATGAGGGTGGTAAAGAAGGACAGGGAGAAGTGCGTGGACTGCGGGGCCTGCGTATCTCTCTGTCCTGTAAGCGCAATATGCATCGAGGACGACTGGGAGATCAGGATTGACGACCAGAAGTGCATAGGATGCAGTTTCTGTGTGAACTCATGCCCTACAAGGGCCATAATGCTATTTGAATGAAACCAGATCCGGTTTTCAGATCCTGAAGAACAGGTGAATTGATGGTTCTCATAGTCGGTTCAGGGGCCTCAGGGGCAACCCTTGCAAGGGAACTTGCAGTGGGAGGATTTGATGTTACCGTAATAGAAAGGGGCCCCTACGTTCAGGATGGGGATGCATTTCTGTGCTACGATGAGAGTTCAGATGACCCTGACATCCTCAAAACAAGCTGCGTTGGCGGATCGACGCTGGTGGCAGCAGGTAACGCCGTAAGGGTCCTTGAGGACACGCTGAAGGATTATGGTGTTGATATAACAGATGATCTTGATGCAATTGAAAGGGAACTTGATGTGGTGGAACTCCCTGATACACACATCGGGAGGGGGACCGCACTCCTCATGGATGCGGCAGAGTCCCTCGGGCTTGAAATAAGGAGGATGCCAAAGTTCATAAGGGCCGAAAAATGCAGACCATGCGGTAAATGCTCCTTTGGCTGCCCCAGGAGTGCCAAGTGGTCTGCAAGGGAATTCATGGATGAGGCAATTGAACATGGCGCTGTACTGGTTGAGGAGACAGAGGCAAGGGATCTGATTCTGGAGGGGGGGAAGGTCAGGGGTATTGAAACCTCAGCAGGCAGTTTCCATGATGAAACCGTTGTCCTGGCAGCAGGGGCAGTTGAAACCCCCAGGATCCTCATGAGGGCAGGTATTGATGCAGGGAGAAAGTTCTTCATGGACACCTTCGTTACGGTGGGGGGCATATTTGATGGGATCGGGTTCTGTGATGAGGTCCAGATGAATGCACTCATTGAAATGGACGGCTTCATACTCTCACCCCACTTCTCAACCCTCCTCTTTCCTGAGAGGGATAGGGTTGACGTCCTGGGGCTCATGGTCAAGATAAGGGATGAGGCCTGCGGCCGTGTGGAGGCTGATAGGGTTGTGAAGCACCACACCCAGAGGGATGTGAGGTATCTCGCTGAGGGCGCTGCCCTTGCAGGGGCGATTTTATCTGAGGCAGGGGTAAGGGCGGATACCCTACGATCCACACGCCCCCGTGGAGCCCACCCTGGGGGTACAGCGGCCATAGGGGATGTTGTGGATGAGAATCTTGAAACATCCATTCAGGGCCTCTTTGTGGCCGATGCCAGTGTTCTGCCTGAGGCACCAGGGGCACCGCCGATCCTCACCCTCATGGCACTTGCAAGGCGCCTCGCAAGGCACTTTGCATCTTATTTATAACTTTTAGCTTTTTTAACCAGTTCACAATTTTTATTTTTGGGACGTTAAGGAAGACAAATTTATTAAGTTTTTTCGGAACCAAAAACCAATATATGATGCTGAATATATGATAGGGAAGGTGAGGATTTATGAGAAAAGCACCGTTGAAATTTCTAACCATTCTTGTTACAGTCGCATTCCTCCTTTCATCTGTGCCCGTGGTTTCAGCACTCAAAACCGAGATCATCTATACAGGTACAGGGGGAGATGTATCAAAGAACTATTACATCAGGAACTACTCTCCCCGCACACCTGTAACATCAGAGGTTTTTCAGGCTGCAAAAAAGGGCACTCCAATGTTCACATTTGGAAATGGTAGCAGGAAGGTTATAATAGTTGCAGGTGTCCATGGAAATGAACTTCCAGCTTCAATTGCCGCTGTTAAACTCATAAATTATCTTGCAGGTAAAAGGATAAACGGGACGGTCTACGTTGTACCGTTCCTCATACCATCGTCCACTGCCCGGAGTTCCAGGTACTGGAATGGTAAGAACCCCAACAGCATTGCAAATGTTAGGGGCACACCATCCAACAGGATAGTTCAGCTGGCTGCTTCAAGGGGTGTGAGTGCCGTGGGGGACTTCCACTCAACAAGGCCCGGTGGAGTGCCAGGGAAAACATCGATTCTCTGCACAAGGATACCAACCTATGAGAGCTACAGGATGGCATCATATATGAGCCGCTACAGTGGATCAGCCCTCATACCATCACAGGTGGCAGGTAAGGATTATCCAGGAGCCCTTGAGGATGTCTGCAACCTTGCAGGTATCCCTGCAGTTACAGCGGAGGTCAGGTCCCCCCATGGTTCAGTTGCATCAGGGAGTGTTACAAAATCCTACACCCAGATGATAGCCTTCCTTAAGTACAACAGCATCATCTGAATGAGGTCACCATACCTAGGGAAGATAATTTGGGTGTTCAATGGCCTCTTAACAGAGGTAATTTTATTGTGGAACTCCCCAGAGCCGAAGTTATAGGTATAGAGGCATCTGCTGTGGGGGAATAATCTGTTCCTTCCTTTTTTGGAACATTATCCATATCCGTTATTTTTTGCAGAAAAAGCATATTAAATTAAAAGAGCCAAAAAGGGTATTTTAAATTAAAAAAGATGTTTTTGGCACATCTATGTTATGAGGTCCTTTATGAACTGGACCACAGTGTCAATGAGGCTCTCGCCCACCTTAACAGATGATGGGAACACCATCTTGCTCTTATCTGTGTGGTTCTGGATTATCTGTGCAAACATCAGTGTGTACTCGTCCCTTCCAAGCTTCTTATCACCCACTGAAACATAGGATGGAAGCCTCCTGTTGGTCTTTGCGAATTCATAGACCCTCCTTGCAGCATCACGGTACTCAGACCTTGTGAGTGTCCCAGTGTAGGTGTTGCTTGATGAACTGGCGTCTGATATTGCAGTTGTGTTCTTTCTGATGGGAAGCCCTGCTATGTACTGGGATGCAAGGTAGACCCACTCCTCCCGGGCCATTTCGGTTGTATTACCACTGACTATGCGGCGGGCATCTGCTGAAAGAGTGGTTGGATCGATCTCATGCCTTGCGATGTAAACTGATGAATTCACGGTCCTCATGTGCTCGCCATCTGCAGAGTAGGCGTAGTCGATGAGATTCATTGCTGTGAAGTGGACCTGCTGGCTCTGGGGTAAAACCTTTGGTTCCAGGAGGAGAATACCTGCACTCCTGAGGTACTCTGAGGGTTTACTGATACCTGCAAAGTAGACATTTGAGAAGTTATCATCCCAGGCCCTTGACAGGTAACTGGTCTTCTCAAGGTTGAGGCTACCGTAGTTCACATAGGCCACGCCGTCGAGCCTGGATGCGTATGATCTGAGGTAACCTGATTTTATTCCTGAGATGGTACTGTACATCGTCCCGGGACATGCAGCCGCTATGTAAACGGCAAGAGAGCCTGGGGGGGCATTCTTAATGGCACGGTCGGCTTCCCCGGGGGCAGGTGACCTTTCATCTATTATAACCCTGGCTGACCCTGCTATCTCTGCCTTTATGGATTCCATTAGTGTTCTTCCATTAACACCATTCAGCCTGTCTGAACTCATGTATATGGTCTCCGGCGTACCTGAGGCGTAGCGGTTCATTATAACGGATGTGGTTGGATAACCTGATGACCAGAGAACCGTTCCATTGACTCTAACTGATGTGGATGTGGAGAATACGCCTGATCTCCATAGTGTCATCGCCACTGGGAGAAGCGACCTGGGTGCCATAACCCTTGGTCCTGATTTTGGCTGAAGGGCGCTCAGTGTGGCTGAATCACTGCCATACCAAACCCTCTGGTAGGGTATGCCAAGGCCCTTCAGTGATGATGAGGGTATGGATGATGCAGGGGCGCATATGATTATCTTCTTGGGCTTCAAACGTTTTATTTCGGTTCTGGTGGATGATGGCAGCGTTTTTCCACTTATAAGGAGGGGTGCATCATTTTTTATTGCAGCATAGGCTGCTGAGATATCTGACCCGGTTCCAAGTACAACCACGTTGCTCCTGGTCCAGTAACGTGCAAGTGAGGATGTCCTTGCAGGGATACGGGTTCCGTTAACCTTAATGTCACCAACAACAACAGTGTCCATCCCCTTAACATACTTGAGGACGGACTTCTCTGGAGTGTAACTGCTCACCACAAGCCCGCTTTTTGTATGTGCCGCTGCAGGTGCCGTTATAATGGCATGGGATGAATCGGTTACAAAAACAGCACCGGCTGCAGGCGATACAAGAAACAGGAACATGATGACCAGTGCAGATACCTTAATCTCTCTCATGGAATCACCCTAAAACTGGGATTCTATCTCCTCGGTCTCAATGAGGCGCTCACAGTAATAGCATCGCAGCATCACAGGTTCCTTTGATATGACATAGAACCTGTTCTCAACGCCCTCATCGCTGTTTGTGATGCAGTTGGGGTTGGGGCACCTCAGGATGCCCCTAACCTCATCCAGAAGCCTCACCTTGGCCTTTTCAACAATCTTGTAATCCCTTATGATGTTTATGGTGGCCCGCGGGGCTATCAGGGCTATCTGATCCACCTCTGATGACTCAAGTTCCCTGTTCTCTATCTTAACAATGTCCTTGGAGCCAAGCTGGGATGAATCCATGTTCATGGCAACCGTCACCTTGCTCCTTCCATCAGGTAATCCAAGGATGTTGAGTACATTGAGGGCCCTGTTGGCGGTTATATGGTCTATAACCGTCCCGTTCTTTATCGGCTTGACCCGCAGTTCAAAGGGTTTCTTCATCTCATACCCACCTTCAGATCACCTTCTACCTAGATTGAAGGTTTCAATGAACTTTGCATACACCGGCCTTGTTATGAACACACCTATAAGCACCCCAAGGACGGTGGTGAATGCGAAACCTGAAAGGAGACCTATACCCGTGGCACCCCTTGAAAAGCCCACGTAGGCCAGTGGAAGCATTGCAGCTATCAGGGTACCTGCAGATGCGAATATTATGAAGAAGGCGTCCTTTATCCTGAACTTCCGTCGGGTTCTTCTGCCCTCACCTGCAAGCACCTCGTCTGTTATGATGATCTGGTCATCCACACCGGTACCTATGGCTGCCAGTATACCTGCTATTGCCGCAAGGTCAATGTTCCACCTTATAACAGCAGCTGCGCCCAGTATGATTATGAGTTCCGCAAGGGTCGTCATGAAGATGGGAACAACAAGGATGGGGGTCCTGTAGCGTATTATGAGTATGACGGCAATTGCAAGGATAGCAAGAAGCCCTGCGATCAGCGCACCCTCTGCGAACTGCCTTCCAAGTTCAGCGGATACACTGCTCACACCAACAATTTTAACCTTCACAGGAAGAGACCCTGATTTCAGGAGTGTCTCTATCTCCTTGGCCTGGACCTCAGCCTCCTCCTTGCTGTTCTCAGCCCCTGTTATACGGACATCCGTGGTCGGCTTTCCCGTTGCAACCTCCGGTGAAATCTCAGGGGAGGTGATCAGACGGTCATCCAGGTACATGTTGACCGGCTGCCCTGCTTTGCCCCTGGCAGCCTCGGCGAACCTCTGCGCCCCTGCAGTTGAAAGCTTGAATGGCACCTCCCATTCATTGGCTGTGATTATGGGTGCCTGTACACTCACAATGTCCGCCCCTGTGAGGACGGTTTCGTTTCCTATCCTGGCCTCAAATTTACCGGGTGTCCCAACTATGTCTGCAACCTGATCAGGCTGGACACCTGCAATCTCAACTATAACGTTCTGATCGCCACTGGCACGCACCTTCACATCCTTGACACCGAATATGTTTAGCCTCTTGTCCAGCACGCTTGTCACTGTATTCATTGTGGCAGCATCCACCGGCTTTTCAAGCTGTATCTGTATGAGTGAACCCCCCTTGAGGTCAAGACCCTGCTGGATCCCCAGGGTTGACACCGCAGCTATACTAGCTGCAACAAGGACGAAGAGGAGTATAACCCTGTAATCTTTGAGGAATTTTGAAACCTTTCTGTTCATGCTTTAACCTCCAGGTACCACCTTAGAATTCCAAGGTTCATGAGCCAGGTGGTTATGATGTCTGCAAGGAGTCCTATTATGAGTACAGCGGCTATGTTACTCAGGACCTGTGCCTCAGGCATAAGGAAGACAGTGACCAGGTACAGGGCTGTCATTGAGGCTATGGCTGATATGGACATGGTGAGACCTGTCTTTAGGGCCCCAAGAGCCCTCTGGTTTATGTCCCCCTTCCTCTGTTTCAGGATCCTGGTTGTGAGGAGAATATCCGTGTCCACACTGTAACCTATGAGCATGAGTATGGCACCTACTGAGGCAAGTGAGAGCGGTATTCCAAAGGCGGACATACCACCAATCGCTATTATGATGTCGGAAGCTGCTGCAAGGATAACAGCAATGGATGGTATCGGATCCCGAAATATTATGAAAACTGTTATCGACATGAAGAGGAATGCGAATCCAACGGCCCAGTATATCTGATTCAGCGCCTGCTTGCTCAGGACGGGTCCGACCGACTTGTAACTGTTTATGGTTGCGGTTCCCTTAAGGGCCTCATTCACCTTGACAACATCCACATCGGTACCGAACTGTACCGTCGCCCTTTTACCTGTCACCGAGAGCACCTTCACATCATCCAGGCCCAGTTCACCCTTTAGGAGTGATTCCAGTTCCGGACCACTGATGCTCTTCTCGAGGGTTAGGTCTGCAAGCGCCCCACCCTTGAGGTCCACGCTTTCATTGAGACCATGGAAAACCACAAGGAGAAGGGCTAATAGTGTTATTGCTGCAGGTATTGCTATGAGCGGCTTGTATGATCTGAACATCCTATCAATCAATGTTATCACCTGATCATCTTTGGCAGTTCATCATCTGGAGCTGTATATCTTCAGGTCCTTTTCTGCCATAATCTTGAATGTATCCTCCCTCACCTGGATAAGCTCCTTTCCACCGGTTTTTTGCATGAAGAAATTCACTATACGGCCCCCGCGGGCCCTTATCTTTTCAGACATGCGTTCGATTACTCCTTCACCACCCTGTCTGCTCATGGTTGTAAAGGGTATCACGTCCTTTCCCATGAAGTCTGCCCTGTCAATGAAGGTTATCACTGCAGGTGCGGGCTTCCCGGCCCAGGTTGGAGTACCCAGGTATATGAGGTCATATTCTGATAATTCAACCTTTTCTGGACTGATGTGGGTCTTTGATTCCCTAAGCGCATCTATTGAGGACTTAAAACTACTTAAAAATCCTTTTCTATCCCTAAGATCCTTGATTTCAATTAGATCGGCATTCAATTCCTCTGCAAGTGTCTTTGCCACCATTGCAGTGTTTCCTGTGCGTGAATAGTAGATCACACATGTCTTCATTGTATCACTCAGCTTTATCAACTAAGAGATAATCTGATCCATTTATTTATAATATAATTTTCTGTTCCCTTAATAATTTCTGGAATCCAGTGGAATATCATGGGTGCATTCCAGGGAAGTCAAGGCCCTCCATCTCACTGAATCCACACATTATGTTCATGTTCTGTATGGCCTGGCCTGAGGCACCCTTCACAAGGTTGTCTATGGCAGAGACTATAACGGCCCTCTGATTATCGTCAACCTCAAAGCATCCTATGTGGCAGAAGTTTGAACCCCTCACAGCACTGAGCACTGGCATCCCATCAACAACCCTTACAAAGGGTTCTCCATCGTAGAAGCCCTGGAATATCTCCCTGAGTTCGTCCTGACTGAGGTCCTCACTGAGGAAGGCGTGTGCGGTTGTGAGGATGCCCCTTGTTACCGGGACAAGGTGTGGGGTGAAGCTGAGCCTCACAGGGTTGAACCTTGAAAGTTCCTGCCTTATTTCAGGCGTGTGTCTGTGCCTTGTCACGTTGTAGGCGGTAACATTGTCACTGCATTCAGGGTAATGGGTGAGGGGGGTTGGCTTCACACCGGCACCACTCACACCTGTCTTTGAATCAATTATGAATGTTTCAGCAAGCTTCTCATAAACCAGGGGAAGACATGCAAGTATTGCACCTGTGGGGAAACATCCTGGATTCGCCACAAGATCCGCAGATTCTATCTCCTCCCGGTGAATCTCGGGAAGACCATAAACTGCTTCAAGGGGTTTTTCATGTTTGATCCCATACCACTCCTCATATGTACTGGTGTCTTGGAAGCGGTAGTCCCCGCTGAGATCCACAACCCTCATGCCCCTCTCTAGCAGATCAGGAACGATCTTCATGGAAGCCCCATGGGGGGTGGCCGTGAAAACGATATCTGCGTCCATCTTTTCCATGGACTCCTCAAATTTCAGGTCAGTGTCCTGGAGATGGGGATGTACCCGCGATACAGGAAGACCCCTGTACTGCCTTGAGGTTGCAGCCACCACCTCCACTCTCCTGTGATTCTCGAGTAATCTGAGGAGTTCACCACCTGTATATCCGCTGGCTCCAATAATACCCGCACTGATCACGTCAATCACCTTTGCATAATTATTACTAGTTTGGTGGAATGCATTTAAATAAGGTTGTATTCTGCTTAAATGGACCAAAAACTTATAAATGGCATGGCATAGAATTCTTGAATGTCCACGGGGAGGAATTACCCCCACAATGGAGGCGGTAAAATTAAGCGTCACTCGATATTTGCAGTGCTGCTACTTCTCGGGGTGGCAGTGTTGCCTGCAGGGTATGTGAGTGCAGCTGATTCAAATATAACATCCAATGCAACGGTTAACAGCACAGCATCCAGTACCTCTGCGTATACAAAGGTATCTCCATCAACGACAGTGAGCTACACCTACCATGAGTATGTCCCGTATACTGTCAGGGTAAAGGTTTCCCACATGAAGCCCTACACAGTGAAGGTTAAGACACCCATAAAGAGGTACTACTACAGGAAGGGAAAGTACAGGGTGCGGTACGTTTACAGCTACACCTATGTGACCAAGTACCGTAAAACCTACAGATGGGTTACAGAGACACGCTATAGAAAGGTTACGCGGATCGGGTATGCTGAGATGGGCGATTACCTCAGGGAAACAGAAAACTGCCAGGTTTCGGACCCCGAAATTTCTTCTCTAAGTTCTAAACTCACTGAAGGGTGCACTTCAACCTATGAGAAAGCTGTTCGCATCTTCAAGTGGGTCAGGGATAATATAGACTACAGCTTCTACTACAATACAAGAAACGGTGCAGTTGAAACGCTCCACAAGAGGTCAGCCAACTGCTGTGACCACACACATCTTCTGGTTGCTCTTGCAAGGGCTGCGAACATACCCGCAAGGTACGTGCATGGTAAATGTGTATTTAGAAGCGGAAACACCTATGGACACGTCTGGGGACAGTTATATATCAACGGAAAATGGTATGATGCAGACGCAACAAGCTTCTCGAACACTCTTGGCACTATAAAAAACTGGGACACATCCAGCGCATTCATAAAGGGTGTTTACGCAGAATTACCATTCTAGAGTCTCAAATATTCAATTTTTTTATTTTTTTTAGCAGTTTTTCAGAGCATTTTCGTCAAATTCCATCTCCCGTATCCTTTTTATTATTTTACAGGTACTGTCAAGTTCGGATCTTCTGTATTTGTCCACCCTTTTAACCTCACAGTCAAGTCCCCGCCTCCTGAGTTCATCCCTCAGTTCATTGATATCAAACTTCTGATCAGGGCCTATGGCGATTATATCAGGCTTCAATCTGTGAACTATCTCAAACATATCGGTTTCACTGCCAAGGTAGGCCTCATCAACGGGTTTGAGCATCCTTACAACTTCGAGTCTCTGCTTTTCACCTATGATGGGTGTCCTTTTACGTGCCCTTACCGTGGAGTCCCTTGCAAGTACAACCACCAGTCTGGCGTTTTCTCCACCAAGTTTTTTTGCCTCCTTAAGGAAAAATCCGTGTCCCGGGTGGATTATGTCAAATGTGCCTGTTGCCATGACGGTTTTAATTTCAGTTTGCTCATCAACGGATCTGTTCATTTCAGTTCCTGATATTTTAAGGCCTCCCGGAAGTCTATCTTGCCCTTATAAATCGCTGAGCCAATAACAACCCCAGCGGCACCTGTTTTCTGGAGATCCTTGATGTCCTGAATGCTGCTGATACCCCCTGAGTAAATAACGGGCACATCAACGGCGTTCACAAGTTCAATCACAGGATCTGGATCAAATCCAGATAGAAGGCCCTCAAAGTCCACATTTGTAAACAGTATACTTCCTGCACCTTCCTTCTGGAGTTTTCTACCCAGCTCAACCGCTGTATGTTCTATATTCTCTGTCCATCCCCTTATAACGACCTTTGAGTCCCTACTGTCGAGTGAGACCATTATACGGTCTGAGCCATATTCCCCTGAGAGATCCCCTATAACCTCAGGGTTTTCAATGGCCATGGTGCCGAGTATTATCCTCTCAAAGCCCATATCCAGGAGTTCAGAGGCATATCCCTTACTTCTTATTCCCCCACCTATCTGGAGTGGCACAGAGACCCTTTCTGTGATTTCTTTAAGGATCTCAGTATTCCTTTCTGAACCGAGGGCACCGTCAAGGTCAACCACATGGATTGTCTCAGCCCCCAGGGATTCCCACCTTTCCGCCACACCGGCGGGGTCATCAATCACAACCTGCTCGGTACCGGGTTTTCCCTGTACAAGCTGGACGCATTTACCGTTTCTTATATCGACAGCCGGAATTATGAGCATTCTATCCTTTCTGAAGGTCATATTAATCACGGATGTAATCAATGAAGAGGAGCACTAAACCATGAAATATTATTCTCTTGTTATACCCACTTCCACTGAAAATTATTTAAGAATTTCATCTAGATATAATTAGGATATGGATAGGTGTTGACGATGACCGGTTTAAGGGCCCTCATCAGGGAATACAGAAGGATCACAGACAATGAAATCAAGTCTGAAACAGGAAATGGAACTCTTATGGGTCCAAGAGGCCCCTTGAAGGAGAATATAGAGTTCAGAGACCTCCTGAATCCGAGTAGAAGGTATTTTTCAGCTTTCAAAGAGGACGACAAGTATGTATCCAGCTTCCGTCTTGGCCATTTCAATATCCCTGATATAATCGCCGGTTCAGCTGCGGGTGTCTCATACATTGGGGGCATGAACCTTGGAAGGGCGCTTATAAAGGAGGGCCTTGCAGATGACACCAGATCACTTGGGGAGTTAATGCTGGAGCATAAACTCGGGATACTTGACGTGATATCTGAAGAGGGGGACGGAAGGCACCTCACGATGGACATAAGGGTCTATGAGTGCATAGAGTGCTCGGGCCTTCCAAATATTGGACGCCCCATCTGCTTCTTTGAGGCTGGTATAATAGCGGGGGCCCTCTCTGAGATACTTGGGGGAAGGGTTGATGCATATGAGAGGCGCTGCTGGACCAATGGCTACTCCTTCTGCCAGTTTGATGTGAGGGCCAGAATCTGATCAATTTTATGCTTTTTCTAGATTGAGCTCCAAACTTGACCTATTTTTTCATGCCGTTCCAGTAGAGAATTATAACCCCGGTGAGCATCACAATTCCAGAAACCACCTGCATGGCTGAAAAGGGTTCATTCAGGATTAAAAACGCAAATATGGCCCCAAATAGTGATGATAAAGGGAACAGGGATCCCACCATCGCCGCACCTATCTCCCTTACTGCAATGTAGATGAGGATGAATGAGCAGCCTATACTGAAAATCGAAACCATGAGTGCATAGGGGAGCATTTCCGGCGGAAGAGCTGTGCTCAGACCAAGAATCAGCATGATAATCAGGAGCAGAAAGCCCCCCACAGAACTTTTAATACCTGAAAGAAGGATGAGGTCTCTTTTTTTGCTTAAAAATTTACTTAGAACTGTGTCAAGGCTCCAGAAGAAGGCGGCCAGGATAACAAGGAGGTTACCGCTCACCACAACATTGTTGAAGAGACTCTGAAACTCACCCTCACTGACGAGGTATGCGGCGCCACCTACAAGAAGCATTATTCCAAGGAAGTCCTTAAATTTGAGCGTCTCCCTGAAAATCAGGTAGCCGAGGATGATGATGAAGAGAACCTCAATGTTTAAAAGGAGGGATGCGTTAACTGCTGTTGTCTCACCAAGACCAGTAAGGAAAAGCACAGGCGCAATAACCGTGCTTAGGAGTGCTGTGAGCAGGAGTAAAATGTAATCCCTTCCGGTTATTCTGCTCTCTATCTCACCTGTTCTGTTTATCATGTCAAGTATGTTCTCCTTGAGGGGTGACTGCCTTACCATGAAAAGAAAAATACCCGCAATTAGGTATGTGTAGGCCCCGATGGTTATGGGGTGCATCTCAGATAACATTATCTTGTCAAGGGTTGCTGACATACCAAAGAAGACCGTTGCAGTGATGATACTTAGATAACCCCGGACCCGTCGCATAACTGCACCCCAGAGTGAGTGAATCATCAAGATATAACTTGCGGATCACATATAAAACATGGCATGAATTATGGTTCAGACATCCCTGATGCAGACCTATATAAAAAGACTTGCATGATCATCTACTGTATCATGCTTCGTAAGTCAGATAATCAATAAAGAACCTTTAAAGCATCTTTGGAATATTTCAGGGGGATTTAATATGAAGAAGATAGCACTTAAGGTTGCATATATCGGTACAAACTATCATGGGTTTCAGAGACAGCCTGATGTCCCCACTGTTGAGGGGAAGCTCCTTGATGCGCTGAGGGAGGCTGGTGTGATCAGAAGTCCTGGAGAATCCCGTTTTCAGATAGCCGGCAGAACTGACAGGGGTGTCCATGCGCTGGGAAATTTCGTGAGCTTCTTCACAGAGGAGGAGATCCATGTGAACCAGATAAATGACCTCCTCCCACCTGACATAAAGGTCCTTGCCTGGGCATCGGTGATGTACCCATTCAAGGTGCGCTACCCCCTTGAGAGACACTACCGATACATTCTCCACAAGGGGAACTCCATGGACGTTGATGCCATGGCTGAGGCAGCCGAACACTTCAGAGGAACCCATGACTTCAGTAACTTCTCAAGACGGAGTGACAGGAATCCCCTAAGGAGGATAAATGAGGTGAGGATATCAGAAAATGAGGACTTTATCCTGGTGGACGTGTACGGTGAAAGCTTCCTCTGGCAGATGGTACGCAAAATGGTGAGGGTCCTTATAATGGTTTCAGAGGGTGAACTATCTCCAGAGGATGTTGCAAAATTTCTGGATACAGATGAAAGGATTTTCATAGAGCCGGCACCCCCTGAAAACCTTATACTCATGGACCTCAAATATGGGGTTAAAATAAAACTAAGGCATGATGAATATGCCATTGAACGTTTCATATCTCTTCTTGAAGAGGAATTCAGAAGATACCGTGACATGTCAATGGTCAGAAAGGTCATGGGAGATTCCCTGAAATATATACGCGACGCTGAATGAGTTTCTCTCTGGTTTATCCAAAACTCTAAATAATTTATTAAATATAGTAACTAGGGAACCGATAATTCTGGAGGATCCTAATCTGCTGCAGAATAGAAATCATGATAGGGGTGAATTGAAACCCCTCACAATAGTTGGTGTTGACCCTGGCCTAACAGTTGGTCTGGCAGCCCTTGACCTGGAAGGGAAACTCCTCTACCTTGGGAGCATGAAGGAGGCCTCGAGGTCCAGTATAATAGAGGAGATAATAAAGTATGGAAAACCTATAGTGGTGGCATCGGACGTATACCCCCCTCCTGGAGCGGTTAAAAAGATCGCCTCAATGCTCAACGCTAAATTATACACTCCAGAAAGGGTTTTAACGGTATCATTCAAGAATGAGCTGGTATCAGAATTTTTAAGGGAATCTGAGAATGCACCGGAAAACTCCCATGAAAGGGACGCCCTTGCAGCGGCTTTGAGGGCCTACAGGCATTATGAGAAGAAACTGAGACAGATTGATAGGAAGGTTGAGGAGGCTGGCCTTACAGGAAGGGATATTCTGGAGGCAAAGGGTCTGGTTATAATGGGAAAACCAGTTGCAGAAGCCATAAGATCACTTAAAGAAATGGAGAGGTTATCTAAAACATCTTCAGAGACTATAGAGGGGCTTGATGGAACAGAAATCTCCGAGTTTTCAGTTGGAGATGAGAAATCTAAGGGATACATTGAAAAACTCAGAAGGACCATAAGGGCTCAACGTTCAACGATAAGGCACCAGCGTTTGACAATTGAAAAACTCAAAAGGGAAGTGGGATCTCTTAAGGGGAGGATAAGAAGACTCGAGGAAGAGAAGTCAAAGCTGGAGTCAAAGCTTGAAAGGTTACAGTATGAATATTCAAGGGACCTTCTACTTAACCGCGAGTTATCACATAAACTCAAGGTCATTGAAAAGCTTCAGAGGAAATACACGAGGGAGCGGGAACGCAGGGAAGCCCTTGAGAGGGACCTTGACTCACTGCTTCAGATAAAGGATATGGAGTCATCAGAAAACACAACACCCGTGAAGATAATTGATAGTTTCACAAGGGAGGGTATAAGGAGTGCTTGCTCTAGGTGGAAGATAAAGAGGGGTGATGTGCTTCTCCTCAGAAGTTCTGAGGGAGGGGGCTCACAGACAGCAAGGATATTAAGGGACCTGAAGCCCTGCGCCATCATAACTGAGGATAGAATGTCTCACCAGGCCCTTGAGGTTTTTGAGGAGGCCGGAGTGCCTGTCATATCCAGGGAATCCCTTGATATTCAGTTACATGATGATTTTGGCTCAGTTAAAACTCAAGATTTAAATAGAGAAATTAAAAAATGGAAAGACAGATTAAATGAAAAGAGAAAGAAAAGAGAAGAAGAGGAGCTTCTGAGGGTAATAACTGAATACAGGGCTCAGAGAAGAAGAAATCATTAACGAGACTTTTCAAGTGGTTAACATGAAGATTGCAGTTGTTTTGGGAACGCGACCGGAGATAATAAAGATGGCCCCCGTCATAGATGAGATAGAAAGGCGCAAACTTGACTTCACGCTAATACACACTGGTCAGCACTATGACCATGAAATGTCAGACCAGTTTTTCATTGACCTGGAACTACCATCACCGGACCACAATATAGGTGTAGGTTCTGGGAGTCATGGGGCAATGACTGGGGAGATGCTCAGGGGCATAGAGGATGTCCTCATGAGGGAAGAACCCGATATCGTGATGGTACAGGGTGACACAAACGCTGTCCTCGCAGGGGCCCTTGCGGCAGTGAAGCTCCACATACCTGTGGGTCACGTGGAGGCTGGTCTCCGATCATTTGACAGGACAATGCCAGAGGAGATAAACAGGATGGTGGCAGATGTCTGTTCAAAACTCTACTATGTACCCACCGAGGAATCTGCCATTAACCTCCTAATGGAGGGCGCCGATCCAGAGACGATATTTGTAACAGGAAACACCGTTGTTGACGCCTGTCTCAGAAATATAAATATAGCCTCAAAGAAATCAGATATACTCTCAGAGTTTCAGAGGAACGAAAAACTTGTTGCACTAACCCTTCACCGTGCAGAAAATGTGGATAACCCTGAAAGGCTCAGATCAATAGTGGAGTCTATACTTGAGCTTGATGAATTCAGGATAGTATTTCCTGTTCATCCAAGGACAAGGAAGAACCTTGAAAAATATGGTCTGCATACAAAACTGATCGATGCGGAACATGTAACATTAAAGAAGCCAATGGGTTATCTTGATTTCCTTCTTCTTCTTTCAAACTCTTTCATGGTGCTTACAGACTCTGGAGGACTCCAGGAGGAGGCCATAACATTCAACGTCCCCTGTCTAACCCTGCGATACAATACTGAACGGCCGGAAACTGTTGAGGCTGGGGGTAACATACTTGTGGGTGCTGATAAGAACAGGATAACCACAACAGCCCGGAAACTTCTTGAGGATCCCGATTTCAGAGAGGGGATGATGAAGGCAGAGAACCCTTACGGTGACGGCCATGCCTCAGAGAGGATACTGGATGAGACCCTGCGTCTGCAGAGAAAGGGCAGGTTAACAATGAAACCACCCACTGAGGTCATGGAGGCTCCATCAAGAAGGCTTGTACATGTGGATGAGAATATTACGGTTGCTGAATTCGCTGAAAGGAGTAATGCAGTTATAAGGATGGTTTATGCTGGGGGGGAACCTGTTTTTCCTTCTCATACACTTAACTTGAAGGATAAGGATGTTTTGATTGAGTACAGGTGATGGAGGAATTGACATGGACGATTACAGGATAGCAGTATTTGGCCTTGGACACATAGGTCTTCCAACAGCAGCACTTTTTGCCAGGGCAGGATTTGATGTTACAGGGGTTGACATAAGCACGGAAACTGTGGAAAAGGTCAACATAGGAAAATCACCTGTCCGTGAACCGGGCCTTGATGAACTAGTTGCTGAGGTTGTTGGGAAAGGTAAACTGAGGGCAACCGTCGATGGTGTTAGCGCTGCAGAGGAGTCAAACGTGATGGTTGTGGTGGTACCGACACCTATTAACAGCGACAATACATCTGACCTTTCTGCTGTGATATCCGCGACAGAGACCATCTCAAAGGGTCTTAAGAAGGGTGACCTTGTGATTATAGAGAGCACCGTACCTCCAGGGGCATGCGAGAACGTGGTACTTCCGATACTTGAAAAAACAGGTTTACGGGCATCAAGGGACTTTGGACTTGCATACACACCTGAAAGGGCCCTTCCAAACAACACACTCCATGAGATGCAGAACAATGCAAGGGTTATAGGGGGTATTGATTGGAAAAGTGCAGAGATGGCCGCTCAACTTTACGGCAAGGTCACAAGGGGAGAGGTAATAGTTGTGGATGACATCATAACAGCAGAAATGGTTAAGCTCATGGAGAACACCTACAGAGATACCAACATAGCCCTCGCCAATGAACTTGCAGTTATATGTGAGTCACTCGGCATAGACGCCATAAAGGCCATTGAGGCAGCAAACCACCACCCCAGGGTGAATCTTCACACTCCAGGACCCGGTGTTGGGGGTCACTGCCTGTCAATAGACCCCTACTTCATAGTTGAGATGGCAGAGAAACATGGTGTACCAGCAAGACTCATAAGGACGGCAAGGGAGGTCAATGAATCAATGCCCTTCCATGTCCTTGACATCATAAGGGATGCACTTGAATCAGCTGGCCGAGGCCTTGCAGGGTCACGGGTGGGTATCCTTGGCATGGCATACAAGGGCGACGTTGCAGATGCAAGGGAGACACCAACAAGGCCACTTGTGGCAGCACTCACATCAGAGGGGGCTGAGGTCATTGTCAACGACCCCCATGTTGACCCAGCTATTATAAGGGAGATGGGTGTTGAACCTGTCTCACTTGAGGAGGCTCTTGAATCTGACTGTGTGGTTCTCATGACAGATCACTCAGAGTACCTTAAGATAACCCCTGCGATGATAGGTGGGGGGATATTCATCTGCACCAGACCCGTTCTGGACCCTGAAAAATTCAGAGAACAGGGCATAATATTCAGGGGTGTGGGGCGCCCTTGAAACTTCTAATATTTGAATATGCCACCGCCTCGGGAATTGAAGACCCCGAGATATTCCTTGAGGGCCGTTCAATGCTTGAGGCTCTTCTGGCTGATTTCAGAAACCTTGAAATTGAATTTCTTCTCTCTGAGAAGTTTTCTGATATTGAAATCCAATCCAACTGCAGGCCAACCCTCATCAAGGATTCTCTCAGGGAATGGCTAAGAAAAAACCTCCATAGATTCGATGCCTGCATGTTCATTGCAGCAGAGGAAGATATGGAACTCTATAAACTCACAGAACTTGTTGAGGACTCAGGGGTACTTCTTATCGGCTCAGGCAGTGAGGCGGTTCGTATATGCTCAGATAAGAGGATAACCTACAGGGCCCTTAAGGGTGTGGTTCCCCTCATAAGGACCTATGAACGTGATGATCTTGAAGAACTACCATCAAAGGTTCTCATAAAACCCGCGGACGGTGTTGCCTGCCAGGGTATAAGAATAATTGAGCCCGGGGACCTCCCTGAAATCCCTGAGAATATGATAATACAGGAATTTGTTGAAGGTGAGAGTGTCAGCGTGAGCCTTCTCTCCGATGGGAAAAGGGCACTTCCACTGAGCCTCAACAGGCAGAATATCATCATAAGGGGGGATTCACTGGAGTATGATGGGGGCGTCACCCCTGTGGATCACAGGATGAGGGATGAGGCCTTCAGGGTTGCCAGAAGGGCTGTGGAATCCATTAGGGGTTTGAGAGGCTATGTCGGGGTGGACATGATACTTGCAGATAAACCCTATGTTGTTGAGATAAACTCCAGGATCACGACACCCTACATAGGCCTCAGAAGGATTTTAGAGGGAAACCTGGGTCATATGGTCCTTCAATCGGTTATGGGTGAACTCCCAGAGCGTTTTAAATTCAATGGGACAGCATACTTCAGAAAAGGTTCCAGGGGCATGCTTGTGGATATCCGCAGAGGGGCTGAAGCTGGGAATTAAGAGTATGGAGTTGACCTTGATGAAGATAGCGGGATTTGATATTGGAGGAGCAAACACTGACATGGCATTAATAGAGTTTGGAGCCGATGGGGAAATGAAGAAGGTCCGTGTGGACTTCAGGTACCTCCCCATGTGGCTTAAACGTGATGAACTTTCAGAGACCCTGATTGAGCTTGCAGGGGATGATCTTGATGATCTTGATGGTGTTGGCGTGTGCATGACAGCGGAACTGGTGGACGCCTACCCAAGCAAGGCAGAGGGAGTTATTGACATAGTTGAAAGTGTCCAGAGCGCATTTGATGTTCCAGTGGCATACGTGAGCCTTTCAGGTATGGTGGATGCCTCGGAGGCGGTCAGGGACCCCATGAATGTGGCTGCAGCCAACTGGGTTGCCACCTCACAGATAGCCTCGGCAATGAGCAGTGACTGCATAATGGTGGACGTGGGAAGCACAACAACGGACATAATACCCGTTAAGGACGGATTCGAGGCTGCAAGGGGAAGGAATGACCTTGAAAGACTATCAACTGGTGAACTTGTCTACACAGGCACACTGAGAACCAATGTGGCAACGATAGTCGACAGGGTTCCCCTACATGATAAATGGTTCAGGGTTTCATCTGAACTTTTTGCAATAACAGCGGATGTTCACAGGGTACTCGGCAATATCAGGGAATCCGACTACACCTGCAGCACACCGGATGGCTCAGGAAGATCCATTGAGGATTGTATGCTCAGGATAGCCCGTGTACTATGCGCAGATCTGGAACTCCTTGAACCAGAGGATCTACTTGAGGTGTCAGAGTACATTTACCACCAGCAGATACTCAAGATAGCAGAGGGAATCGCAGAGGTTTCAGAGCGCGAGAATCTTGATGAGGTAATCGCCACTGGCCTTGGAATGAATGTTCTTGCAAAAAGGGCCGCAGAGATTCTTGACCTCAAATGCAGAACCATGGACGAATTCCTGACGGAGGATGAGTGTGTGGTGGCCCCTGCAGTCGGCACAGCACTCTTGATGGAGGATTACCTCCAGAACAGATAGATGGATGGTCAAGTTGAAATCAAGAATTTTAATCGCTGTTATTCTCGTCCTCATTGGAACCCCCCTTCTAATCATGAACCTATCTGACCATTCAACCATCGGCTCAGATTCCAGGGGATACGTTACAAAGGACGTTTATGCCCACTACGGGAGGCAGAACATAAAGATAGCTGTTGTAACTGGGATACATCCACGGGAGGAGGTTTCAATTGCGCCAGTCCAGTGGGCCAGCAGGGCATTCGCACTTCTCCCCGTGGAGGTTGCACTTTACAGTATAAATGTTGAGGACAGTCCAATGGATTACAGCAGGGGCAGGGCCAATGGCGAGGGCCTTGCAGCCACCCACATCCTCCCCGATGTAATGAAATCCGATTATGACCTTGTGATAATTGCCCATGCCCATGCACCCGGTTATGGTGAGGGATTCTATGTTGCAACGCCACAGATGGATGAACCCTCAGTCCGGATCGCTGAGAGCCTAAGGAGGGAAGGGTTCAATTACTATCCGGTCTCAGGAAAAACAAGGTACAGGAGTTCATCTGCCAGACTCTTCTCAAGGCCACTTGCTGCAGCGGGTTACCCGACACTGGTCTATGAGGTCCCTGAGTGGGCACCAGCATATGAAGTATTTTTCATGACCCTTAAACTTTTGAGGGCCAGCAGTTCTCTCCTATCGTAATTGTAATGGGGGGGTTATTTTTTCATGACCCTTAAACTTTTGGGGTGGCAGCTGTTCCCAATATCAGTACCAGACATCCTTCATACCGATGAGGTATGCTATGATGTTTGCTGAAAGATGAAGGACAAGGGTGATAAGCATTATCAGGATGATGTAATCAACTGGAAGTACCCTAAGGGGAGATACCAGTATCAGGGCCCCGGCAACGAAGTCAAGCTGATCAAGGATTGGCGCTGGCCTACCCCTATCTATTTTGAGCCTTCGTTTAATGAAACTACCCCCCGCATCTCCCATAAGGGCTCCAAATCCAAGTAAAAGTCCTGTTATTGCTCCCTTTATAACTGAACCTGAAAGCAGGCCCTGAATTAATCCCACAAGCAGTCCAATAAGGGTACCAGCTGCGGTGCCCCGCCAGGTTACCCCGTCCCCTATGAGGCGCCTGCCATCACGGAGGGTGATGCCCATGTCAAGGGGTCTGCCCCCACCAAATACGAGGCCACTTATATTTGCCATGTAGGCAGGTAACATAAAGTATATTACATAGAGAACATCTATAATATTGATAATATCGGTATTCACATGTACACCTCGCAAAATTATTTAATTTGAGATACGTAAGAACCTGTCACTTCAGGCTCCAAGAAGAGGATGCATGGGTTTGTAATTTCATACATCAAGTATATAACATTTGCCAGTGAACTGATTCAATGATTTTAATATTCAAATTAAACAGGTGACTGTTGTGGTAATAAAGAGAACAAGGAGTCTCTGCCCCGAGTGCCTCAGACCCGTCGATGCAGAGGTCTTTGAGGATGAGGGCAGGGTTCTAATAAGAAAGGAATGCCCGGAACATGGAACCTTTGAGGGTGTTTACTGGAGCAGTTCCGATGTCTACCATAAGGCAGAAAATTATGATGAGGAAGGTGAGGGGCTACTGAACCCGCAGACGGATCCCCTGAAGGGATGCCCACTTGACTGTGGCCTCTGTCCTGAACATGAGAGCCACACTGTTCTTGGTCTTATTGATGTTACCAATCGATGCAATCTTAAATGTCCCATCTGTTTTGCCAATGCTGCCGTTTCAAAGTACCTTTATGAGCCAACCTATGAAGAGATAAGGGAGATGCTAAGAAATCTCCGCAGAAACAGACCCGTACCCACACCAGCCATTCAGTACGCGGGTGGTGAGCCCACTGTGAGGAAGGATATAGTGGAGCTCGTTAAACTCGCAAGGGATGAGGGCTTCACCCATGTCCAGATAGCCACAAATGGTGTGAGACTTGCGCGGAAACCTGAACTCGCAGCGGAACTCAGGGAGGCAGGGCTCAACACGGTTTACCTCCAGTTCGATGGGGTCACAGAGGAACCCTACATTGTATCCAGGGGTAAAAATCTGCTGCCACTGAAATTACAGGCAATAGAAAACTGCAGAAAGGCAGGTCTTGGAATAGTGCTGGTCCCCACACTTGTCAGGGGCCTCAATGACAGCCAGGTGGGGGACATAATTAGGTTCGCCATTGAAAACATCGATATAATAAGGGGCGTCAACTTCCAGCCGGTGTCCTTTGCAGGAAGAACCCCCGCAGACAGAGTTGAGGAGCAGCGCATAACAATACCCGACTTCCAGAAACTCGTGGAGGAACAGACAGATTCAGAGATAGCGGTGGAGGACTTCTACCCTGCATCATCTGTCCGTCCAATATCGGACTTTGTTGCAGCAATTGAGGGTGAACCCCAGGTTACATTCACATGCCACCAGCACTGCGGTACAGCCACATACATATTCATAGAGGACGGAAAAATAATCCCAATAACAAGGTTCATTGATGTTGACAGGTTTTTTGAGATAATCGATAAGGGCAGGGAGGAACTTGAGAAGGGAGGAATAGCAGCAAAGGCTAAATTGATTGCAAAATCAACAATAGAACTCCCAAAAACCCTCGACAAATCAAAGGCACCCAAGTCTGTTGATATAAAGAGCATACTCACATCAGTATTCAAGGAGAGATCATACAGTGCCCTGGGTGAATTCCACTACAACACTCTCCTGGTATCATGCATGCACTTCATGGACCCATGGAACTTTGATATAGAGAGGGTTAAAAGGTGCGTCATACACTACGCCCTGCCTGATGGACGCATAGTCCCATTCTGTACAATGAACTCAATACACCGGGCAGAAGTTGAAAAGCAGTTCTCAAAACCTCTAAAAGGATAATCGAAGGAGTGGTAATTGAATTGATCATCAACACACCGTCCCGCCTACACCTCACCCTCATAGACCTCAATGGTAGAAGGGGCCGCCTCGATGGAGGGGTGGGAATCACCCTTAGGGAGCCTGAACTCATCATGGGCCTTGAGGCCTCAGATGAGATCAGCGTGGAGTTCACTGGTGAAGTGGAAAATGCACTGAGGGAGGAATACGTTTCAAAGATAACAGCGGCTGCAGAGAGAATCCTCAGCCACCTTGGTAGTGATGAAAAATTTGCCTTCAAGGTTGAAAGCATGTTCCCGGCCCACTCAGGCCTTGGTTCAGGGACGCAGATATCCCTTGCAGTCGCAAAGCTCATCGCAGAGTACCACGGCGTCAGTATAGGTGCAAGGGAATTGGCAGTTATTGTTGGAAGGGGCGGCACATCAGGTATAGGCGTTGCCTCATTTGAGGATGGAGGATTCATAGTGGATGCAGGACACAGTACGCGTGAAAAATCTGACTTCCTCCCATCATCTGCCTCACGTGCATCTCCGCCACCTGTTATTGCAAGATATGATTTTCCTGAGGATTGGAATATCGTGGTTGCCATACCTTACATTGAGAGATCAGTTTCAGGGAAAAGGGAGGTTAACATATTCCAGGAATACTGCCCCATACCCCTCCGGGAAGTTGAAAGGCTCTCGCACATAATCCTCATGAAGATGATGCCCTCGGTCATTGAAGGGGACATTGAGGCCTTTGGGGAATCTGTTAATGAGATACAGAAGATAGGATTCAAGAAGGTTGAAAGGGATCTTCAGGACCCACTGATTGACAGTTTAATAGATGCTATGTTGGCTGCAGGGGCCGCGGGGGCGGGCATGAGTTCATTTGGCCCTGCAGTATACGCCGTTACAGAGGGAAAAGCTGATGATATGGTGGATGCTGTTCTGGAGATAATGGATTCAGGACAGGCCTTTGTAACAGGCGGCCGTAACAGTGGGGCCTCTGTGAGCAGATCCTGAGGGAGGAGATCTGCATGGAAGAAGTTATAAGGGGAAGAGTATGGAGATTCGGTGATAACATAGATACTGATATGATCATACCAGGCCGTTACCTGCGAACTTTCAGCCTTGATGAACTTGCATCCCATGTAATGGAGGGTGCAAGGCCAGAGTTTGCCTCCGAGGTGAAGAGGGGTGACATAATAGTGGCCGGACGCAACTTTGGTTGTGGGTCATCAAGGGAGCAGGCCGCAGTAGCCCTTAAACATGCAGGTGTCGCTGCGATCATTGCAGAATCCTTTGCCAGGATATTCTACAGGAACGCCATAAACATAGGGTTTCCTGTTATAATGGCGAGGGTGGATGCAGTGGATGGAGATGAAATCTCAGTTGACCTCAAGGGTGGTTTCATTGAGAACCTCACCACTGGAAAGAGGTATGAGATGAAACCCTTCAATGACTACATGCTATCAATACTCCAGGACGGCGGCATTGTGAACCACTACATCAGGACGCTAAAAGAAGGTTCAGGGTAAAAAACATTTAAATTCACAGGAGAAAGTTATGAGGGGTAATAGATGCAATGTCCGATTTGCGGTTCAAAGGCATTCAGGGTTTTAAAAAGCAGAACAGATGAGTCCAGATCGAGGAAGGTCAAGCACCTTGTACTTGAATGTGAGGAATGCGGGACGGTCTTCAAGGATAGCCTTGTGATTGAAAAGCCCAAAAGCCACAGGATAATAATAAGTGAGCATGGAAGCTCCTATAGGGATGAGGTGGATCTATACCCCTATGAGGAGGTATCCACAGGCGATGCAATCACTGTATCAGGAAAACTCGTTGAAATAACATCACTGGAACTTAAGAGCGGCAAGAGGGTTGATAAAGCCACTGCGGCGGATGTTGAGACACTGTGGGCTGTTTCACTCGAGGCACCCGTCCGTGTTGGTATATCCGTAGATCTTCATGGTGAGGTCTACTCAAGAAAGGTTGAGGTGGACAGGGACTTTGAATTCAGAGTTGGAGACGTCATGAAGATAGATGAACACGTCTTCAAGATAAGGAGCATAAAGACAGAGGATGGTATGATAAGAAGGGGCTCCGTACCTGCACAGAGGATTAAGAGGGTTTATGGTTATCCTGTAAACCTCAGGTTCAGACAGGACCTCACAGATATGATCGTGTGATATCCGGCTGTATAAACATGTTTCGTGGTTCAATGATGAATGAAAGACTCAGAATGGTCCAGGACCTCATAGATAAGGGTTACATAAAATCTGAGTCCGTAAGGAGGGCGATGGAGAAGGTTCCAAGGGATGAGTTTGTCCCTGAAGATGAAAGGCACAGGGCCTACCTTGACATGCCCCTTCCGATAGGTGAGGGACAGACCATATCCGCACCCCACATGGTCGCCATGATCGCCGAGCTACTGGACCTTAAGAGGGGAATGAAGGTCCTTGAGGTTGGCACCGGCTGCGGTTACAATGCAGCAGTCATAGCAGAGATAATAGGAAGGGAAGGTCACCTCTACACGATTGAAAGGATACGTTCACTGTATGAGAGGGCAAGGCAAAAGCTTGAGGCCCTGGGATATGATAACATCACGGTTATACATGGAGATGGAAGTAAGGGGTACCCTCAGGAGGCCCCCTACAGCAGGATCTATGTGACCGCGGCAGCACCCTACATACCTGACCCCCTCAGGGAACAGCTGGAGGTGGGGGGAAAACTTTTAATACCTGTTGGTTCTGATAAATTTTACCAGGAACTTGTTCTTGTTGAGAGGCTCTCCTCTGGGAATTACAGATCCAGAAACCTTGGGGGAGTTGCATTTGTTCCATTGATAGGTGAACATGGCTGGAAATTCCACTGAACCATATTTTGGTGGGAATTTCACAGATGACTTTTAAAGGGGATTCCTAATGGACAATATCAGGGTTTACATAGAGACATTTGGATGCACATTCAACCAGGCAGACTCAGAGATCATGGCGGGCGTCCTGAGTGAGGCGGGGGCATTGCTTACAGGGATTGATGAGGCGGATGTGATAATTCTTAACACATGCTATGTTAAGCATCCCACTGAACACAAGGTTATAAACAGAATAAAGAGGATCAGGGAGATATACCCTGATAAGGGCCTCGTTGTTGCCGGGTGCATGGTTGAAATAGACCCAGAGAAACTTGAATCCATATCAGGTGATGCCTCATGGCTTGGACCCCACCAACTGAGGAGGACAGCGGAGGTTGTTCGTGCTGCCTACCGTGGTGATGTTAAACGCATAACCGGTTTCACATCCGATGTGAAGGTTGGTGTCCCACGGGTGAGATCGAACCCCCTCATACACATCATACAGATATGTGAGGGATGCAGTGGAAGCTGTAGCTACTGCTGCACCCGTTTTGCAAGGGGAAGAATACAGAGTTACCCATCAGATATCATCGTTCAGGAGGCCAGGGAGGCCATTGAGGCTGGATGCAGGGAGATTCAGCTGACGGCACAGGATACTGCAGCATATGGTTCTGATACGGGTGAGAGACTATCCGATCTCATAAAAGAAATAACTGAAATACCCGGTGATTTCAGGGTACGCGTTGGCATGATGCACCCTGCAAGTGTCCTAAGGGACCTCGATGGTCTTGTTGAGGCCTTCAGGTCAGAGAAAGTGTACAGCTTCCTCCACCTACCTGTTCAGAGCGGAAGTGACCGTGTCCTCAGGGATATGGGGAGGGGGCACACTGTGGATGATTTCAGGATGATAGTTGACAGGTTCAGGTCAAGAATTCCGGAGATCTCCATTGCAACCGATATAATCGTTGGCTACCCCACTGAGGACGAGGATGACTTCCTTGACACCTGCAGGCTCCTTGAGGAGGTGAGACCTGGCTTCATACACCTCTCGAAGTATAGGCACAGGCCACGAGCCCTCTCGTCCTCTCTTGATGAGATAGACTTCAGGGAACTGCGGAGGCGGTCAAAGCTCGTTGAGGAACTCAAGGGGAGGATCACAGAAGAGGAAAATAAGAGGCTTGTTGGAACCACTCAGAATATACTAATAGTTGAGAGGGGAAGGAAGGGTGGATTAATAGGTAGAACAGACTCTTATATACCTGTGGTTACATATGATGGCGAGGTTGGGTCCTTCAGGAGTGTGAGGATCAATAGGGCCACAGGAACATACCTTATAGCAGAATCAGAAGTTTAATAGCCTCCAGTAATGTTTTATTTTATTTCTTAACTGACTTGAGTGTTTGCAGGTCTTTAAAACCAAGTAAAATAAGTTAAGACTTCTCCAATATTTAATGTCCTTAAAAATAGCTATATAATTAGTTTCCGGATAAAGAGGTGGTTATAAGTGCCGTGGGCCGGACTTGAACCAGCGACATCCAGATCTTCAGTCTGGCGTTCTCCCAACTGAACTACCACGGCATAGTGGGCCGGACGAGATTCGAACTCGTGATCACCTCCGTGTCAGGGAGGTATCATACCCCTAGACCACCGGCCCCTGTCCCTTCTAAACTATGGAAGTAGTCATATATAACCTTTTCCATTAGGGGTGGGGGATTCTGGTAATAACAGCCTCCTTAAAGCGAGGGAGTGACAGTGTGAGCCTGAAACGCCCATTGAAATTCTATCAGCATGATAATGTTTAAAAATTCAGGGTTTGAGGGGTTCCAGCATGAAATTTTCAATTATTATATTCTGTAAATACATTTCTAATACTTCATACATATTATTCATGGAAAACTTTTTAGTGAATATGATAACTTAAATTATAAATGAATGTGAAACCATCATGGGATTATGATTCTACACAGATACACAAGGTTCATTGATAGGGTGGGGGCATTGGTTAATAGAACTCTTACTGCTGCTGAGAAGATACAGTACTACCGCGATAGAAGGACCCGGCTGGCTCTTGTCGCCTCACTCACAGCTCTCTGTATTGTTGCAACTATTTATTTCCACATCTTTCTCAGGGTTGAAGTTGTATTCACACACATATTTTACATACCAATAGTCCTTGCAGCTATCTGGTTTGATAGGAAGTCATTCCTTGTAACAGCCTTCCTTGGTACGGTACTCATTGTAACAAACATTATGGCGTCTCTTTCAGGTTTCTATGAGGACCTTATGAGGGTTTCCGTCATGTTTTTTGTTAACCTCAGTACAGTATTCCTGGCAGAGTCCATAAAGGAATCAGAGGAGGTTATCCGTGAGACCGAGGAGAAGTACAGGACAATAGTTGAGACAGCAAGGGATGCAATAATAACCGCTGACGAGAGTGGAAGGGTGGTTTCATGGAACCAAGGGGCTGAGAAGATCTTTGGATACACTGCAGATGATATGAAGGGAAAACACATCAATAAAATAATCTCAGAGCAAAATCGGGAGGCGCACAAATTTCCTGATACATTTACGAGTGACGTTTCACTGATGATGACAGATGTCGAGGCCATCCGAAAGGATGGAAAAAGAGTCCCGGTGGATATTTCCGTTACAGGATGGCATTACCTGGGGGAAAACTTTGTAACTGCAGTCATAAGGGATATTTCAGAGCGAAAAAAGGCTGAAGAGGCATTGAGAGAGAGTGAAAAGAAATTCAAGGCGGTTTTCAACGGCGTTGATGATATAATAACCATCGTTGAGTTAAGGGATGATGGACTGCCAGGTAACTACATTGAGGTGAACAGGACCGCTGTGGAGAAACTTGGCTACTCAAGGGATGAACTCCTCAGCATGACACCCATGGACCTTGGACCCACAGAGGAGGAGCTCTCAGCGAATATGAAGACACTCCTTGAAAGGAAGGCTGCAAGGTTTGAGAGAACCTACATATCAAAGGACGGCCGCAGGATCCCGGTTGAGGTGAACTCCCGCCTCCTTGAGATTGGAGATAAAAAAGTAGTTGTATCGGTTTCAAGGGACATAACCCATAGACTGGAGAACGAAAGGAAACTGAGGGAGAGTGAGGAAAAATACAGGTCACTATTTGATCTTTCACCAAACTTTATAGCTCTCATTAATCCTGATGATGGTGTTATACTTGAAGTAAACTCAGCTGTTATCAAAAATCTTGGAATCTCTCCCGAAGAACTGAAAGGAAAATCCATTTATGAACTGGAATTTATATCTGATGAGGTTAAAAATGAATTCAGATCCCGTCTTGCTAAAATTAAAGTTTTTGAGAGTATTGAACCATATGAGACCGTATTACATGATATAAATGGTAAAGAGTACACCGTAATGATATACAGTAAACTCATAAACGCTGAGGGTCGTGATTGTGTCCTTGTTGTCATTAATGATATCTCAGACCTCAAGAGGACACAGAGGATGCTTGAAAAGTCCCTCGAGGAGAAGGAACTCCTCCTCAAGGAGATACACCACCGGGTCAAGAACAACCTGATGATAATCTCAAGCCTCCTCAGCCTCCAGTCAAGGAAGGCCAAGGATGAGGAGACCCTGGACCTCTTCAGGGAGAGTGAAAACAGGGCGAGGTCCATGGCCCTGATCCATGAAAGGCTTTACCGTTCAGGGGATCTCAAAAACATTGATATGGGTGAATACATAAGGACACTCGCATCTGAGGTCTTCAGAAGTTACTCTGCAGATTCCAGGATAAGGCTGAATATGGATGTGGCTGAACTGAAAGTTGACGTAGAGACCGCCATACCTGTTGGCCTCATCGTCAATGAACTTTTAACAAATGCTGTGAAGCATGCCTTCCCTGATGGCGAAGGCACTGTATCTGTATCGGTTAAAAGAAGCAATAACCATGTTCTTATTGAGGTTAGTGATGATGGGGTTGGATTTCCACCGGATCTTGACTGGGAGAGCAGTCCATCCCTTGGCCTCCAGCTTGTAAGGAACCTCACCAATCAGATTGACGGGACTGTAGAGATGATTTCAGATGGGGGCACAACATTCAGGATAACCTTCACAGAGAAGGGCGTTATTGATGAAAAATAGAAGTAGAGTGATAGAAAAGAATTATTCTATCTTCCTGAACTCCTTCTTGGGGGCCCCGCAGATGGCGCACCTTTCTGGTGCCTCACCCTCAACGGTGTTACCGCACCAGTTGCAGACGTAGTAGTCCACCTCAACGTTCCTTCCAAGGTTATCGAGGGCCTTCTGGTAGAGTTCAGCGTGGATCTTCTCAACCTTATTTGCAACGTCAAAGCTCCAGCGCGCCTGCTCTTCACCCTCTGCTTCTGCTTCCTCTATGAATCCAGGGTACATCTCCTTGAATTCCGCGGTTTCTCCGGCTATTGCCTCCCTGAGGTTCTCCTCTGTGCTATTGATTGCCCCCATGGCCTCAAGGTGGTTCATCGCATGGACTGTCTCTGCTGCGGCCGCGGCACGGAAGAGCTTTGCAACCTGGTGGTAACCCTCCTCATCAGCCTTTCTTGCGAATGCAAGGTACTTTCTGTTTGCCTGTGACTCCCCGGCAAATGCTTCCTTCAGGTTATCCATTGTTGACATCAAAAATCACCTCATCTTATTTTATGTTATTCTGATCTTATAAAGAAAAAACATGAATCAGTACAGATTATAAAAAGCTTAAATTTTTAGGGGCAATGGGCCCTGAAAAATAAATAGGTAGAATTATCAGTCTACTTATAACTGTTTAGCGGCCATTTCAATGTCTGTGGCTTTAACAGTTTTTCTACCGGCGTGTTTTGCAAGTTCAACGGCTTTGCGTGAGATTTCCTCACCCATGTCTTCGAGGGCCTTTGCTAAAGCCTCTTTTGCATCATCACTTATTCTCTGGGCACCGGCATTTTTTATTATTCTACCTACTGGTGCGATTGGTAATTCAGCCATAATTTCACCTCCAAATTAAGCTGGTAATCTCTAATATTTAAATTTATTGGTTCTGCCGGGTTAATGGACCACATAGGGCCCATGGGGGTAAATTGATATGGATTTCATCAAAACCAAAAATTTTAAACTTGGAGAACCAGATACTAAATCGCATGTTTGGCACCATGGATATTAAAACCCGCACAGAAAAAATACTTGAAAAGGCAATGGACGAGCCAATCAACAATGAGGAGGCCCTCTACTTAATGAATGTGAGGGGAAGGGACCTCCAGGCCCTTTTAATAGCCGCGGACACTGTCAGGGAGTCCGAGGTGGGTGACAGGGTAACCTACATTGAGAACTGGAACATCAACTTCACCAATATATGCTCGGGACAGTGCGGGTTCTGTGCCTTTAAGAGGGATGATCTGGATGGAGACGCATATTACCTTGAAACTGAAAGAATCCTTGAAATTGCCCGTAAGGCCGTGGAAAAGGGTGCCCGTGAACTCTGCATACAGGGAGGCCTCTACCCTGGCCTTGACACCTACTTCTATGAGGATCTTTTGAGGGCCATAAAATCGGAGCTACCCCACGTGCACCTCCACTCATTCTCCCCAATGGAGGTTTACTATGGTGCCCGTAATGCGGAATTATCCATTGAGGAGGCCCTCAGGATACTTAAAAGGGCGGGCCTCGGTTCAATGCCCGGTACGGCGGCAGAGATACTCAATGATGATATAAGGGCTGTTATCTGCCCTACAAAGCTGAGTACCGGGGAGTGGATTGAGGTTATAGAGACAGCACACAGGATTGGGATACCAACAACCTGCACCATGATGTACGGTCACATTGATGGACCCGAGCACAGGGTTGAACACATGGCCATACTGCGGCAGATTCAGGAGAGAACAGGGGGATTCACCGAGTTTGTCCCCTTACCATTCATGCATCCAAGGGCCCCCATATACCGTGAGGGAAAGGCGGCTGCAGGCGCAACCGGTACAGAGGACCTCAAGGTCTACGCGGTTTCAAGGCTGATGTTCAGGGGCCTTATCAGGAACATACAGGCCTCCTGGGTTAAACTGGGCTTTAAGTTTGCACAGGTTGCCCTCATGTCAGGGGCCAACGACCTGGGGGGTACACTGGGTGAGGAGAACATCTCAAGGTCTGCGGGCGCCTCACATGGCGTTAGAACTGAACCCGAAGAAATAATAAGGGTTGTAAGGGACCTGGGAAGGATTCCTGCAAGCAGGGATACGCTTTACAGGGAAATAGAGGATGTTTAGCGTTTCAGGGTCGCTGATTTTTTTTGTTAGTCCATTCTTTCTATTATTATTCTGTCACCCTCATCAACACTGAAGAAGAGGTCAAGATTTCTGGTCACCCTCCCTATATGATTCACGGGGGAGTAGGGCTGTGTTGACCCGAAGAATATGCAGAGGGCGTACCCTGGCGGCCAGTAGGATATGTCCCCTGGACTGGCGGTATCAGAGGGGTTCTCATAGTCAAGGGTGACTGGTATATCGAAGTAGACCTCCTCCATCCACAGGAGGGCCCTGCCCTCAAGTGGAAGGCTCTCATAGATCCTCTCTGCAGATTCAGGGTTTCTCTCATCAAGTTCGGCCTCAGCGTAACCCTTACCCTCCACGGTTATCCTTATCCTCATGTCAGATCACCCTTCTGGGAATGCTTCCGAGGATCAGGAACCTCTCTTCTCATATTACCTCCACTCCTCCATGATCTGGACCCCGGTTGATGTTCCAATCCTGTCTGCACCGGCCTCTATCATTGCAAGGGCTGTTTCAGCATCCCTTATACCGCCGGCTGCCTTAACACCCATCTCATCACCAACAGTCTCCCGCATGAGTTTCACGTCCTCCACTGTGGCACCTGAAAGCCCACCATAGGCTGTAGATGTTTTAACAAACGCGGCACCAGCATCCTTACTTATGAGGCATGCCTCCACCTTCTCCTCGTCTGTGAGGTAGGCTGTCTCCAGTATAACCTTCACAGGGACGCCTGCGGCATCAACGACTCCACTTATATCCTCATAGACAAGTTCCCTCAGCCCTGACTTCAGTGCCCCTATGTTCATTACCATGTCAACCTCCTCTGCACCGTTTTCCACGGCCTCTGATGCCTCGAAGGCCTTAACCGCAGGCGTGTTAACACCTGCTGGAAATCCTATAACAGAGCAGACCATGACATCGCTATCCCTAAGGAGTTCAGAGGCCAGCCTGACGTTGGTTGGGGTGACAACCGCGCACCTGAACCCATACTCAATGGCCTCCCTGCAAAGTTTTTCGATATCAGCAACAGTTGCATCTGCCCTTACATTTGTATGGTCTATGAGTGATGCAAGTTCCTCTGCTGTTTCAACCTTCATTTTAATCCTCCTGAAGCTTTTTTGACATGTAGGGGCCCTCTCTTCTGTAGCCAAATTTGCTGTAGTATTCACGGGCCCCTATCCCGCTTGTGACCATAATTTTCTCCATCCCCCCATCAGATGCTATTGTCTCTGCACGGCTCAGTAACTCCTCACCGTAGCCCCTGTGCTGTCCAACGGTATCGCGACGCTCACCTATGGGTATCATTGAACCGTATACATGGAGTTCCCTTACAAGGGCGGTTTTATCATCTATTTCAGGTCGGTGGGCATTTTCTGATGGGAACCTGAGCCTCAGGAATCCTATGAGGACATCATTTTCAGGGTCCTCTGCTGAGATGAAGAACTCCCTGCCGCCTGTGGCATCGTACTCCTCGACTATCACTGTAACTGCATCCTCATTGACACTCACACCCCTGCGGCTCATATGACCCACCTCCCGGCACCTTATGCATCTGCAGCGGATGCCCTCCTCCTCCAGGCGCCTGTAGACCAGTTCACCCAGGTTGGACTTTCTGACACCATCAACTATAAGCTGGGAGGGTATATCCCTCTGTATCCTCATGGTCCTCACCCAGGGGGGCATCATCTTCTTTATCTCGACGATTAGATCAACGGCCTCCTCTGTGGAGTATGGTTTATAGAGTCCCCTCTCCCAGAGATTGTAGAGTTCGCTGCCCCTGGTAACAAGGCAGGGGTATATCTTCAGCATGTCAGGTCTGAAGGATGGGTCCTGGAATATCCTCCTGAATATCCTGAGGTCCCGGTCAAAGTCCGAGAAGAGGCCTGGCATGAGGTGCATCGCAACCTTTATCCCCGAGTCCCTGAGTATCCTGTTGGACTCTATAACGTCCCCTATGCTGTGGCCCCTCCGGATACGCTGGTAGATGTAGTTGTAGATGGTCTGCACACCCAGCTCAACCCTGGTAACCCCAAGGCTGAGCATCCTGTCAACGTCCTCCTCCCGGCAGTAGTCTGGCCTTGTCTCAAATGTCATCCCAACGCAACGAACCGGCGATGTCTCGTTGAACCGCTGGGCATCATCCACCTTCACATAACCGTGGTGATTGGGCATATCAACCCTTACACCGCTCAGCCTGGCTCCAAAGTCCACCATGGCCTCAAGGCAACTGGATATGAACCATTCCTGGTAGCAGAGGCTGTGGGACGGGAAGGTGCCCCCCATGACTATGAGTTCCACCTTGTCAACAGGGTGGCCTATGCTGTGTAGCTGCTCAAGGCGATTGTAGACCTGCCTGTAGGGGTGGAAATCGTACATTCTGGCCCTAAGGGCGGCTGGTTCCTCTCCTGTATAGCTGGGGGGTGCCTTTTCACTTTCAGGGCAGTACAGGCACCTTCCATGGGGGCATTCATGGGGGTGGCACATGACTGCCACAACGGCAACACCCGATATTGTCCTGGTGGGTTTTTTTCTGAGGAGATTTTCGATCAATTTCTTTTCTTCTGGAGCAGCATGTTCAAGGATTTCTGAGTTACTCATGAATTTTTCAAGCCCAAAGTCACGACAAACCCTGTGTTTAGCCCTTTCAAGTTCCTTCCTTGTTTTTATCTGACCAGATATTATATCATCGATTATCCGGCGACACGCTTCCCTCATTATATTCACCGTAAGTTCACTGGTAGATATGTTTTCATTCGATTCCCTTTCTCATAAGGTTCAGCGTCCTTATTATATCTGTCCTTGAAATTATACCCTTCAGTTTACCGTCACCCATCACAGGGAGCCTTCCAAGCTGGTGGCGGTTCATTTTTTCAAGGACAGAGGTGAGTTCCTCGTCCTCTGCGGCAGTCACAACCTCTGCGGTCATCACGTCCCCCACCATCACATCTCTGGCAGCCTCTGATATGTCATGGAACGTCACTATTCCCGCGAGCTCATCCCCATCGGTTACAGGGTAACCCATGTGCTTCTTTCTGAACATGACATCAAGGGCCTCTCCCACTGTCATGTCAGGTCTGAGTGTTACAGGATCCGGGGTCATCACATCCCCCACGGTCACCCCCTCAAGAAGCGAGGATATTAGGGTTGACTGGTACTCCTGCTCTGCACCTATGTAGATGAAGAGCCCTATCAGTATCAGGAAGAGGTTATAGAAGAGGCCCGTGACCGCCATCATTGCGGCAATGGCCTTACCAAGGTTCGCTGCTATCCTGGTTGCCCTCAGGTAACTCACACGTTCAGCGAGTATCGCCCTCAGTATCCTCCCACCATCCATTGGGAATGCAGGTATAAGATTGAAGAGTGCCAGGACCAGATTAACAGCCAGGAAATCCCCAAGGAATGGTCTGAGGGGTCCTGTGAGGTTCAGGAGGATTGGCACTGCTGTTAACACTGCCATTATCATGTTTGTGAGTGGCCCGGCGATGGATATAAGGAACTCCTGCCTTGGCACCCGCGGTATCTCCTCCATCCTTGAAACCCCTCCTATGGGGAGGAGGAGTATGCTCCTTATCTTCACACCGAACCTGAGGGCGACATAGGAGTGGGCCAGTTCATGTATCACCACCACCACGAAGACGAGGGTTATGAGCACAGCAAGGTTGAGTGATAGGAAACCAAGGTAGGTGAGGAGGTATATGAATACCATCAGAATGAGGAATGAGATGTCAAGTTCAACGGGTATTCCAAGAACCCGGAATATCTTCACGGCAGCCATGCTATTATATTGGAGTGCTATGAATAAATCATTTTTTATACCATGATGCACATAAATGTTAGTGGTGTTAAGATGAAGGTAACGGAGTTCCTGGGTCGTAAGGTGCTGGATAAGAATGCAATGGAGATAGGGAAGGTCTCTGACCTTGAACTGGACCCTGAGAAGGGTGTTGTGGATTCCATTATAATATCCAAGGGGGAGCTGTCCCTTAAACAGAGAACCTTCATTGTCGGCATGGACAACGTGAGCAGGGTTGGAGACTACGTGATACTTAAAATAGCCGCTGATGAGGCGGAAGAGGCCCCTGAAGAGGAGTCAAAGGAAGTTGCACCTGAATGATGGTGGATACAATGGAGGTTAAGGACGTAAACGGGAATGTGCTGACGGTTGGCATGGCTGTCCGCTACACAGGTACCGGCACGGCGGGTGAGATTTCAGCCATTAAGGTTGAAGATGGTGAGGGATGGGTACGTCTGGAGGACTCTGATCTATGGTACAACGCGAATTACCTGGAGGTAATCGACAGATCCCAGCTTAAGAGGGGATCTGGAAAAGGAAGAAAAACTGATACCGTTGAAAAGCTTAAGAGGATGAAAGAGGACTTTGAAGACATTGATATGGGTTCAGAGGTCTGTGACGGTGGCGGATGAAATCCATTAAATCCTTTTTTTATCAGTTTTTAATTCATATATGTGATACAAAAATTTAAGGGGGTGATATTGTGGCTGAGACAAAACTTCCAGGTCTTTTAACACTGATTCTGGGTATTCTTGTGATAATATTTCCGGTGTTTTCAATATTCACACTGAGTGTCCTCACAGGTGTTGTGGTTCTCTTTCTGGCGCTCTGACTGTTCCTTCTTGGCGTGAACGCATGGAAGGTTAGCAGAGGGGCGGGTGTGCTTTATGTTGTACTGGGAATACTTGGTGTGATAGTTGCAGCTGCCCTTGCAGGTAACGTGACTCTCTTCAGTTTCCTTGCGGCATTCTGGATATACATCACAGGTATAATCCTCGTAATCGCAGGTGTTGCAAGTTTATTCTCCAGGGAGCACAGAGCAGGAATGATTGTGGGTCTATCAGTTGTGGTTCTGGGAGTTCTTTACATCATTCTGGGAGTATTCGTAAGAAACCCTGTTTTTCTTGCCTGGCTGATTGGTCTTTCACTGGTCATTGATGGTATGGGTCTAATTCTCTATGAATGAACGCCTGGAACATCAGGGTCCTGTCTGCTCACACAGAAACGGCAGAGGGCGGTGGGGGTGCTGATCTGCCTGTCCTTCACAGGGCAGTAGAAGACATCACCCACCCTTCTAACCCTCAAGCCTCCGGGGAAGCGGGTTCCAACAGGGTGGACTGGTTCCTCCCTTACAAAGGTTACGTAGATGGTTATTATACGGGCGATCCTCTGGAAGCACCTTTCAGGCCGTGAGCTGGCATGCCTTAACTGTTCATCAAGGAACCCTATGAACTCAGACAGTTTTTCAGTGTCAACCTCTCCGGGGTAGATGTTTTTATCATTCTTTATATCCCTTATCCTGTTGAAGAAGGCCCGGGTGAACCTTTCAATGAATTCCTTCTGCTCCCTTGGTGGCATGTATCTGGCATCCTCCCTCAGGTAAACCGATGCGTCCATCACATCTTTTATGTGTATTGACGAGGCCTCCTTTTTAACCATCTCAAGGAGCTCCATTCTTGTCAGTTTCTCTGGAATCTCATCCGCCTGGATCATTGAGGCCCTCCTTCAGGTTTTCAAAGGTTCTGCTGATCAGAAGCCATCTCCCTGAGTCATGTGGGTCTGCTCTGCAATGCAGATTCACAAAGCGCTGATGGATTATCCTTCTGCTTATCCTTCACAGGGCAGTAGTATGTACCATTTTCCTCTGTGACTGAGTAGCCACCGGGAAAAGGAGTTCCCACGGGGTGGAGGGGTTCTGAAAGGATAAAATTCCTGTAAATAACAGTTAAAACCACAATAAGGGGGCTGGAGGTCTCATGTAATCTTTTCAGTGTCCTCAGAAGGCTTTTTCTATTTGCAGTGATATCCACCATACCATCCTTAAGACCCAGAACAGCTTCAACAGCAATTCCAGTATAGGTTTTTACATAGGCCTCCCTGTACCCTCTGGGAACGTGGGCACATTCCCTCTCAACGAATTCACGGATCCTCATGATGTCAAATATGCTGATGGACGCTGCACAATCCCTTAAAATGGTTTTAAGGCTGGCCGGATCTCTCAGCATATCCTCTAATGGCCTCGGCGAGTTTTTCCCCGATACCATCGATACGTTTGAGTTCATCCTTCCGCACATGTCTGAGGTCCTCCCCAAAGGTTTCAACAATCTTGCGGGCCCTGACACGTCCAAGGCCCCTCACACCAACCACCAGTGGAATGATGTCCTCCCTGACTCCATAGTAGAGTCTCGCAGCCAGAACATCGAGTTTCCCTCCGTAACCATACACACCCTGGATTTCACAGATCCTCTTGAAGAATTTAACGAGCCTTGATGCCTCATATGCGCTTCTTCTTGTTGATGCCGCATAGACATTGAAGGCGTTCTCAATCTCATACTCTGTCCTCTCATTTATCCACTCAATGAGGGCTGCTGCTGTTGCCTCGCTGTTACTGGCATCCATGACAAATATTCCATGTTCCATGAGCCTCTCACGTACCGGGTCGCGGCTCTTCCGCCCCTTGAATGGTATGAGTGGAATGTCGGGGGTCCCTGTCAGCTCGTAGATGAGGCGGTAGATGTCGAGTTCATCCATTTCAGATGCGAACTGGTGGAGTTTTATGGCTGTCTCAACAGCGTAACTGGATTTTGCAATCAGAAGCCCGAATTCTGTTGCTGATAAGCCACTGGGAGCAGGGTATATGATTCTGTTCTTGATTAAAAACTCTGTGGCGGTCTCGATTTCGTACTGTATGCTGTCCAGGCCAAATGCACTGCTGAATGGACCCTCACTAATCTGGTAGCCGTAGAAGGTCCCCCTGAAGAATTCAAGAAGATCTTCGGTTGTGGATGCAAGTCCTGAGGCGACCTGTGCGATTATCTGCCTGTAGAGGGCGTCCCGGTTCTCCATGAGCCTCGAGTTGGTCCTCTCCACCTCACCATTCACATAGTACTCCTCGAGTTCCATGGCCTCTTCATGGCTCTTTGCTATGAGGTAGGAGTAGCCGATATCATCATAGAGGGGTCTCCCGGCCCTCCCTGACATCTGCTCATAATCAAATACAGGGATCCTCTGGGGGCCCTGCCCTGTCCACCTAGTGTAGTCCCTTATCACAACGGTCCTTGATGGGAGGTTCACCCCGTACATGAGGCTGGGAGTTGCTGTGATCATGAGGATGTTGCCCCTCCTGAATTCGTCCTCTATTATTTCCCGCTGCCTGTTGAAGAGGCCTGCATGGTGGAATGCAACACCAGCCCTGATGCAGTCTGCAAGTTTCAGGCAGGTGGAGGTTGGGGGTGAGCCGCTGGCCCTCGGCACGTCAAGTATCCTTTCTGCCACTTCATTGAATCTCTCCATCAGGTCCCCCGGGATCTTCTTTTTGATCCTATCTGCAAGGTAGGATGCGAGGGATTCTGTGAACCTCCTTGTGGATACGAATGCCAGGGTCTGGCTATCCTCACTGATGGACCTTTCAAGGATCTTGAGTACAACCTGATTCTTGTCCCGGGCCCCGAACATCTCGGTGTCAAGCACCTCCCGGTGTAGGGGTACTGGTCTGTAGTCGTGTTCAACGATTCTTGCCCCGAGCCACTCCCCTATTTCATTCATATTTGAGAGGGTTGCTGAGAGGGCCACAATGCGCATTGAGGGATTCAGTTTTTTGGCCCTTGTGATGGCGGATTCTATTACAGGGCCCCTGCTGTACTCCCCGATCATATGGAACTCGTCCACTATGAGAAGGTCAATCTCCCTCAGGGTGTTCCATGAGAATCTGGTGAGGCTGTCAAATGATTCGAAGACCATCACTGCCAGGTCCGAGGTTCTGGGATCCTTACCCACACTTATACCGTGCTTTTCAAGCTCCCTGAACTCCTTTACCTTTTCGTTCTGTATTGATAGGAGTGGTACGGTGTAGATAACCCGCCCACCGTCCATTATGGCTTGAATGGCAGCCAGAAGTCCCAGGAGAGTTTTTCCGCTGGCCGTTGGTATGGCTATGATGAAATTTTCATCTGATTCCAGGTAGCCGGCCTCAACGGCACTCATCTGGGCTGGGTTCAGGGATTTTATATATGGGTAGCAGTCAGTGATGATCTTCCGCATCTTGGGGTTCAGAAATTTCATTCAACCACTTCTTCCAGCTCTATTTTCTCCTTTTTAAGGACCCTGATATTACTGATTTTGGTTTCAGGGTACTGCCCATGCTCGTCCTTCTCAACACTTTTGACCATGTCCCAGATTGTAAGGAGCGCCACAGAAACCCCTGTGAGGGCTTCCATTTCAACACCTGTTTTTCCATCGCACTTTACAGTCACCCTAGCGGTGATCCCATCCTCCATGACATCGAATTCAACGTCAACCCCTGTTAGAGGGAGCTGGTGACAGAGGGGTATGAGGTCCCAGGTCCGTTTAACCGCAACTATGGCGGCTATCTGGGCTGTTGCAAGAACGTTCCCCTTTTCGATCCTTTTTTCACTGATCAATTTCAGGGTATCCTCAGTGAGTGATATATGACCTTCAGCGGTCGCCGTCCTTCTGACAATAGCCTTAGATCCCACATCAACCATATGTACAGAGTCTCCTTTTAGATGGGTAAACTTCTTCATTTTCATCACTGACCTCATATCAATAAGAATGAAAGAATACTAGTAGGGTATTTTAATTTTGGAGAACTCAAGCGCCCTTCTCAGTCCATTCTCACCTAATTTTTTTCTTTTTTTATCATCTTCCAGAAGCTGATCCAGTGCACTGGCGAGTTCAGAGGGTGATTCCGGATTCACCAGAATACCCACATTTTCATCCACCACGGCAGGTATTCCCCCAACCCTTGTTGCTACGATAGGTTTTCCCATTGCCATCGCCTCAAGGATAACCATGGGAAGACCCTCTGAGATGGAGGGGAGGACCACAACATCAGCAGCCTTCATGAGGTTACTGACGTCTGTGCGGGGGCCTGTGAAGATGATATCCTCTTCCCTGGCATCTGCCATCGCTTTCAGTTTATCATAGAGGGGTCCACCACCGGTGATTACAAGCTTTGCAGGGTTTTTCATGATGAATTTCGCCTTTATTAGATACTCGACACCTTTTTGGGGTACAAGGTTACCCACAAATAGAATTAGCTTTTCATTCTTTCCTATCCCAGCTTCCTCTCTGAAAGAACTCTTAACATTAGGGTTGAATTTAGTGGTATCAACTGAATTATATATTACATCTATCCTGTCCCTATCTATTCCAACCCTAAGAAGCCTATCTCTAAGAGCCTCGGTCACCACAATAACCTTCTTAGCATTATTCAGGATTTTCCGGAATAATGGTCTTAAAATGGGGTTTGAAGATAGTATCATGACATCCGAGCCATGGAGAGTTACATAATATGGTTTACCAGTTAGTCTCGATGCAATAAAAGATGACAGAGCAGGCGGTATAATATAATGGGCGTGGATTATATCTATTTCATAGTTCCTTATTATCTTTATAATCTTCACGGCTGATGTAAAAATAAAAATCAGGCCCCTCAGACCTTTAATATTTAATGTTGGCGCACTGAAGACCTTTATATTATCAATATCTCTGATTTTATCATGTGGATAGGTGAGCACGTAGACTTCATTTCCCCTTTTTTTGAGTTCAACAGAGAGATTATGTACATGGGATGCAACACCCCCAATATGGGGTGGGAACTTTCCAACCATCAAAATTTTCTTCATAGGTCACCTCTGTCAAATCTATGATTCGGCTGAATTTTAAAGTCGGAGTTCAGTATTGTTCCACTCATGCTGAAGATTAATACATCGACATCCAAGGAGAATTTTTCGGAACATCTATCTTTTATAGACTTACTTATACTGTTGAATACGCTTTCGGTCAACCCATATTTTTTCAGTTCAGTGATCATCTCCTCAACGGTTGCAAGGTTGAAGATCCTTTTTGTAACCTCTGGAGCCGCACCGCTGAGGGCAGTATGTGCGGTCATTATCTCGCGACGGGCATCTGCAATGGAGTTCTTTGTCTGGAATATTCCCGCAGAGAGCTTTATAAGTTTACCTGCATGGCCCATAAGTATAATTTTCTTCAAACCCTTTTTGGCGGCTTTCTCCAGCATGTAACCCGGAAAGTTGGCCATCTGTATTATCCTCTCCTCCTCAATCTGCTTGAAGTATTCTCTGGCGAACCTTTCTCCGATGTTACCGGGGACAAAGACGAGTTCCTTGAATCCCCGGGCGACTGCAATGTCAATCTGACATGCAAGGGATCTCCTGTAGGCTGAGGAGGACATTGGTCTTGCAATACCACTTGTCCCCAGGATGGAGATACCACCCTCAATCCCGAGGCGGGGGTTCATGGTCTTTGATGCGACTTTTTCTCCATCAGGAACCGATACAGTGACAATCGCTCCCTCTCCATCCTTCAGGTATTTCTGGAGATTTTCCTTTATCATTCTCCTGGGAACGGGGTTTATTGCAGCTTCGCCCGGTGGAACCTGGAGACCAGGTTTTGTCACGGTACCGACACCCTCACCGCCCCTGATTACGACTCCAGAGCTTTCAGTGATCTGAACCTCTGCCATGATGCTGAGGTTCACTGTGACATCAGGGTCTCCGTAGGGCCTCTTTATTACACTGGCCCTTGCCGTGTCCTGGGAGATCCTTTCAACAGAATCAACATCCACATCGATTTTTCCTGAGGGGGTTTCAACACAGACCCTTTTGACCACACAACCCCTTAAACATAGAAGTGATGCGAGGGCCGCTGCAGTGGCAGCTGTCCCCGTGGTGATCCCGAATACCCTCTCATCCTTCATCAGAAAAATCCTTTAAAATTTAATGAAGAAAAAGTAATCTATTCTATTTCGTCGCTTATGGCTTCGAAGAGTTCCTCCCTGCCAGGGGCCCCAACGAACCTCACAACACCGTTTATCGCTATTGCAGGGACTGCCATGAGGCCATAGTCGATTGCCTTCTCCCGGTCAACCATTATGTCAATTTTTTCAACGTCTATTTTGTCCCCAAATTCCTTCTTGGCCTCATCAACAACCTCAATCGCCATTGGACAGTAGGGACAGGTTGGGGATGTGAAAACCTCTATTTTAACAACCATTTCCTAACCTCCGTGAGAATGATATATAATTTTTCCATCCTTTTAGGATAAATACTTATCCTTTTATTCTTTCTTGGATCCTTCGCTGTTTTGTTGTATTGCTGAACTTGAGGATACATGGGTACCGTCGCTTTATTCTTTCTTAGATCTTGAGATGTTCTGTTGTATTTGCTGAACCTCCAAATCCAAGCTTTGAGAACATGCTTGAGAGGATCTTCATAAATCCGCCCGGCGGTTCAAGGGTTACGGTCTCATAGTTCCTTAAACCTGCAAGTTTAGCTGCCACATCAACAGCATAATCTTTTCCACCTGTATAATCCACAAGACGGTTCTTCAGGGCCTGCCTTCCAGTGAATATCCTTCCCTCTGCAAGGCTACGCACATATGATACGCTGAGATTTCTGTTGGCAGCCACGGTCCTTATGAAGTAGTCATACTCCTCATTCACCATTGACTGGAGCATCTGTCTCTCCTCATCAGTTATCATACGGTAATCTGCACCCATATCCTTGTATTCCCCCGCCTTTATTGCGTACTTGTTTATGCCTATCTTTTTGTACATCTCAGAGAGATCTGTGAGGTCAAGTATTACACCTATGCTTCCAACCCATGCAGATGGACTTGCAACTATTCTGTCAGATGCTGAGGCTGCAAGGTACGCTCCCGAGGTTCCAGAATCACTTATCCAGCTTACGACAGGTTTTTCAGATTTTTTTATGGCATCCATCAGTTCCTCACTCGCCACCGGAGTTCCCCCTGGACTGTTTATATCAAGGACTATGGCCTTAACTGAAGGGTCACTGTTGGCCTCCTCGATAAGATTCTTTATGTCATCAGGGTTGACAGCATCGGAAACCCCTGCTGAATCATAGGCTATGGTCCCGTGGACAGGTATGATTGCTACAGTACCCTCAGATCCTCCCATGAGCCCTGAAATTGACATTATCAGCCCTGCAATTGATAGAACCACAATTAAACCAGCAACTATCTTACTGTTTCTGTCCATGATATCAGACCTTCAGATTTACCTCCCGTCCTAAACTTCCCTGTTTTTGTATTAATTAGACTGCAACCCATTATATAAATAGTTTTATATAAGTAGGTATATGAACTGTTTGGAGTGATAGGTTGAAAAAAGCAGTAAAAGCACCTGGATCAGCCACGGTTATAAATGCCATTGCAACAGGAAGGGGCTCTGCATTCGGGATAGGCCTCAGTGTCAGGGCAGAGGCCAAACTCATAGATGCTGGTATAGAGTGCATCTCCCTTGAGGGTGCAGACACTGGACTCATAGAAATCTGCACAGAGATGGTCCTTGAGCATTACGGCGCCGATACTGGTGTGAGGGTGGTTACAGCCTCTGATTTACCTGTTGCGAGCGGTCTCTCAAGCAGCAGCGCGGCATCCAACGCCACCGTGATGGCGGTTTCTGAACTCATATCAGAGGAATTTCAATTGGAACCCATGGATGGACGTGAGATGCTCAACATGGCAGTGGACGCATCCCTCCGGGCAGGGGTGACGGTGACAGGGGCCTATGATGATGCAAGTGCATCATTCTATGGGGGCCTCACCGTGACAGATAACATGGCAAGGCGCATACTCTGCAGGAGGGAAATGGAAAATCAAAAGGTATTAATATACATGCCGGACAGAAAATCACTGACTGCACAATCAGATGTCCCGAGGATGAAACTGCTGGCTCCCTGGGTTGACATGGCCTTCAGGGAGGTCCTTAAGGGAAGGGTGCACAGTGCACTGACACTTAACGGGATACTCTATTGTGCATCCCTGGGATTCGATCCGGGAATAGCCCTCGATGCCCTTGAGGCAGGTGCCCTCTCAGCGGGTCTTTCAGGCACGGGACCAGCGTTTGTGGCGCTGGCTGATGAGGATTCTGCAGGGAAGGTCATTGATTCATGGGAGAACCTTGAGGGCAATGTTACTTTAACCTCAGTGGATAACGAGGGTACACATGTGCTTGACTGATCCCGGTGACCCTTAAAGCTTTGAAGCTTGGGGGATGTTTTATGGACGAATCCAGAGCACTGGAAACCCTTAAAAGGTCTAGAAGGGAAATAGATAGAATAGACAGGGAGATACTTGACCTCATATCCTCACGGACATCCCTTGCACGTGAGATAGCTGAGGCAAAACTTGCCCTGGGAATGGAAATATTTGACCCTGAGAGGGAGCTTGAGATAATAGAGAGGACCCGGAGGATCGCCAGGGCCTATGGTATCAATGAGGATAAGCTCATTCAGCTGATGAAGATTCTGATGGATCTAAGCAAAACTGAACAGAAAGAACTGTTAAGGAGGCAATGAAATGGGAAACATAAGAACATCCTTTGTAAAAAGAATCGCGAAAGAACTGATAGAAACTCATCCAGGTAAATTCACATCTGATTTTGATAAAAACAAGAAACTTGTGGAGGAGTTCTCAACAGTCAGCACAAAACACCTCAGGAACAAGATCGCAGGTTACATCACAAGGATAATCAGCCAGCAGAAATAACTTTGATTTTTTTTCATTTTCAACATTTAAAAGGTTGTGAAGGTTAATGGAGTTAATAGTTGTTAAATTTGGTGGTACATCTATAGGAAATGGTAGACGAATTAAAAAGGCGGCCCGTTCTGTCGTGAAGGAGTACATGAAGGGCAAGAAGGTCGTTGTCGTTGTATCTGCCATCAATAAGACAACAGATGAACTCCTTCAGATAGTTGATGAGGCAATGGAAGATGCTGTTACAGAAAAGCAGCTGGCTGAGATAGTATCCATGGGTGAAATGACCAGTGTAAGAATATTTTCCTCTGCAATAGAGGCACTTGGAGTTAAATCTGAATACATAGACCCCTTCATGGATGAATGGCCAATAATAACCGACAGCAACCTTTTAAATGCTAAGGTGGACTTTGAGACAACCGAGAAGAAGTCAAAGGAACTCCTGAAACTTCTTGACCAGGGTATAATACCTGTGGTATGCGGATTCCTTGGCAGGGACCCCAATGGTTACATAACAACCCTGGGAAGGGGTGGAAGTGACATCACCGCCTTCCTCCTGGGGCACTGCCTGAAGGCGGATGAGGTTATAATCGTAACCGATGTTGGGGGAGTAATGTCAACGGATCCAAATAAACTGCAGGGCGCAAAGAAACTTGATAAGATCTCTGTTGAGGAGATGAGGGATCTTGCAACCCATGGGGCACAAGTACTACATCCACACGCCCTGAAATACAAGGACCCTGATATCAATGCAAAGATCATAGGTTTCGAGCATGGGGATCTCTCAGCCCCGGGCACTGAAATCATAGGCCCCTCAAAGAATAAGATGGTGAAGACAACAACCCTCAACCCTGAACCAATATCTGTGGTTGCGGTTGTAGGGGAGAAGATACTCAACAAGCCAGGTATACTGGCAAAGTTAACCTCAAAGCTTGCAGAGAACTCCATCAACATCATAGGAATTTCAACAGGCCAGAACTCCGTCACAATATTCGTTGATAAGAAGGACGCTGATGAGGCGCACAGGCTCCTCCATGATGTGGTCATTGCAGATGATAACCTCAGTTCACTCTCCCTGGGAAGGGATATTGCCATGATAACCATATCCAGCCCTGACTTCATAGACACTCCGGGCATAATATCCGAGATCACCAAGCCCCTCAGGGATAATGACCTTAACATAGTTGAAATTTCATCCTCACAGACATCTGTGGTTATCTTTGTCGACTGGAATGATGGTAAAAAGGCGTATGAACTTGTAAGGGGTGTTCTTGAATGAAGATTGAAGGCACAGTAGTGGCCATGGTGACTCCATTCACAGAGGATGACCGGGTGGATGAGGCCGGGCTGCGGGAAAACATAAACTACCTTATTGAGAATGGGGTTGATGGCTTGCTGGTTGCAGGTACAACAGGTGAATCAGCAACCATAACCCATGAGGAACAGAGGAGAATGATTGACATACTTGTGGATGAGGTTAACGGGCGTGTTAAGACCATCGCTGGGGCAGGAAGCAACTCCTCAAGGGAGGCCCTTGGCCTTGTAGAGTATGCGGGGGACGCAGGTGCAGACGCGGCCCTTGTGATAACACCCTACTACAACAAGCCCCAGCCCCATGGGTTAATTGAACACTACCGGATGCTGGAGGAGGCATCGGAGATACCCCTCATAATCTACAATGTGCCCTCAAGGACCGGTACGGATATCGACGTTGACACGGTATCTGAACTTGCAGGTCTCGACGGTATAATCGGTATAAAGGAGGCGAACCCCGACCTGGACAAGATCTCCATGCTCAAATCAAAGCTAATGGACCAGGGCATTGATGATTTCATCATACTCTCGGGTAACGATAACCTCACACTCCCGATGATCTCAATGGGTGCAGAGGGCGTCATATCCGTCGTGGCGAACGTCGACCCAGCCCGTATGAGCCGACTCGTCAACGAAGCCCTCTCAGGGGACTTTGAATCTGCAATGAAAACCCACTATGAACTTTACAGTCTCATGAAGGTCCTTTTCATCGAGAGCAACCCCGTACCTGTCAAGGAGGCCCTCAACATGATGGGAAGGCCTGCAGGTCATGTGAGGATGCCGCTAGCACCCCTACAGGACAGCAGCCGTGAGAAACTGAGGCTGGTACTTGAGGAGCTGGCACTTATCTGAATCCATGAGGTGTTATAATGATCAAGGTTGCGGTTACAGGTGCCTGCGGGCGCATGGGCTCTGGGATAATAAGGAGAGTGCTTGAAGAGGACGACATGGAGCTTGTGGCTGCCATCGAGGCCCCGGGAACACCCCTTAAGGGAAGGGATGTGGGTGAATTCACAGCCACAGGCGAAGTGGGTGTTAAGGTAAGCGACGCATCTGAACTTGCCGAAATACTCAGAGAGACGGAACCCGACGTTCTCGTTGACTTCACAGTGGCACCGGCAGCTGTTGAAACCATAAAGACAGCGACCGAAGCAGGGGTTAACCTTGTGGTTGGAACAACAGGATTTTCAGATGAGCAGATGCAGACCATCAGGGAATCCATTGAGAGGACAGGTGTGAGGGCTGTTATCTCACCAAACATGGCGGTGGGCGTCAACGTCTTCTTCAAGGTCCTCTCTGATCTGGCACCGGTACTCTCTGATTATGACGTTGAGATCATAGAGGCCCACCACAGACACAAGAAGGACGCCCCTTCAGGTACCGCGATGCGTGCACTGGAGGTTATCGCAGAGGCCACCTCCAGGAAACCCGATGAGGTGGCGGTTCATGGGAGGTCCGGTCTCACAGGTGAGAGAACCCGTGATGAGATAGGTGTCCATGCTGTGAGGGGCGGTGACATAGTGGGGGACCACATAGTCCTCTTTGCAGGTGATGGTGAACGCCTTGAAATAGTCCACAGGGCCCACAGCAGGGACGCATTTATAGGTGGAGTTATAAGGGCATTGAGGTTCATTGAACATGCAGAACCCGGGAAGATAATGGATATGGGGGATGTGCTTGGAATAAAATGATAGGGTGGTATTATGGTTAATGTTGGTGTTCTTGGAGCAACAGGGATGGTTGGGCAGCGGTTTATTGAAATGCTTGAGAATCATCCTGAATTTGAACTTACAACCCTCGCGGCATCTTCAAGGTCCGCAGGAAAACCCTATGGGGAGGTTGCAAACTGGTACCTTGACAGTGAGATGCCTGAGTCTGTAAGGGATATAGAGGTTGTTGAAACGGATCCTGCAAGTGTGGGGGATGTGGACATATTGTTCTCTGCACTTCCTGCAGATGTGGCCCGTAAGGTTGAGCCAAAGTTTGCTGAGAAGTACATCGTGGCTTCAAATGCCAGTGCAATGCGAATGGAACCCGATGTTCCCCTGGTGATCCCTGAGGTTAACCCGGAGTTCCTGGACCTCATAGAGGTTCAGCAGAGGAGGAGGGGATGGGATGGCTTCATCATAACCAACCCCAACTGCTCCACCATAGCACTTACCCTTACACTGAAGCCCATCTATGACAGCTACACCATAAAGAGGGTCTATGTCTCCACCATGCAGGCAGTTTCGGGCGCCGGCTACAGTGGGGTTCCATCAATGGCGATACTTGACAACATCATACCGTATATCGGAGGTGAGGAGGAGAAGATTGAAACCGAAACCCTACACCTACTCGGTGAACTTGACGATGGTATTGTTAAACCTGCAAGTTTCGGTGTGAGCGCATCATGCCACCGTGTCCCCGTTGTTGACGGTCACACAGAAGCTGTCTTCGTGGAACTGGATGATGAATTTGAAATTGAGGATATAAAGGATGCCATGGACGGGTTCCAGGGGCTCCCACAGAAACTGGGCCTTCACTCAGCACCTGAAAAACCTGTTGTGGTCCTGGATGAGGAGAACAGACCTCAGCCAAGGATGGACAGGGACAGGGATGGTGGAATGTCCGTCACTGTTGGAAGGCTAAGAAAGGATGCAGCATTCAGTAACAGCCTTAGATATGTCCTTGTAGGCCACAACACTGTGAGAGGGGCTGCTGGAGCCTCTATACTCAATGCAGAACTTATAAATGAGATACTGTAAATGACGGATCCATTTTTTTCATTTCCTGGTGTTGCATCCATTCTTTATTTTGTGATGCGTACTTTTCTTTCTTTTACTGGTATTGATACATCCATTCTCTATTTTTTTAATTCAGCAATCAGTTCGCCCATTCTTGATTTACTGATGCAGATCATAACCCTTGGAGGAACCCAGATTTTCTGGGTATTGCTGTGCCTCACACTCTACATTTTTGGCGGGGAGGATGAGAAGGAGGCTGCATTCATTGCACTCACAGCCCTTGTCATGGGCTTCTTTCTCAGTGAATTCCTGAAGGCTGTTATTGCAAGGCCAAGGCCCTATGAGGTTCTCAGTTGGGTGAAGCACACCACAACAGCAGGCGGGTACTCCATGCCATCAGGGCACAGTGTGGCAGCATTCAGCGGATTCATGGCACTCTACTTTAAATTTGGTAGACTATGGCTTTTCTTGCTCCTTGCTTCCCTTGTTGGTGTTTCAAGGGTGTGCCTTGGTCTACATTACCCCAGTGATGTCGTTGCAGGGGCATTCCTTGGTGTTCTATGTGCCCTTGTGGCTCTAAAGGTGGAGAAAAGGGTTAAGTGTTTTGGCCTCTGCAACTTTGAAAGGCTTGAATGATGCTTATGGGGGACTTATTGTTTTATTTTCTACGTTCCCATTTTAGGGAATATGTGGAGATTCTTTTGCTATATAACTCTATCTGGTATCCCAGGATGAATTCAGGAAGGTTTTTAAGATTCCATGTGATATTTAATTAAAGGGGAAATGGGTACCATGAAGTTCATGAGGGATTCGGAAAAGGAACAGCTCAAGCTTCTTGTAAAGGCATGCATGCTTGAAATAAGCAAGCTCAAGATGGATCTCAGAAAATGCAGGGAGAATTCACAGAAATCAGGCAGGGTAAGGGAACTTGAGGAGGCACTTAAACTCAGGGAAAGAAAGATATCTGAACTTGAGGGGCTCATGGCTGAGAAGGATAAAATAATACAGGACCTCAATGCAATCATAGCTGAGAAGGAATCCTGCATATCTGACCTTAAAAGGTACAGGGAGTATTTCCGTGTGCTTACCCAGAAACCTGAAAGGGATCTGACCTCCTTCCAGTCACAGATCTACCGTCTGCTACCTGATGAAAGATCCACAGCAGAGGAACTGCTCAGTTTTTTAAATGAGATAGGTTTCAGGGACATTAAACTTGAGAACATGGTTCAGATACTTAGAAATCTTGAGAGAAAGGGTTACTTCAGGTCAGTGAAAAATGATGGAAGGGTATTCTGGGAAAAAATAGAGAAATGATGGATCTTTAACGGCTTATTCTTAATTCAATGATGATCAGTCTGTGATGGCAAATACCCTTGCGGGTGATGCCTCTGCCATCACATTCAGGGGAACAACGAATATTCTGAATGTTTTTGGAACCATATCCGTGTTTCTTATGTTTTCGACTATCCATATGCCGTTTTCAAGGAGGAGTCTGTGTACAGCTGTTTCTCCAGGCATGTCAACGCTTGGCCCGTCTGTGCACACCCCCTTCACTCCATGGTCAACCAGTTTCTCTGCAAGACAGAGGGGAATGCCTCTGTAGTCCTTGAAGTATTCCTCAAGGCCCCACTTCGAGGTCCACCCGGTTTTCAGAACCGCAATGTCCCCATCAGGAATCTTAACTGTTTTGGGTGATATAAGGAATCCATCTCCTATAAGTCTTTCGAGGCCTATCCTATCAACGGTTTCATCACCATAATGTACGTGTGCCGGCGCATCTATGTGGGTTCCAGCGTGCAATCCTGTCTCTATCTCTGAGTTAATGTAATCTCCATCTTCAACTGTCCTTATTCTTACAGGAGGATCCCCTGGAAAGACAGGCATGGAATCCTCAATTCTGCGGGTCAGGTCAATGATTTTCATGGATCATGATATCTAATGAGGGAATATAAGGTTTCAGTGCAGGTCATATTCCAGAAGCACTTCTCTAACTTTTGACACACTGGTGTTCCAGTTATAAACGTCTCCAAGGTTGTTCATGGTGTGGGTGGTGTCTGCTGTCACCCACCCCTGACCCCTTAGCCATACCTGGGCCCACACATGGGAGTACCAGTTCCCGCTTATGAACCTGCAGTATCCACGGACATAACGGGCCGGTATACCACTGGTCCTTGCAAGGGCAACCATGAGGTGGGCCTGGTCCACACAGTTTCCTGTCCTGTACTTGAGTGTGGCTGAGGCACCATAGCGGGTCCTGTAATAGAATGAGTAGTCAATATTGTCCCGGACCCAGTTAAAGAGATTCAGTGCAGTGGAGTGGGTGGTGTTCCCCGAGAGTTCCCTTGCAAGGTAAACTATATTGGGATCGGTGATGTTGCAGTGGGCTGTGGACCTGATGTAACGTCGGAGGGATGGGGGGACATACCATGGGCTGCTCCTGAGACCCTCATAGTATCTGAGCTGACCATTCAGATAAGTGTATCTTCTTTCAATGGACTTGAGATTACTTTGAAGCCTCAGGATGTTTTTATTTCCAGAATATCTGATCCTCTTATGAATAAGGTTCATGAGGTTAACTGTTGTTCTGAGCTGGTATTTTAGATTCTTTATCCTTGTGTCAATGGTGTTGGAGTCGATGCGGTATGCATTTACGGGTAGAGGTGTGCTTATTTGAATGGCCATGGGAAGTTTGCCATAGAGTTGTCTGTAACGCCCGATCTTTGATAGGAGATACACTGCATTGTAGAAGTCGATCTTACCCCCGCTGAAGGAGATGGTTGCTGGACAGCACTCTGCCCTGCATGTGAAGTTATGGAATTTTGATATTATCTCCAGGTACTGATTTTTTGTTAGCTTCACTGATATGCGCCTTATATCAAGTTTGGGTGCATTAACAACCTGGTTTTCGACCACCTTTGAACCGGTAAGTACCCTGCTAAGGGCGTAGGCATAAGATGGGGTGTCAAGTGTCCTGTTACCCACACTGACGTTTTCAGGGATTATCTTATTTTTTTCCATGAAAGTGGAGACCCTGACACTTGCCTCTAGAATATCAGAGCTATTCAGGGGATCTTCAAGTTCTTCGATGGCATAGGAACCTTCAGTTAATAAAATTAAAATTATAAATGCTGAGATGTAGACTGGGGCTACTCTTTGCAACATTGTTCTAACCAATCATATTTAATGATTTCCAAGAGATAAATACATTAACCGCAAAATATTTATAGAACCTCTAACCCATTGATAAATGCACTAATGATAATAAAAATTGAGGTGATTGAATGGCACAGGGACAGCAGCCAATTCTTGTACTGCCTGAAGGTACAAGCAGGTACCTTGGAAGGGACGCACAGAGGATGAACATCCTTGCAGGTAAAATACTGGCAGAAACCGTCAGGACAACCCTTGGACCAAAGGGAATGGACAAGATGCTGGTTGACTCCCTTGGGGACATCGTGGTTACAAACGACGGTGTCACAATACTCAAGGAAATGGACATAGAGCACCCCGCCGCAAAGATGCTTGTTGAAGTGGCAAAGACCCAGGAAGACGAGGTCGGCGACGGTACAACAACAGCTGTCATAATAGCAGGTGAACTGCTCAAAAAAGCTGAAACACTCCTTGAAATGGAGATTCACCCAACAATAATAGCAATGGGTTACAGGCAGGCTGCTGAAAAGGCCCAGGAAATACTCAACGACATTGCAATTGACGCAAGCGACAGGGACACACTCATAAAGGTCGCTATGACCGCAATGACCGGTAAGGGAACAGAAAAGGCACGGGAACCACTGGCTGAACTCATAGTTGACGCTGTCAAGCAGGTTGAAGAAGACGGCGAAGTCGAGAAGGACCACATAAAGATAGAGAAGAAGGAAGGCGCAGCCGTGGACGACTCAACACTCGTCCAGGGTGTCATCATCGACAAGGAAAGGGTTCACCCAGGAATGCCAAAGAAGGTTGAAAACGCCAAAATAGCACTCCTGAACTGCCCAATAGAAGTCAAAGAGACAGAAGTCGACGCAGAAATCAGGATAACAGACCCATCACAGATGCAGGCCTTCATTGAACAGGAAGAGCAGATGATCCGCGACATGGTCAACTCCATAGTCGAGACAGGCGCAAACGTGCTCTTCTGTCAGAAGGGTATCGATGACCTTGCACAGCACTACCTGGCCAAGGCAGGCGTCCTTGCAGTAAGAAGGGTTAAAAAATCAGACATGGAGAAACTCTCCAAGGCAACCGGTGCAAACATCGTCACAAACATTGAGGACCTCAGTGAGGACGACCTAGGCGAAGCAGGCATTGTCTCAGAGAAGAAGATCTCAGGCGAAGAGATGATCTTCGTTGAGGAATGCAAGGAGCCAAAGGCAGTCACAATACTCGTGAGGGGTTCAACAGAACACGTTGTAAGCGAAGTTGAAAGGGCAATCGAAGACGCAATAGGAGTCGTTGCAGCAACAGTCGAGGACGGTAAGGTCGTTGCAGGTGGAGGAGCACCTGAAATAGAGGTTGCAAAGAGACTCAAGGACTACGCTGATTCAATAAGTGGAAGGGAACAGCTAGCGGTCTCAGCATTCGCAGAGGCCCTTGAGATCGTTCCAAAGACCCTTGCAGAGAACGCAGGACTTGACAGTATCGACGTCCTGGTGGACCTCAGGGCTGCCCATGAGGAGTCACCCTACATGGGACTTGACGTCTTCGATGGTGAAATCGTTGACATGAAAGAGGCCGGTGTAATAGAGCCCCACAGGGTCAAGAAACAGGCCATCCAGTCCGCTGCAGAGGCAGCTGAAATGATCCTCCGCATAGACGACGTCATAGCCGCATCATCCTCTGAATCCGATGAGGACATGGGTGACATGGGTGACATGGGCGGAATGCCTCCAATGTAGGCACCCCCACAATTCCTCCTTTTTTTACAAAGCTTTCATGTACTGCAATTCCTTTTTGTGGAAGAGTTACTTTTCAAACCTTAGAGTATTTTAAGTTTTCTAAATGCAAACCTGTGCTGAAAGTCCGCTGACTCCATCAGTTTTTAGGATAATCTTAAAGATGGACATTTACTCCTCATTTCTATATTCATGAACCTATTCTATGTTAAACCTTTAGAGAGAAAAAAGGGGCATTGCAGTTTAGTTATAGATATAAGCATAAAAGAGTTAGTAGAGAATTGGAAAAAATCATTTAGCTTATCAGTGCATAAAAAAGGGGGGCTGGCTACCTTGAGAATATGTGCACAGCCGCTGTCCCACCTGTTCCCCCGATGTTATGGGTCATACCTATCTCAGCACCCTCAACCTGCCTTTTACCGGCTTCACCACGTAGCTGCCAGACCACCTCCGCCGCCTGGGCGATACCTGTGGCCCCTAGTGGATGACCACGTGCCTTGAGACCCCCTGAGGGGTTTACGGGTATTTTACCATCGATTCGGGTCATGCCCTCCTCAAAGGCCCTTCCACCTTCACCCTTCTCAACAAATCCAAGGTCCTCAACAGCCAGTATACCATTTATGCTGAAACAGTCATGGACCTCAACAAGGTCTATGTCTCCCGGTGTAAGATCTGCCATCTTAAATGCGGATCTTGCAGCATTTACGGTGGCGTCAATCCTTGTTATATCCCTTCTATCGTGCAGTGCAATGGTACCTGATGCCTGTGCAGATGCCTTCACATAGACAGGGGTATCGGTGTATTCCCTGGCCATCTCGGCGGGGCAGAGTATGACTGCTGCTGCACCATCAGAGATGGGTGAACAGTCAAGGAGTCTGAGTGGATCCGCGACCATGGTTGAATTGATGACCTGCTCAACCGTGACTTTCATGGGGAACTGGGCCCTTGGGTTTTTTGAGGCGTTTTCATGGTTTATCACGGAGACCATGGCGAGCTGCTCCCTTGTTGTACCGTACTCGTACATGTGCCTCCTTGCCATCATGGCGTAGAGTGATGGGAAGGTTACACCCTGCTGGGCCTCCCATTCCTGGTCAGAGGCTGTTGCAATTGCAGGTGTGGGGTCAACAACGTCGGTCATCTTCTCAACACCTGCTGCTATCACAATATCATGGTATCCTGATGCCACGGCCATTATACCGCTCCTCAGGGCGAGTCCACCTGATGCACAGGCGGCCTCCACCCTTGTTGAGGGTATGGGTGTTAGCCCCGCATGATCTGCGATGAGTGAAGAAATGTGCTCCTGTTTTATGAAGAGGCCCGCTGACATGTTACCAACATACATTGCCTCGAGGTCTGCACCTTCAACTCCAGCATCCTCTATGGCACCGAGGCCGGCCTCGGTTATCATGTCCCTGAATGAGACGTCCCAGAGTTCTCCGAATTTTGTCTGTGAGACTCCAATAATTGCTACATCCCTCATGTTATCACCATCTTAAGCCATCCTGAGTTTGCCCTTGAACTTGGCATAGAGTGCATAGTCAACGTATTTCTTCTTGCTGATGATGTCAGAAACGGTCGGGGCGAGGTCCCTCTTTTTCTCTATCTCGTCTGTGACCTCTATTATGAATGCGTCACTCCCGGCCCCTGAACCATAGGAGACTGCAAGTATCCTTGCCCCTGGTTCTGCAACGTCCAGTGTTGCTGCAAGACCTATTGGTGTTGCACCGGAGTATGTGTTACCTATGACCGGTGTTAAAAGCCCAGGTTTCACCTGATCGCTTTCAAATCCAAGTTTTTTCGCTGCCTTCAGGTAGAACTTCCCGTTTGGCTGGTGGAAAACCGCATAATCAAAGTCACCTGCAGAGAGGCCCGTCTTTTCCATCATACCCCTTGCAGCTCCAAGAACGTGTTTGAAGTAGGCTGGTTCACCCGTGAACCTTCCACCGTGTCTGGGGTAGGGCATTCCCTCCCTCCTGTAGAAGTCGGGGGTGTCGGTGGTGAAACTGTAGGTTTCCCTTATCTCTGCAAGACAGTTCTCATTTCCTATGACGTAGGCCGCCCCCCCTGCTGATGCTGTGTATTCAAGGGCATCCCCCGGTGCACCCTGGGCTGTATCTGCGCCAATAGCAAGGCCGTATTCAATGATTCCTGATTCAACAAGCCCCATACATGCCTGTATACCTGCGGTTCCTGCTTTACATGCGAATTCAAGATCAGCGGCTGTCATTTCAGGAGTTGCCTCAACTGCCTCTGCAACGATTGTTGCTGTTGGTTTGACTGCATAGGGGTGGGATTCTGAACCAACATAGACGGCTCCTATCCTTGATGGGTCTATCTGGCTTCTTTTGATGGCGTTTCGGGCAGCCTCCACTGAGATTGTTGCGGTGTCCTCATCTGGACCTGGAACTGATTTCTCTTCAACCACCAGTCCCCTTGATATGGCCTGGGGGTCGTCTCCCCAGACCCTCGCTATTTCTTCAACCTTTATTCTGTATGATGGAACGTAAACTCCATATCCAACGATTCCAGCCATGAGTATCACACCATTAATATCAGTCTGGATCCTGTTATTATCTAGAATTAAAGTACTTATCCTTTGCTCTACTATCGGGGTTTCTAATATATATAGCTGATATATGGCTGGCCACTTCCCATGGGAGGGAGGTGCAGATTACATCTAATGGAGTTTCAATTGGAATAAACAGTTAAAATCAGCCAGAAACAGGTTTATGGTGTAAACTGAGAATTAATGGGTCACTGTATTTATCATATACACTAGAATTAACAGGTTACTGGTATCAGAAACAGTTTTTATGCGGTTGCCGGGATTTGAACCCGGGTCGCGGGCTTGGAAGGCCCGAGTCCTAACCAGACTAGACTACAACCGCTATGCGGCGTCCGGGATTTGAACCCGGGTCGCTGGCGTGGCAGGCCAGTGTCTTAACCAGGCTGGACTAACGCCGCAATTCGTAGGCATAGAAAAGGTTTGAAATCATCATATATAAAATTTTCTATTTTTATCTTGAGCACTCCTGTGGAGGTCCTCCCTGCGGTGGGAACTGCTTTTACCGGGCTCCACACAATTTATAAATGGAGGTTATTCATGGGGGTAGCATCGTCCAGCGAGAGGTTTCATGAGGTCGATGCCATAAGGGGCATCGCTGTTGTGATGATGATCATATACCACGTGATCTTTGACCTCAACTTCCTTGGAGCGGTGGAACTGGATATGACCTCACCGCTGATCTGGATCACCGGCAGGCTGGCCGCATTTCTCTTCATATTCCTTGTGGGAGTATCACTCAGCCTCAGTCACTCCCGAAGGGGCTCCGGGTCCCATGGACATTACATTAAGAGGGGTATCAGGATATTCCTCTACGGCCTCCTGATAACTGTTGTCACCTGGATATACCCCCATAAGGGATTCATAGTGTTCGGGGTGCTCCACTTCATAGGTGCTGCTGTTATCATAACATACCCATTTGCAGGAAGAAGGTTACCCTCGGTTGTCGGGGCGCTCCTGGCACTGGCGGCAGGGGTGTGGGTTTCAGGCTTGAGGGCGGACACCTTATTTTTTGTCTGGCTCGGACTGAAGCCCCCTGGATTTTACACACTCGACTACTTTCCCCTGCTTCCATGGATTGGTGTTGTCCTTCTAGGTATCTTCACAGGAGATACCCTCTATCCCGGATGCAGAAGGAGATGGAAGGGGGAGCTCCAACGGAGAAACCATACACTTGAATTTCTGGGAAAAAACTCACTGGCCATTTACTTTATCCATCAACCCGTAATACTGGCTGTCATATGGCTTTTAATGAATATCTAAGTGTTCATGCACATCTTTTTCTGATGTAGGTTGTAGCTGATTCTTCTATGGTTGATTTTGGTCAGCAAACTGGGGGGCTTGGTATTACTAGCCAATCTCTTTATATAAGGCAAAAATTATAAGCTACTGGAAACTTACAGTTACCAACCAGAGGAGGTAATATTACGGATGCAAAGAAAGGATTTATTCTGAGTTTTCTTCTTGCACTTGCAGTGTATCTGATACCGTTACCCGGCCTTAAGGCTTCAGGACACGCAGCAATATCCTTACTTGTTTTCGCGGTTTCAATGTGGGCAACGGAGTCTGTTCCACTTGCAGTCACATCCCTCATAATACTCTTTGCACAGCCACTTATAGGCGTTGAGAGCTTTGAAAATGCTGTTATAGGATTCGCAAACCCCATACTCTTCCTCATGATAGGTGGGTTCATAATGGCTGAGGCCATAAGGAAGAGTGGCCTTGCACAGAGATTCACCTACTACCTTTTAAGGAGACTTGGAACATCACCCGAGAGAGGCCTCTTTGTGAGCATATTCTCCACGGGGCTCCTCTCAGCGTGGATTGAGAACGTGGTGGCATTTGCAATGCTCCTTCCAATCATAAAGGAGATAATAGATATAATGGGCTGTTCTGAGCCTGAGAGGGGGAGGAGTAACTATGCAAAGGCAATGATACTGGGGGCGTCATTCGGGTCCCTCGCAGGTGGCTTCGGTACGGAGATAGGAACAGCCCCCAACCTCATGGCGGCTGCCTACACCCAGATACCATTCCTCAACTGGATGATCTTCGGGTTCCCCCTTGCAGTCGCAATGCTCTTTGTAATATGGTTTGTCCTCATGAGGATATTCCCCAGTGAGGTCACAGCCCTATGTGACGGTGACGCAGTTATAGGGAAGAAACTGATGGAACTTGGTGAGGTTAAAAGGGAGGAGAAGGTCAGCGCAGGGATACTCCTATTTGCAATTCTGCTCTGGGTGACAGCTGGCTGGACAGGCATCAACAGTTACTCGGTTTCACTGATAGCTGCGGTGATGTTCATCTTCGCCGGTGTTATAACTTGGAAGGACGCCCAGAAGAATATTGACTGGGGCCTCATCGTGTTCTTTGGGGGTGCACTCTCCCTTGGAAGCGCCCTCCTCAAGACTGGTGCCGCCGCATGGCTGATAAATGACCTTGTCAGAATGCTGGGATCTGATCCATCAACGATTCTTGTCATGCTGGTCCTCATGGTCCTTGCAGTGCTTATAACTCAGGTGATGTCAAATATAGCGTTATCAGCGATCCTGGTTCCGCTTTCAGTGACCCTTGCAGGTGCACAGCATCAGCCGGTGGGGATATATGCGGTTCCGGTTGCCATAGCATGTTCACTGTCCTTCATGCTACCAATGGCTGATCCAACCGTTGCAATGGCCTATGGTTCTGGCTATGTTAAGCTCCGTGACATACCCAGGGCGGGGATTCCTGTGATAGTGGTCGGTATCATCCTGACGGTCCTTGTGATTACAACACTCGCGGTGCCGTTCATAGCATAGAATCAATGACTTGGACTCTGCGCTGAATAAAAAAAATCTTTTTTTAATTTTTTTAAGAATCAGATTCCTTAATTTTTGAATTGGTTCTTAAGAAAAAGTGGTGCTGGGGATATGCATATTGGGTCCTTTTCTTCTAATCCCCCTCTATGATGTCCTCAATGATGGAGAGGTCCATGTTTTCCTCGACTATCTCAGCCAGCCGGTCAATTGAGAACCTCCTTGAGGCATCGAAGTGGTCGTCCACATAGTCAAGCTTTTCAAGGCCCTTCCTCTCCCGCAGAAGGTTTGTGAAGTACCTCCTGAATTTGAAGTTGTGGAATATCCCGTGGAAGTAGGTACCTGCAACGTTCCCATCAGCGGCACCATCGAATCCCATGGTGTATGTGTTACCAAAGCCCCTCTTAACTTTCATGAGGGGTTTAACATCACCCAGGACTGTGGTTCCCTCATGGAGCTCATAGCCCTCCACGGTTTCCCCTGCAATACCTGAGAACAGGCCGGCGCCGGTGATCTCCCCTTCACTTCGGGATATTATTTTACCATCACCTGTGAAGGTGGTTTTGCAGTCAAGGAGGTTGAGGCCATCCAAGCTTCCCAGTTTTGACTCCTGAAGATTCTCATCCACTATCCTCCTTCCAAGCATCTGGAAACCACCGCATATACCGAATACCGGTATCTCACGGCTCAGATCTCTGATCTCATCGGCGAAGCCATTCTCCCTTAGATACATGAGGTCGCTTATGGTGTTTCTGGTTCCGGGGATTATGATGGCGTCAAGGCCCTCGAGGCTGTCACCGGACTCTATGAGCCTCACAGCAACGTCCTCCTCGTACTCAAGGGGGTCTATGTCTGTGAAGTTGGATATTCGGGGAAGCCTCATGACACCGATCTTCACATCACCCCTTCCACGGTACTTGCGCTCTGAGAGCGAGGCTGAATCCTCCTCGGGAAGTTTCAGGTTCTCATCGTAGGGGAGCACACCAAGCACAGGCACCCCTGTTATTTCCTCAATCCTTTCTATACCTGGCATGAGGATTTCAAGGTTTCCCCGGAACTTGTTTATGACAACACCCTTTATCCGGGACCTGTCACGCTCATCGAGAAGCATCAGGGTGCCTGCAATTGAGGCGAAAACTCCCCCACGGTCTATATCAGCAACAAGTATAACATCGGCGTCTGCAAGGTGGGCTATCTCCATATTGGCAAGGTCCCGGTCCCTCATGTTTATCTCGGCAGGGGATCCGGCCCCCTCAATCACGATGATATCATATCGCTCCTTAAGGTAATCAAGGGACTCCTTTATGGCCTTTAGGGCGGTTTCCCGGAACTCTGTCTGGTACTCCTGAAAGTTCATGTTTCCTGCGGGTCTGCCGTGGACTATGACCTGGGATGTGAAGTCCTCCTTGGGTTTGAGGAGTATGGGGTTCATGTGGTATGATGGCCTGATACCTGCAGCCTCTGCCTGGAGGACCTGGGCCACCGCTATCTCCCGGTTCTCATGGGTTGTGAAGGAATTCAGTGACATGTTCTGGGATTTGAAGGGGGCAACCCGGTAGCCCCTCTTTGAGAATATGCGGCAGAGTGCAGCCACAAGGACACTCTTACCTGCACTTGATGATGTCCCCTGCACCATTATACATTTTGAACTCATTTCTTCACCACTTCTGGGCTGCTGTGATCCTAAGATCTATTGATCACTAAAATCTTAAATACCTTGGCGGTATAAATATTATCTGAGTCTGTTTGATTTATTATGTGGAGATGGTTGGATGTCCGGTGTTTCTCCTGAAAGTCCTTCACTTTCTGAGGAGGACCTTAAATCAGTATTTGAGACGGTTATACTTAACAGCCCCGATGGGGTGATCACAGTTGACTCTGAGGGTATTATCGTATTCTCAAACCCCGCGGCAGATAAGATGTTTGGATACACCTCCCTTGAGGGTAAAAGTGTTGATTTACTCGTCCCGGAATCCCTCAGGGATGACCTCCAGGCTAAAATGAGGGAATATGGGATGGAGGGGGAGCACGAACTCGCAGGGAGGGTTTTTGAAACCACATCCCTCCGATCAGATGGGACCGAGTTCCCTGTTGAAATGAGCCTGAACTCTGCACGGACTGCAGGGGGCCTTTTCCTGACCTCAATAATCAGGGATATCTCAGAGAGGAGGAGAATGGAGGATGAGATCCATAGAAGGGAGGAGCAGTTCAGGGACCTCTTTGAGAACGCCAATGACATGATACAAGCGGTTGACCCTGAGGGCAGGTTTGTATATGTTAATAGGGCCTGGAGGGAGACCCTGGGTTACACTGAGGATGACATTGAGAATCTCACAATATTTGACGTGATACACCCCGACAAGCTGGATGAGTGCCACGAGATCTTCAACCGTGTAATGAGCGGGGAGAGCATCCCCCTGGTTGAAACCGCATTCATAACAAAGGATGGTAAGAAAATCTTGGTGGAGGGAAACGTCAACGTCCGCATGAGGGATGGTGAGGTTGAATACAGCCGGGCAATCTTCAGGGATGTGACAGAGAGGGTGAAGTTCCAGCGTGAACTCGAAAGGCTGGCTTCAATCGTGGAGTCCTCGGGGGATGCCATCGTAAGCTATGACCTTGATGGGACCATAATTGACTGGAACAGGGGTGCTGAGAGGATATACGGTTACAGCGCAGATGAGGTCAGGGGACAGAACGTCTCGATCCTCATGGATGAGGAGGAATTTGAAAGGCTCAGGGGTCTCATATCGGAGGTGAAATCCGGTAAACTTGTTTCAAACTTTGAGGCCAGAAGTTTCAGGAAGGATGGGGAGGAGATATGGGTTTCCATTTCACTCTCACCACTCAAGGACGTTAATGGTGAGATTATAGGGGTATCCACCATTGCAAGGGATATAACTGAGATGAAGAGGACACAGGAGGCCCTGAGGGCGAGTGAGGAGAAGTACCGTAAAATAGTTGAGAAATTTATCCAGAATGCCCTTGCCCTCATATCAGAGATAAACCGCTAACCCAAGAGATACCTTTATAAGTGACATCACCATATATTAAAATAAAAATTTGTAAGTAAAATATTTTAGGCAGAAGGGACAACCATAAACTGTGATTTTATTTTAACCACTTCACTTAATGGAGGCATTTGAATAGAAATGAAAACCACCATTAAAAAATTCAGAACAGAAGAATCTGTTTCATATGAAAGTACTGACGATAAGAAGGAATCAGGGAGGAGCCTTTCATATGAAACCTCAAAGGATATAGATGTCCCTGAAAGACTCATAGATCAGATCATAGGTCAGGAAGAGGCAGTTGAGACCATAAAAAAGGCTGCAGAACAGAGGCGTAACGTATTATTAATAGGCGAACCAGGTGTCGGCAAATCAATGCTGGCAAAGGCAATGGCGGAACTCCTGCCCCGGGAAAAACTTCAGGACATACTGGTTTACCCCAACATAGACGACCCAAACAACCCCCTCATAGGTACTGTACCTGCAGGAGAGGGCAGGAAAATAGTCATGAACCACAAGAACAGGGCGAGGGCACAGGATGAGAAGAAGAACCTCTTTATGATGCTCATAATATCATTCATCCTTGTCCTCGGGTTCATGGTTAACCAGTTCCTTGCAGCCATAATAGCTGCGGGTATAGTCTTCCTGGCCCTCCAGCAGTTCAGGCCAAGGACCACCGTCATGGTGCCCAAGCTCCTGGTCAACAACGAGGGAAGGCAGGTTGCCCCATTCGTGGATGCAACAGGTGCCCATGCAGGTGCGCTCCTTGGGGATGTGAGGCACGACCCCTACCAGTCAGGAGGTCTTGGCACACCGGCACATGAGAGGGTCGAGGCCGGGATGATACACAGGGCCAACAAGGGGGTCCTCTACATAGACGAGATAGGGACAATGAAGATGAAGACCCAGCAGGAACTCCTCACAGCCATGCAGGAGAAGAAGTACTCCATCACGGGTCAGAGCGAGACAAGCAGCGGTGCAATGGTGCGCTCACAGGCCGTCCCCTGTGACTTTGTGCTCGTGGCATCAGGTAACCTGCAGGTGCTTGAAGGCATGCACCCAGCCCTCCGTTCAAGGATAAGAGGATACGGTTACGAGGTTTTCATGAAGGACACAATGCCTGATACACCTGAAAACAGGGACAAACTTGTCCAGTTCGTTGCACAGGAAGTTGAAAAGGATGGAAGGATCCCCCACTTCAGCAGGGGGGCCATAGAGGAGATAATAAGGGAGGCCCAGAGGAGGGCCGGTAAGAAGGATTCACTCACACTAAAACTCCGTGAACTTGGGGGTCTTGTGAGGGCTGCAGGGGACATTGCCAAGAGCCGTGGCGCTGAACTGGTTGAGACCAGGGATGTAATGGAGGCAAAGAAACTTTCAAGGACCCTCGAACAGCAGATCGCAGACCGATACATTGTACAGAAGAAGAAGTACAGTGTCTTCAAATCAGAGGGCGGAGAGGTCGGACGTGTCAATGGACTTGCAATAATCGGTGACAGAAGCGGCATCATACTCCCGATAGCTGCAGAGGCAGCCCCCGCCCAGAGCAAGGAGGAGGGCAGAATAATCGCCACAGGTAAACTCGGTGAGATCGCCCGTGAAGCGGTCCAGAACGTAAGCGCCCTCATCAAGAAATACACGGGTACAGACATATCAAACTATGACATACACATCCAGTTCCTCCAGGCATACGATGGTGTGGAGGGTGACAGTGCAAGCGTCTCAGTGGCAACAGCCGTCATATCGGCCCTCGAGGAGATACCCGTGGACCAGTCAGTTGCCCTAACAGGCTCACTGAGCATACGTGGAGATGTGCTCCCGGTGGGTGGGGTTACAGGAAAGATAGAGGCGGCTGCAGAGGCAGGGATAAAGAAGGTACTCATACCAGCCTCCAACATGGGGGACGTCATGATTGAAAAGAAGTATGAGGATAAGGTTGAGATAATACCCGTTGAGACCCTCGGTGACGTCCTGGAACACGCCCTAATTGGTAAGGGCAAGGAGAGCCTCCTTGAGAGGATGCAGAAGATAAGCGATATAGTACCCTCAATCATGAAGAAGCCAGCCATGAACTGATTTTTAGGAGCTGGACTTATTTCCCTTTTTTAAAGGACCTTTGTAGATGGTTGTTTTTTACTCTTTAGTAGAGTGTCCACGTTTTAATGTCAAAATAAAAAAATTATTTTATTGCCTCCGCAATCAGAGGTGCCACCGAGATCTCACTCACCTCTGATTTCAGGGTGTCCGTTGCAATCACCCGCTCAACACCTGCAGAGAATATCCTGAGCAGGGCGTCCTCCACCAGGACAGGGTGGACACAGCAGACGGTTATGCTTGAGGCCCCGCAGTTTCTTAAAATTCCCGCAGCGTTTACAATCGTACCCCCCGTACTTATGATGTCATCCACCACCACAGCGTCCATACCCTCAACATCCAGGTCCCTAACCCTGGTCTCAACGGTTTCAGGGGAAAGCCTCACCTTCTCCATGTAATCGCATTCACATCCAAGTATGCTGCTGACCTCCCTAGCATGGCCCATGGCACCCTTATCGGGTGCGATGATCACAGGGTCATCCAGGAATGAGATGTGCCTGGCTATGAGGGGCATGGCAGAGAGTTCAGTTACAGGTACGGTGAAGAATTCGCTGAGGCAGTTCTCATGGAGGTTCACAGTTATGATTTCATCTGCACCAGCTGCCTCCAGGAGATGGGCAACTATTCTGGCTGACACAGCCTCTCCACTCTTGAAGCGCCGCTCCTGCCTCCCGTAACCGAAGTAGGGTATCACGGCCCGTACATAATCCGCCCCAAGATCCTTAAGATTCTCCATCATGAAGAGGAGTTCCATTAGGTTCTCATCCTGAGGGTAACCTGTTGACTGGACAACGGTGACCTCACCATCAACCTCGCCCTTAACACGGATGTAACGCTCCCCGTCAGGAAATTTACGGGTTTCAACCGGGCAAAGCTTATCATCAAGCAAATCTGCAACGCTTGCAGCGAGTTTCTGTGATGCTGAACAACCTATTATCATGAAAAATCACCTGTGTGGATTAACAATTTTTATATAGATAACTCTATTAATTCTAATTATAAAATTTTGTCAGACCAGAGAGGTGAAATGGTTGCATGAACTATCCATGGCCGATGCAATTGTAAGGACAGTCATCGATGCTGCAGAGAAGAACGAGGCAGTGGAGGTGCTGGAGGTCACGGTTGAGATCGGCCAGCTCACTCTACTTAACCCTGAACAGATCAGATTCATGCTGGAGGTCCTCAGCGAAGGTACAATACTTGAGGGGGCAGATTTTAACCTTGAAGTTGTCCCTGTTGAAATAGAATGTGAATGTGGATATGAGGGCGTAGTTGAGGTTGATGAACTTGACCACTTCGCCCCTATCATAAGCTGCCCTGAATGCGGGGGACATGAGTTCCAGGTGAGGACTGGCAGGGAATGCAACGTCAGGAACATAAAAATTGAGAAGAGGGAATAGAGGAGGAATTCCATGCATAAGATAGCAGAGGTTGAAATTCAGAATGATATTCTCCTTGCAAACAGAAAACTTGCCAAAAAAAACCAGAGGCGCCTTGACAGGTCAAACGTCTTTGCAGTTGATTTCCTGGGTGCAATAGGGTCAGGAAAGACCACACTCATAGAGAGGCTCATTGAGAATATGGACAGGAAGGTTGCGGTCATTGCTGGGGATGTTATAAGCAAATTTGACGCCGGGAGGTTCGAAAGGTATGGCGTCCCCGTCGTTGGGCTGAACACAGGTAAGGAATGCCACCTTGACGCTCACCTCGTTGAACACGCACTTGAGGACCTCCCACTTGAGGAGGTGGACATACTTTTCATTGAAAACGTTGGTAACCTCATATGTCCAGTGGACTTTGACCTTGGATCACATATGAGGGTCGTTGTTGTTAGTTCCACAGAGGGCGATGATACGGTGGAGAAGCATCCACTCATATTCAGGGAGGCTGACCTTGTGGTTATCAACAAGGCAGACCTTGCAGATGCTGTTGGTGCAGATCTCGATAAGATGGTTGAGGATGTTAAGCGTATCAACCCCGATGTGAAGGTTCTTAAAACCAGTCTCAAAACAGGTGAGGGTGTTCAGGAGATCATTGACGCCATTGAGGAAGCCATGGCGGATTAAAATTTTATGGTGGTCCCCTTGAAGATATGGATTGACATTACAAACGCCCCTCATGTGAGGTTTTTCAGGGATATCATCACCCACCTCCAGGACGAGGGGGAGGATGTGATCATAACAGCAAGGAAGTTCGGGGATATCCACAGGCTCATGAACCTCTTTGGCTTTGAATTCACATCGATAGGAAAACACGGAGTAACACTCGCTGAAAAGCTCCTTGAAAGTACAAAAAGGGCCTACAAGCTCTCAAAATTTATAAACGAAGAGAAACCCGACGTTGGCCTTTCAAAACATTCAATAGAGCTTCCGAGGGTCACATTTGGTCTTGGAATTCCCAGTGTATATGTGCTGGACAATGAACATGCCATTGCAGCCAACAAGCTGACACTCCCACTCTGTGATCATATAATCATGCCTGAGGTCATTGACCTCTGGGATATAATGAAGACAGGGGCTGACCCCAACAGGATAACGAGGTACAGGGGGACATCTGAGATAATCCACTTCCAGAACTTTGAGTACAATGAGAACATCTTCGAGGACCTGAACCTGAAACTTGAAAGGGAGAAGACCATACTCATGAGGCCAGAACCATCTCTGGCCTCCTACCTGGATGCTGACTGCCATGAATCGGTGCTCACACCAATAGTGGAGATTCTCAAGGACTACGCCAACATTCTCATCATCCCACGGTTCAGGGAACAGGAAGAGATCTTCAGGGGATACGACAATGTCACCATAATCAAGCCGCCGGTTGATACATTCAGCCTCATTAAGAGGTGCGACCTTGTAATTGGGGCCGGGGGGACCATGAACAGGGAGGCAGCCCTACTGGGCACACCGGTCATATCATGTTATCCTGGAAAGCCGCTTTCGGTTGACAGGTTCTACATTGAGAATGGACTGATGTACAGGTCAACGGATGTTGATGAGATAGTTAACATGGCACTGAGGCTTCTTGTTTCACGCAAGGGCATGAAGAAAATCAAGACAGACGACCTTTTCAGGATAATAATTGACAGTGTCTATGAGGCCGCTGATTCTGGACCTGAAAAGTAGTATTGATGGACTGGCCGGGATTTGAACCCGGGGCCTCCGCCATGCCAAGGCGACGCTCTACCAACCTGAGCTACCAGCCCCAACACAGTATAACAATTAAGTCTTTTCATATTTAAACTTAACCATTAACACTTCTCAAGTTCATTAGTATCTCCGGTGGTTCGCTTGATCTTGAGGAATGTGAGGGAGGAGGATTTCACTGCTATAGCGGAACTGGCATTAAAATGTCCCCCGATGGTTACAGAGAGGAACTCAATCTACCATATATTCACAAAGTTCTTCAGCAGCACGTCCTTTGTTGTAGAGGAGGATGGAAGGATCACTGGCTTTCTCCTGGGATTCATATCCCAGGAAGACCCTCATGAGGCATATATTCATCTTCTCTGTGTCTCACCACACCTCAGAGGGAGGGGTGTGGCATCAAGGCTTCTTGAGGTCTTCATAGAAACTGTGAGTCAGAGGGGGGTTCATGTGATATACCTTATAACAAAACCTGTTAACCAGAGAGCGATAAGATTTTACCTTAAAAATGGGTTCAGGGCGGTGGAGGAGGGTGAAACAGTTGATGCAGGCCCTGTGAAGGCTGTGGCAGATTACAATGGTCCCGGTGAGGACATGGTGGTATTCAGAAGGTTTATCTGACACTGAAAGACTCCCGGGAATGCGTCCCTGCTATCCCCCAAAGGGTGATTCGGCGTCGGAAAAACTTTTTAAGATGACCCCCAATATAAGGATGTATCTGATAATCTGATAAATTTCTGGAGGATTAAATTGGCCCTGATAGCACAGAATCACCTTCAGTTCATAGTAGAGGTCGGCATCCTCATGTATGCTGCCATGATATTTCTGCTGAACCTGGCACCCCTTTCCCTCAGCATGATACTGTTCCTCTGCTTGGTGCTGGGGATAGGATTCAATATAATATTTGGCCTTGATGTTGTGGCGCTCTTCATGTCCTTCGGGCAGAGTGAATTCACACACCCATTTGGCCCCATAGCACTTCTTGTTACCATATCATCCCTTGCAGCCCTTGCAATCATGGAGGACTCAGGGGTTGAGGTGGGAGGACTCAGGGGATTCGTTTATATCCTCATGGCAGGCATAACTGTTTTTGGGGGCCTCATGCATAGATCATTCCTTCTCCTGTGGCTCTTGGGGCTGCTGATAGGTTTCTTTCTGATCTCCAAGTCCATGAGGCAGAAATCCATCATAACAGTTAAGAGGGTCCTGGGTTTCGCTTTCATCGCGGTCGCAGGATTCGGGGGCCTGGAGTTACTCTCAAGAATACTTCAGATGCCTGTTTTAAGCCCCCTCCTCCGTATAGAGAGGCTTGAAACCTTTTCACTGCCAAGCCTCAAACTTGTACTCAAGAACACCACCCTCCTTGGACATAATCCCATGTCATCCTACTGGGGTGAACTCTCAAGTGGATTTGCAGATGGCTACATTTCACTGCCACTCCAGCTGATACTCTTCTTTGGCCTTCCCTTTCCGGTCTTCTACGGCATACTGGTCAATAAGAAGGATGTAATAGATTACATGGTGCCTGGAATATTTGGATGGGCATACGACTTTGGTTACATTACAATGGTGTTCCTTTTAATCTGGTGTGTGGGCATCATTATCATGGGTCTTCGGATGCTCTACATGTACCGTGATATGAGGGAAAATGGCTCAAAAACATACCTTGGAAGGGAGGTTCTCCTCACAGGTGCACTTGCAGCCTTCATGTCCCAGGCCCTCATAGGACTCTTCATAATAAACAGGACAATAAACGGAACAGCGCTCATGACATTCATATTTCTCAGCTCACTCATATTCGCCACTTCATTTGGGGTGAAGGAGTAATTCAGTATTCAGGGAGTGTATATATGAAAGCTTTGATGATACTCGGATGCCCGGAGTCCCCGGTTCAGGTTCCCCTGGCAATCTACACCTCACACAAACTCAGGAAGAAGGGTTTCAGTGTTACCCTAACAGCAAATCCCGCTGCAATAAGGCTTGTGCAGGTCGCAGACCCAGAGGGTGTATACACTGGTGACATCACCGACCTCGACTCCTGCCTCAATGAACTCTCTGAGGGGGACTACGAATTCCTTGTAGGCTTTGTACCCAATGATGCCGCCGCAGCGTACCTCGCAACGTTTGCAGGAATACTTAATACAGAAACACTGGCGGTAGTATTTGAAAGGGACGCGGAAACCCTTGAAAAACTCGTTGATGCTGTTATGGAAGGTACAAAAGCCGAGGTAATAGCTGCGAGGGCACACCACAACCCCGCCCCACTGAGGGTCAGGATAGACAGATTCCTGGAGGAGCTATGATGTCATTCTGCATAGAGACCTACCTGCAGCAGTCCGACGACTATGAAATCCACATGACCCGTTCAGGGTTCAGGGAATGTGCCGCATTCATTGAGAAAAAGGCAAAGAGGGTCGTCTATATAAGGCCCGGCGAGAAGATACTGGGTGCAAGGATAATAGGAATACCCCCAGTACCCGTGGGCATAGATAAGGAACGCTCAACCGTGATGATACCCTACACAAAGCCCTGTTATGGGACAGCTGTCATAGAGATACCCGTCGATGAGGATGAAATAGAGAAAATAATTGAAGTTGCAGAGCACCGACGGTGATATGGTGATCACAACAGTGGTTGGAAGCTACCCCGCAACCCCCCGGGGACCTGAAACATTAAGGGAACGAATTTCAAGTTTTCTCGGGTCCTATGATGCCTGCAGACCCGCCATAGAAACTGCCGTAAGGGACCAGGTAATGGCAGGGATTGACATCATCTCAGATGGACAGGTGAGGGGGGACATGGTGGGCCACTTTGCAGAGGCAATGGGTGGCATGATGGTAAAGGATGGAATATCAATCATATTTTCAAGGATAACACCCCCTTCAGGCTCCATAGGATCACATGATCTCAGATATGCAATGGGAATACTCAAGAAACTTACAGATGACGAATCAAAGGGTGTTAAGGGGATAATCACAGGACCATCCACCATGGTGCACGCATCAAGGATAGAGGGATTCTACAGCCCCCAGAAGAGGGAGAGGGCAATTATGGATATGGCAGAGGCCCTTAGGGTTGAGGCCGAACACCTCCAGGATGCAGGGGCAGTCATGATACAGATAGATGAACCATTCCTCTCAACGGGTATGGTGGATATGGGGACAGCAAGAAGGGCTGTTAAACGCATTTCAGGGGCCCTCCATGTGGATGTCTCTCTACATGTATGCGGTGACATCAGCGGGGTTATTGGGGAACTCCTCACATTCCCAGTTGATATGCTGGACCTTGAGTTTGCAGGAAGACCATCAAACCTTGAAGTGCTGGCAGAGAAATGGAGGGGCGATAAAAAACTGGGATTCGGCTGCGTTGACACATCAACTGAGGCTGTTGAGTCCACCGATACCATAAAAGACCTTATTAAAAGGGGTGCTGATATAGTCGGGAAGGATAACCTCTATATAGACCCTGACTGTGGAATGAGGAAACTTCCAAGGAAGGCGGCATTCGCCAAACTCAGAAACATGGTTAAGGCTGCATCAGAGTTTTAGGGTGTTCAGAGATGTCCTATGAGATAAGCGTCGATGAAATTGCAGAGGGCTGGCTTAAACTTGTTAGGAAGATAATGAGTGATGGAAGAGAGATAAGGGATGAAAGGGGGTCCCTCACAAGGGAGGTCATGAATACGGTTGTGACAATAAAAAACCCCCTAGGCAGGTCAGGGGACTTCTACCACCTCCCGGCCAGATCACTCATCAATATAAGGGTCCCTGAGGGGTACTTCTGGAGTGGGGAGAAACTTGAGAAGTACTCAGAACAGTTCCTCTCAGATGACAGGAAGGGGTTCGTATACACCTATGGTAACCGTCTCAGGGCACACTTCGGCGTGGACCAGGTGGATAGGGCGATAGAGAGGTTGAAAAACTGTAAAGAGTCCAGGAGGGCCACCATGGTCACATGGGACCCTGAAATAGATACTGAAAGTGATGAGGTCCCGTGCATGATCCTTGTGGACTTCAAAGTGAGGGAGGGGAGGCTCTTCACCACGGCACTCTGGCGCAGCCACGACATCTACGGGGCATGGTTCCCCAACGCCGTTGGCCTCGCCTACCTTGCAGATCACGTTGCATCGGAGGTGGGGGTTGAGGTGGGGCATATAACCATCCACTCCATTAGCGCTCATATATATGAGGTTAACTTCAAAGAAGCACAAGAGGTGATTGAAAATGGTTAGTGTGAACATCGAGGCAAAAAAGATAGTTGACAGGATGATTGAAGGTGCAGATGACCTTAAAATAAGCGTTGATAAACTTGAAAATGGCTCAACAGTCATAGACTGTGGTGTTAACGTTGATGGTAGCATAAAGGCCGGTGAACTCTACACCGCGGTGTGCCTAGGCGGCCTTGCAGATGTGGGCATATCAATACCCGGTGACCTCTCAGAGAGGTTAGCCCTACCCTCAGTCAAGATAAAGACAGACTTCCCGGCCATCTCAACACTGGGCGCCCAGAAGGCAGGCTGGTCAGTCAGTGTTGGTGACTTCTTTGCCCTTGGGTCAGGACCTGCAAGGGCACTTGCACTTAAACCGGCAGAGACCTATGAGGAAATAGGCTACCAGGACGAGGCTGACATTGCAGTCCTCACACTTGAAGCAGATAAACTTCCAGGGGATGACGTCACAGACAAGATTGCAGAGGAATGTGATGTTTCACCGGAGAATGTTTACGTACTCGTGGCCCCAACATCATCCCTTGTGGGTTCAATACAGATATCAGGTCGTGTGGTGGAGAACGGTACCTACAAGATGCTTGAGGCACTCCACTTCGATGTTAACAAGGTCAAATACGCCGCAGGTATCGCCCCAATAGCCCCCGTTGACCCTGACAGCCTGAAGGCAATGGGTAAAACCAATGACGCCGTCCTCTTTGGAGGCAGGACCTACTATTACATAGAATCAGAGGAGGGCGACGATATAAAATCCCTTGCAGAGAACCTGCCATCATCAGCCTCTGAGGGCTACGGTAAACCATTCTACGACGTATTCAAGGAGGCGGACTACGACTTCTACAAGATAGACAAGGGCATGTTCGCACCAGCAGAGGTCGTCATAAATGACCTCAGAACCGGTGAGGTCTTCAGGGCAGGCTTCGTCAATGAAGAACTCCTGATGAAGTCCTTTGGACTTTAATTTCTTTCTTAACTTTTTCTGGAGTAGCAGTTCATGCCATCAGTATCAGTAACTCACTGCCAGTCCTATGACCCTGAAGAGGTGAGGGATGGTGTTAGGGAGTGCCTGGATCACCTGGGGGGTGTTAAAAAATTCGCATCACCCGGTGAGAGGGTCCTTCTGAAACCCAACATGCTCATGGCAGCCCCCCCTGAGAGACACGTCACAACACATCCAGCGGTTATCGAGGCGGTTGCAGAGCTCTTCATAGACATTGGGGCGGAGGTAAGAGTTGGGGACAGTCCAGGTGGATCCTTCAGGAATATAGAGAATTTCTGGAGGGCCACAGGGATACTTGACGTGGCAGAGAGGCTTGATATTGAACTCATAAACTTTGAGGCATCCGGGTCATACTTAATGGGAGGGGAGGGCTACCCCATCTCAAGGCCAGTTGTGGATAGTGACACCGTTGTCAACCTCCCCAAGCTCAAGACCCACTCCATGACCATCTTCACCTGTGCTGTCAAGAACATGTACGGTGCTGTACCCGGCTTCAGGAAGGCTGATTATCACAGGGAACACCCGGGGCCATCTGAGTTTGCTGAGAAGCTCCTCGAGATCTACCTGCTTACGGATCCTGCACTCACCCTGGTGGATGGGGTGGTGGGGATGGAGGGCAATGGTCCCTCAGGAGGGGATCCAAGAGACCTTGGGCTTCTTCTGGCATCCGAGGATGCACTGGCACTTGACATTTACATACCCCTGCTCCTTGGGATGGACCCGTTCAGGGTACCTGTGAATGAGGCTGCAAGGAGGAGAAACCTTGCTCCTGACCCTTCAGATATAGAAGTTCTGGGATTCGAAGCTGAAGTGGTGGATGACTTCAGGTGGCCCTCCAACATATACTACACCCTTGATCTGCTCCCATCGGGTCTTGCACGTGCACTCATGAAACTCTGGTGGTCAAGGCCAGCCATAGACCCTGAAAGGTGCAGGAACTGTAATGTATGTGTTGAGAGTTGCCCTGCCGACGCCCTGAAGTCAGGGGCGCTGGTACCAGAGTTTGACTACTCCAGCTGCATAAACTGCCTCTGCTGCATGGAGGTATGCCCACACAGGGCTTTCTACCAGGATAAAAGCCTCCTCTACAGGCTTACCAGTCTGTTCTCGGGGGTGCTCAAATAGCTTTTTTCTGAAGTTGGCGGTAAGTACACACCAAAACTTTTATTGATATCTGAGTCTGGGGGACCCTACAACCCTAATCTGGGAGGCGAACACCAAAACTTTTATTGATATGGGGCCATAACTAAAACCGGTGTTTCCATGGAATTCTATACAGAGGAGATTCCACTGCGAACCTCAATGCGGGTTGAACTCATTGATATAACATCCATGGTTTCAGGGGTCCTCGAGTCATCCGGAATAAAGGAGGGGATACTGAACATCTTCTCAAGGCATTCCACATCAGCGATATTCATAAATGAAAATGAGACACGGCTTCTGGGGGACATAGAGTCAATGCTCTCAGGTATGGTGCCTTCAGGCGGTTCATATGGCCATAATGTAATAGATAACAATGCCGATTCCCACCTGAGGGCCGTGCTTCTTGGTGGTAGCCAGACGATTCCGGTGGTAAATGGGAAGATGGACCTGGGTACATGGCAGAGCATATTCTTTGCTGAACTTGACGGACCAAGAAACAGGAGGATCAGGGTTTCGGTTGCTGGTAGGCCCTGAAAGTCGTTTATGGGGCTGAGGGTTTTTTGTGAACCCTAACCCGGTTATTTATTTTTTCCTACTGGAGGATCACGATACCTAACGATCTGGGATTCAGCTTGGATATTCACTTCTCCTCGAATTCAATTTCAAGGGCAATAACAGGGTACTCCAGGTTGAAGTTTGTCACAACCTCGGGGTGCACCTCACCGAAGAACCCTCTTATTTTTGATGATTCACCCTCAGATTCAATGGCTGCACACCTCCCCCTTATGAATGATGGGTGGTCAAGGGGTTCCACTCTGAACTCATATCCAAGGTTCTCAACCACTGCCGCCGCAATTGACTTGATCTCGGTGAACCCCGCGCTTGAGTGGGTGACTGCACATGCAAGTTTCTTCACGGTACGTGTACGGGTCTCGGCTTCAGGGTCAATGTATACCACGTCACCAACCTCGAATATTCTCTGGGGGAGGTCCTCATGCCTGTTATCCTCAAGGAATTCAAGGAGACCATTCAGGAGGCTCTTGCGGATCATGGTCCGATCCTGTGAAATTGGCTGGGCAACCTGCACCCTTTCATCCTCCTCAAGCCTCATTTTCTGGTAGTGGCTCTCCTCACTCGTCAGCATGAGGCTCATCACCTCCTGGAAGCCCAGACCCACCATAACCTCCCTTATGAATTTATCGGCCCTGTTCCAGTTATCCTCCTCTGCAATGGTTGCAACTTCAGGGATGAGGGGTTCGATCCTCCCTATGCAGTACTGGGTTGCTATGTTCTCCACAAGGTCAACCTCGTGGAGGATGTCCACCCTGTAGGCCGGGATAACCGCAAGGACCTCGTCAGGAGAGACAATGGATGCATCCATACGGGCCTTCATGAGGAGCCCTTTAATCTCAGCAGCGTCAAGTTCAATGCCTGTTATGCGTGAAGCTGTTGATACAGAGACACTCATCTCCTTTGGTGTGAGGTCCGGCAGCCTTAACTCAGAATCAGGACGCCTCACCGTTACTGACCTTATGACACCACCAGACTCTGCAAATGACGTGCATATGATGTTCAGGGCCTGGTTAACTGCCCTCTCATCGGTGCCTGTAACATCAACCAGTATCCTTTCTGTCTCTGTGGTTAACTTGGTGAGTTCCCCGTTTATTATGGGGGGAAGGGAGAGTACATCTCCATTCTTATCGGTTATCAGGGGATACCTTTCATGGTCCCTAAGGAGATGTGCGTAGGCCACACCCTTGGGGTGCTCCTCCAGTATCTCCCGGGGGGTCATTTCACATACACTCTCAAGAGGCGTGAATGTGACACCCTCAGGTTCAACTCCACTGTAGAGGAAGGGCGGCTCAACACGGTCAAGGTCATGTATACCAATGGCCACCTTCCTCCGGTCACGCCCGATAACCCAGTGGAGGTCCTCTTGGAACTCCATGACCTGTTTGAGCTTCTTATCTGTGAATCTCACATTTTCAATGACAGCCATTCCAAGGTGGGGCCTCACATTGAGGACAGATTCATCAACGGTCACCTCAATGTCTGATTCAGGAACATCATAACGGGGCATGCCTGTTTCAATCCCCAGAAATCCCCTGAGGCTCCTTGCAACACCCTCAACCGAGAGGAGGTCAGGGCGGTTGGGGAAGAATTCAACCTTAATACCCTCATCATCAAAGTCCTCAATGTCACTCCCCATCATCGGAAGAACTTCAATGAGCCTTTCTCTATCAATGTCAATGCCCAGTTCCTTCAGGTCATCGTAATCCAACGTTATAACAGGCATGGTGATCTCTCCGGTAAAGATGATGGTTCAAATTATCATGGGTATCCAATAAATAATTAACCCGCCCCCCTTATCTCAACATTCATATAGTCCAGGGAACAGAAAATACATAAAGGGGGTGAGATTGTTGAGACACATTTTATTTGCTACATTTTTTGTAATCGCGATTCTCATGGGTGCAGCATCAGCTGCAGCTGTGGATCAGACACCTGCAAATAAGAGCTGGAGTAACTGGGGGTCATCAGGGACCCATCACCATGAGGTGGACTCTGACTGCTGCTCGGTGGTGGTTAATGTTAATGAGAGTGACGCTGTCTTTGCCTACAGGCGGGATTCCACCTATGCCGCCACCCTCAAGATTCAGAAGACGGTCTGGAATGGCAGGGAAACTCTGAAGGAATACAAGACCGTCAACGGATACTTTTTCCACACCATAATCTCAGAGGGCGGCTGGATGATGGGGGCCGGCGGACCCGATATAGTCTGGATAAACCGGGCCCTTGAGTCCATAGGTGGAGACATCATCCGGCGCGGCAATGTGACATCCTATGATATGAAGAGGGCCCACAGCCTCGTGAGGAAACTCGGCCTTGGACACTTTGTTATAAGGGGCCCGGGGGGTCAGGCAGGGGTTTCAATTTACAGGAGGGGCTACTCAAGGCTCTCGGTATTCAGGCTGCGGAATGGGGAGTACATAAGTGTACCCAACAGCCCATCCTATTACAGGAGAGGCTACTATTCACGCTGGAGCGAAAATCCCCTTAAGGCAGCGGTTTATGCTGCCGGGACAGACCGCTGGGGATACAACAGGCGAAACATACTTCTCTACGAGACCCTGAGCAGGGAGAACTCCACACTTCTGAGGGTGCACGCAACCTTTGATGGGGGCAGGCTCCTTGGAAGAAACCGTGGAAGGCCCGATAACATAATATTCCTTGGAAAATATGTGGCAGCATCATCACTGCCACGGATACCCACCACAAAATTCATAGGCTCTTTGTCACTGAAGAGAAACTGATAAATACAGATCAATTGATTTAAAAGGAAAATGTATTTCTAGAGGGCAGAGAAGACCATTATGAAGAAAACCGATTCCACGGTGAAGTGGAGAGCCCTGTGATACAGCCATCCATGGTCTACCCCACTCAGCTGATGGTAAAGATCCACAATAAGGTGTATGAGGGCTGCAAGGAACCCTATCTCAAATGAGAGAAACACAAGGGACAGCACTATGAAGTGGAAGAGGGCCTCCAGGCCCTCATGGACCAGCCACAGCTGTATGTTCGATGAGACCGTCTCCTTGATGATCCCGGCAAGAAGTATGTAGAAGTCAAAGAAGACATTCCAGAGTATCCTCGTGTGTATCTCATCACTTATTGCAAGGAAGAGTGCTATGTAGAACCAGATCAACTCCATTGGCATTCACCATATGAGAACTTGCTCTCCTTTTATTTCTCCACAAAGTTAGAGTATTCAAACATCTTTATAAAGATTGGGTAGTGAATATTATCATATAACTTTTCCAGCACTTCACAGCTTCTATCAGGGAGAGAATAAGATGACCGATAACCAGATCTCAAAGGATTACAACCATAAAAACGAGGTTAAATGGCAGAAAAAATGGCAGGAAGATGGCATATACCGGTTCATAGGGTCAGGGACAAAGCCCAGGTACATCATAGACACGCCACCACCATACCCCACAGGATCCATACACATGGGTCACGTACTCAACTGGGTCTATATGGACATAATAGCAAGGTTCAGGAGGATGAGGGGATTCGATGTCCTCTTTCCCCAGGGCTGGGACTGTCATGGTCTCCCAACGGAGGTAAAGGTTGAGGAGACCTATAACATAAAGAAGAGTGATGTTTCCCGTGAGGAATTCAGGCGCCTCTGCGTGGAACTAACACAGGAAAACATAAAGATGATGAAGGAGCAGATGCAGCGCCTTGGCTTCAGCCAGGACTGGAGCCATGAATTCGTGACCATGACCCCCGAGTACATGAGGAGAACCCAGCTCTCATTCCTCCGCATGTACGAGGACGGCCTCATATACCAGGGCGTGCACCCGGTCAACTGGTGTCCAAGGTGTGAAACTGCGATAGCCTTTGCAGAGGTTGAATACGTTGAGAACGAGACAAACCTCAACTATGTGAGGTTCCCTGTTAATGGTGGTGAAGATATAGAGATAGCCACAACAAGGCCGGAGCTCATGGCAGCCTGCGTGGCGGTGGCTGTGCACCCTGATGATGAGAGATTCAGTGAATTTGAGGGTAAGGAGATAGAGGTACCCCTATTCGGCCAGAAGGTTAAACTGATAAAGGACCCTGATGTTGACCCTGAATTCGGTACTGGCGCTGTCATGATATGTACCTTCGGGGACAAGACAGACGTTACCTGGGTCAACCGCCATAACCTAGACATTATAGAAGCGATAGATGAAAGGGGTTACATGACAGAGGCCGCAGGCAAATACAAGGGTCTTACCATAAGGGAGTGCAAAGAACAGATAGTTAAGGACCTTGAAAGGGAGGGCTTCCTCCTGAAAAAGGAGCCTGTCAAGCAGAACGTGGGCACCTGCTGGAGGTGCAAGACACCCATAGAGATCCTGGTCAAGAAGCAGTGGTTTGTGGCGGTAAAGAAACTCATACCCGATGTTAGAAGGGCCGCTGAGGAAATGGAATGGGTGCCCGAACACATGAAGACCAGGCTCCTCAACTGGACAGGGTCCATGGACTGGGACTGGTGCATATCAAGGCAGAGGATATTCGCAACACCCATACCCGTCTGGTACTGCAAGGAATGCGGAAGGGTCCACGTTGCAGATGAGGATATGCTTCCGGTTGACCCTACAAAGGATGAACCAGGAATAAAATGTGAATGCGGAAGCACAGAATTCATTGGCGAGGAGGACGTCCTTGACACCTGGATGGACAGCTCAATATCCCCTCTCTCGGTTGCAGGATGGCCAGATGAATCCTACAGGGACCTCTTCCCCGCAAACCTGAGGCCACAGGGACACGACATAATCCGTACCTGGGCATTCTACACCATACTCAGATGCCTAGCACTTACCGGTGAAAAACCCTTCAATGAGATAGTGATAAACGGGATGGTCTTCGGTGAGGACGGACATAAGATGAGCAAGTCCAGGGGAAATGTGATAGCACCAGAGGAGGTCCTTGAGGACTACGGTGCCGATGCACTGAGGCTCTGGGCCGCAGGCAGTGTGCCAGGGTCAGACGTTCCATTTGCCTGGAAGGACGTGAAGTACGGCTACAAGTTCCTGAGGAAATTCTGGAATGCATTCAGGTTCATAAGTATCCACCTGGGAGATGAGAGGGAAGCGGAATTCAGGCCGCTTGACCGCTGGATACTCTCCAGGCTCATGAACCTGGTGAGAGACGTTACAGAGAGTCTGGAGGAGTACAACTTCGCAGCAGCGGTGGGGAGGATCCAGAATTTCGTCTGGCATGACTTCTGTGACGAGTACATAGAGGCTGTCAAGTACCGGCTGTACTCAGAGGGGGATGAGGCCTCAAGGGTGGCAGCCCAGACCACCCTGCGGCTGGTCCTTGAGACATGCCTCAGGCTCCTTGCCCCGGTGACACCCCACTTCACAGAGGAGGTTCACCAGCACATCGGTGAGGGATCAATACATGTGAAAAGCTGGCCAGAGTACCGACCTGAGCTGGTTGATCCTGAAATCGAGAGGATGGGTGACCTTGCAGTTGAGGTTATAGGTGAAATCAGGAGGTTCAAGTCATCATCAAAGATGCCCCTCAACGCACCTCTCCAATCAGCCACCATCTACACGGATGAGGATTCAGCGGCGATGATAGAACCATTCCTCCAGGACATAGCAGGGACGATGAATATATCTGAGGTGGGCCTTGAGACAGGTGAACCTGAAATAAGAGAGCGGGTCGTGGAACTTGAACCGAGAATGGAGAGGATAGGGCCTGAGTTCAGGGGAGACGCCCCTGCCATAATCTCCTATCTTCAGGAATCTGACCCCCAGGATGTCTACGATGAACTCCAGGAAAAGGGGGAAATAGAGGTTGCTGGAAGAAGACTCACAGCCGAATACATAAGCTTCAGAAAGGAGGTTGTGGGAACAGCCGGCGAAAGGGTCGATGTGCTCAACATGGATGAACCTGAGATCATAATAGAAATAGTGCGCTGATCCTCCGAGGTGCTTCAATGGAACTTAGAGTTGATGTGTCATCTGAACTTTCAGGGACGGTCAAGGCCCCGCCATCCAAGAGTTACACCCACCGGGCGGTCATAGTGGCGGCTCTTGCAGATGGCATATCAGAGATCAGGGACCCCCTTGTGGCGGAGGACACCCTCTCCTCGGTGGAGGCCTGCCGGGCATTCGGGGTTGACATAGAGGGCAGTGAGAAATGGTACGTCACCGGAAGTGGGGGTGAACTTGAAACACCCGACGATGTTGTATACCTTGGAAATTCAGGGACGACCCTGCGCATCATGACCTCGGTGGCTGGCCTTGCAGAGAACTACACTATACTCACCGGTGATGAGTCCCTCAGGACAAGACCCATGCAGCCCCTCCTGGACGCCCTCAAACCACTCGGCGTTGAGGCGGTATCCTCAAGGATGAACGGCCTCCCCCCTGTTATAATAAGGGGAGGGTTCAGGGGTGGCGAGACGTCAATAGAGGGGAGTCTGAGTTCACAGTTCATATCATCGATCCTCATAGCAGCACCCCTCTCGGAGGGCGTTGACCTGAAGGTTGAAGGGGAGTTCATATCAAGGCCCTACGTTGACATGACCCTTGATGTGATGGAGAAATTCTCTGTCCCGGTGGAATACTCTGATGGCGTATTCTCTGTTGAACCATCCAGGTACAGGGGAAGGAAGTACACGGTTGAGGGTGACTACTCCTCTGCATCCTACCTTGCAGGGGCAGTTGCAGTTGCAGGCGGAAAGGTCAGAATCGAGAACCTCTTCAGGGATTCCAGGCAGGGCGACCGTATCATACTTGATATAATCAGGGAAATGGGGGCCGATGTTGTGGCAGGAGATGACCACGTGGTTGTATCATCCACCGGGGAACTTTCAGGTGTCCAGGTGGACCTCCATGACGCCCCGGACCTCCTTCCAACTGTAGCGGTCCTTGGGGCCCTTGCAGATGGACGAACCGAGATAAGGGGAGTTGAACATGCAAGGTACAAGGAAACAGACAGGATAAGGACATGCGCCACTGAACTTGGAAGGCTGGGAGTGGAGGTTAAGGAGCTACGGGACGGAATGGTCATTGAGGGTGGTGTGAGGGGTGGTGTGGTCTCATCCCACGGCGACCACAGACTTGCAATGGCTTTCACCCTTATAGGTCTCAGGGAGGGCATAAAGATAATGGATGGTGAGGTCTTCAGTGTTTCGTTTCCTGATTTTCCAGAGAGGATGAAGTCAATTGGGTGCCGGATAAACTTCCCGCAGCATTAAATATATAAAATATGGTACATAATATTGACACAGTACTCAGACATTATACTTAACTAATAAATTTAGTGTGAGTTGATTATAATGAAAAATAAGGAGACAAAGGTTGTAATCTTTGGGGATTATGATACCGGTAAAACAACCACCCTTGAGCAGCTCTGTGATAAGATAACCAAGGTCGAGTACAAGGGCACAACACTGGCACTGGATTATGGTAACTGCATTGTTAACGGTGAGAAGATACACCTCTTTGCAACACCCGGCCACGAGAGGTTTAAGTTCATGCTTGAGATCATCTCCAATGGCCTTGATGCCGCCATAATAGTGGTGGATAACTCAAGGGGGGTAACCCTGGCTGAGAAGGAGATAATGGCAGAACTTGAGGAGAAAAACATCCCATACGTTGTGTTCTCAAATAAACAGGACCTTGATGATTCTGAACTTGAGATTGACAGGGATGTGGATGTTCTGCCCACCATTGCAACCGAGGGTGAGGGGCTGATGGATGGCCTTAAGCTTCTACTCCAGAAACTTAACTGATTCTTTTTTCCGGTGGTATCCATCAAGGATATCGACAGGATAATGGAGAGTCTTAGGAGCCTCTACTCCCCCCGCGTCTTTGAGGACAGGGACCCCTACCGTGTCCTCATAAGAACCATACTCTCCCAGAGGACCAGGGATGAGAACACCGACGAGGCAACCGCCAGTCTGTTCTCTGAGTACCCCACCATGGAGGACGTTGCATATGCTCCTGTCGAGAAACTGGAGCAGCTTGTAAGAAAGGCTGGCTTTTACCACGTCAAGGCAAGGAGGATCAGGGAGGTTTCTCGGATCCTCCTTGAGGAATACGGGGGAAAGGTCCCTGATGACATTGATGAACTCCTTAAACTTCCAGGTGTTGGGAGGAAAACCGCAAACTGTGTACTGGTATATGCATTCAATAAGCCAGCGGTCCCTGTTGATACACATGTCCATAGGATATCAAACAGAATAGGTCTTGTGAACACCAGGACACCTGAGGAGACCGAGAGAGCCCTCATGGAGTTCATACCCCGGAAGTACTGGATGGAACTCAATGACCTCATGGTCCAGTTCGGACAGGACATATGCAGGCCAGTAGGTCCAAGGCATGAGGAATGTCCAATTGCAGATGAATGCGACTACTATGAGAACCTGATGAATGAAAGGGAAAAGACCTGATTTAAGGATTTCTCAGACACTCAGAGGGAAAAATACCTCTATTAAAGTAGATTAGAATAAACCTATTTCAAAATAAATTTTAGAACTCTAGTTTCTCAGAGCTTATAGGAAAAACTATTATAATTGATTTTTGTTCTTGAGGGATGCAACCTTCTCTGCAAAGGCCGATAAAACTTTCTTTGAGAGGCCCTCGATGTACTTGAGTGACCCTGCGCATTCATGTCCACCCCCATCGATCACAGCCTCAGGAATCTCCTCTGCCAGCTCCCAGACTATCTCGTTGAGGTTGAACCCGAATTTTTCATTCACAGCGTCGGTTGCCCTTATAACTCCGAAGTCCGGTCCATAGGCAAGTGTGATTATCGGTGTCTCCTCACCGTGCTTCTGGACCATGTAGTCATGGACGAAGCCGCAGGTCTTGCCGGGGGCAGGGAAGGTGAAGCGGTGTGAGTACTTCTCAACGTCAAGGACATTGAAGAGTATACCATTGGGGAGCCTTGTGGATTTGAGGTTGGGTATCGCGGCCCGGAGCTGGGTATCAACCTTCCTCTCGTATTCCCTGTAGAGGGCGTCCACCAGTTTTTTGTGCTTATCAAGATTTCCAAGGCCAAGGATGGTGTCTATTATGCCCCTTCCGTTCATGAATCGGAGGTAGAACGCCTCAAAGTCAACACAGGCGGCTATTTTTTCAAGCTCCTCCCGCTCATAGCCCCTCTCACCTGCAAGTTCAATGTAACCTTCGGCTTCAGGGGAGTTTGCATGGTCCCCCACAGCAGCAATGCCTGGGAGGTGCAGGATCCTCTCGGTGATCTCAGGGTTTATCATCTTGGCTATCTCCACTGAAAGGGCACCAGCGGTTATCTGGGAGTCCCCACCCACAAGGTATGGGTTCACGTGCACGTCAACGTATTCATCAACCTCCACCCTTCCATCGGTGACCTCACCCGGGTAGTGGTGGTCCACGACCACTATTTCGATGTCATAGATCTTTGCCTTCATGAGGGCGAGTATGTCCTCCTCTGTTGACCCGTTGTCCAGGAGCACAAGGAGGGGGAGTTTCTGCCCATGCCTTTCCAGGTCCTCAAGTGCATAGGAGAGGTCCTTCACCACGTCCTCCAGTTCATAGAATGGAGCCTTACTTGGGGCCCTCTTGAAGTAGTGCCACTCCGCATCTGTGCTCGGGTTCAGTTCCCTCAGCAGGGGCACAACGGCCTTTTCTATGGCCACACCAGCACATATACCATCGGCGTCTGCGTGGTGCCTTACCAGTATGGATCTTCCATCGTATATTGCCCTTCTTATGGCCTTGGCTGCTTCAATGAGTTTCGGCCTCAGTTTTTCAAGGGTTTCGCTTTCTATGAGCAGGTCCTTCCTCTCGGGTTCGGCTCTTCTGTCAATTGCCTCATCGATTAGCCTCCTTGCCTCAGCTGCATCCTTTCCTATGAGGCGTTCAATGGACTCTGATTCTATCTGGATCTTACCGGTGTGCTGGTTAACCTCACCTATAACCTCAACTATGTGTCCTATCTGGATGTGGGGGTAGACCCTTATGCCTGGCTCATCAAAGGCCGCCGCCCAGGTTGTGCCCGTCTCATCTGAGATTGTGAATATTGTTGGTCCTGAGGTCTGCTGTATCTGTATGACCTCACCCACTATCCTGACTGTTTTACCAAGACTCTTGGTGTCTATATCAGCTATCCTTGTCCTTGGGAGGTCCTTTTTTAATTTAACGATCTCATATGGGCCCTTTATACTGGCGGGTATCATGTCAACCTCGCCCTTGTAGGGCTTCACATTGGATACCCTGACGAATATCTCGTCACCGATCCTGTAGTCGGGGAACAGGCCCCTCATGAGTCCCCAGACATGGCTGTTGAGGCTCACGAAGACACCATATTTTTCTATCCTAGTTATCTTTCCCCTGTATACGCTTCCAACCTCAAGGTCGTCGATGGTGCATGCAGGGTGGAGGACGTAGACGTGTTCCTTCTTCTGGCAGTTGGGACAGTACTCGTCCCTGCCACTTATCCTCTTTCCACATGAGGGGCATATGTTAACCTCACCCTTACCCCCACAGGCGGGGCAGGGTTCCCTCACCTCGACCTCACCCTTTCCCCTGCATACCTCGCAGGGCACATCATGGGCCTCCTCAAGGTCGAACCTCTGCCTTGCAGTGTTTGATATACCCTTGAAGTGGTCCTTAATATCCTCTGTTGACTGGTAGCCTGTCCCATGGCATGCGCTGCATATTTTGTAACTTTTAACACGGTAACCCTTACCCTTACATTCACTACATGACTGGATCATGGTATTCCTCATAGAAACGATTTATTTAATGATAATAACAGGAACTTATTATATAATGGCGGTGTTCATTATTTATATTTGATTGTTGTGGACCCGGGGATTAACATGTCAGGGACTTCACCGATAGTTGAGGGTATCATTAACTTTTTTGACAGGAGGAGACACCCATCAGGGGGTTACACACTTTATGAGGGACTTCCTGACTCTAAAAACACGTATTACGCCATAAGGGCCCTTGAGGTCATAGATTCTATCCCGGATGATATCCGTAGAACGCTTGACTGGCTTGAGGAGCTGCACTCAAGGGGTAACTTCGCTGCCCAGGGACTCTTCTACAGGTGCACTTTGCTGGCTGATTATGGCAGGGAATTCAGGGTAAAACAGGGGTTTCTAGATCTTCTCAGAAGGTCCTACAGGAAATCAAAGCTTGAAATAACGTATTACATGGATTCGGTCCTCAGACTCCATGGCGAATACCTTGAGGGGGTCCCCGAGTGGGTTCTTTCACTTCAGAACGATGACGGCGGATTTGGGAGGTACGGGTCAGACATCATAAACACCCACTTCGCAGTTGAGATACTGGAGGCCCATGGTGTGAGTTTCAGCAGGAAGGATGTGCTTGAATTTACTGATTCCTGCTGGGGTGATGGTGGCTGGAACTTCACACCCCTATCCTATCCACCCTATCTTGAGACGGTTTACGCGGGCTTCAGGCTCAATGAGATCCTCAGGGGAAGGAAATATGACGTGGAGGACTTTATATTGGAACTGAGAAACCCTGATGGCGGGTTCAGGAGGTCACTTTATATGGGTATATCTGAACCCGAGTACACCTACAGGGCAGTTTACATGCTGTTCAGTGGAGTGTGTGATGATCCGTAGGCTGGAAATTAATTCGTATGATGGGATTTATAATGGAACAGTAAATTCTTGGGATGGAAAATTCATTTCTGAGGGGTTTATCATGAATAGGGCAACTAAATTCATAATCATACTTGGAATTGTGAGTCTCCTTGCTGACATGACCTATGAGGGTGCCAGGGGAATAACAGGGCCATTCATGGCCTTTCTCGGCGCCAGCGCATTCATGGTTGGATTTGCGGCTGGTTTCGGTGAACTTTCAGGGTACCTCATAAGGTTCCTTTCAGGGTACATCTCAGATAGAACAGGGAGGTACTGGTTCATAACATTTGCCGGCTACCTTATCAACCTTATCGCTGTGCCTCTACTTGCATTTGCAGGTAACTGGCAGGTGGCGGTTCTCCTGATAATAATTGAGAGGGTGGGTAAGGGCCTCAGGACACCACCCAGGGATGCTATTTTATCATATGCCTCCTCCAGTATGGGTCATGGAACTGGGTTTGGGATACATGAGGCTCTTGACCAGATCGGGGCTGTTGCAGGACCTTTCATAGTTTTCCTGGTCCTGGCACTTGGCGGAGGGTTCAGGGAGGGGTTCCTGGTCCTTGCAGTTCCAGCGGTCATGGCACTTTCAGTTCTAACTGCAGGGTACCTGCTCTTTCCGCGTCCAGGTGAACTTGAAACCTCAACAAGAATTGATTACACGTCCTTCAGGGGCTCCTACTGGATTTACTTGCTCGCTGTATGTTTCATAGCCCTCGGGTACGCTGATTTTCCACTTGTGGGTTACCACCTTGGAGTGAGCGGGGTTCTGGATTCATCAATGATTCCTGTCCTCTATTCCCTTGCAATGCTTACAGATGCCGTCTCAGCTCTCATCTTTGGAAGGTACTTTGACAGGTATGGTTTCAGGGTTATGGCCCTTGCGGTGTTCATATCCATGCTCTATGCCCCCCTAGCCTTCCTAGGCGGCTCACTGGCAGCTGTTACTGGAGCCGCACTCTGGGGTGTGGGTATGGGTGCCCAGGAGTCTGTTATGAGGGCCGCAGTCTCAAGGTTTTCCCCACCAGAGAAGAGGGGCTCAGCCTACGGGACATTCAACATGGTGTTCGGGGTTGCCTGGTTTTCAGGAAGCCTCCTTATGGGTTACCTCTACGGTGTATGGATACCCTCGGTTGTCCTGTTTTCAGTTATAACCCAGTCAGCTGCCATAGCTGTAATAGCTGGTATTGAAAGGATGGAGGGGAGGTTTACCTAGATGAAAAGCAACCACAAAACTTATATAAAATCAGCTGAAATCTCAGTGTATAGTTGATGGAGTCCACCTTTAAACGCTTTTTCTGGCTGATGACTCCTGCAGAAAAAATGTAGGAGGAGCTATCCTCCAGATGGAGGTATCAATTTGGAGTATGTTGCATTCAGTGTAGCTGTTATTATCTTACTTGGTCTTCTGTTCAGCAGGGCATTCAACCGTATCGGAATACCTGGAATCCTGGGGATGCTTTTACTTGGTATGCTGATAGGCCCCCATGGACTGAACCTGATATCAAAGAGCATAATGGACGTTTCACCGGACCTCAGGGTCATAGCACTCATAATAATCCTCCTGAGGGCTGGTTTCGGTATAAACCTCGAAAGCCTCAGAAAGGTGGGTATGACCGCGGTTAAGATGAGTTTCATACCCGACATGGTTGAGGGGTTCGCTGTGATGTTCGCGGCCCACTACATACTGGGGCTTTCACTCATAGAGGCGGGTATCCTTGGTTTTGTTATAGCCGCGGTTTCACCTGCAGTTATAGTCCCACAGATGCTATCCTTCATTGAGAGGAGGATGGGGACAGCCAAGGGTATACCCACCATTATACTCACAGGTGCATCTGTGGATGATGTTGTTTCAATAACCCTCTTCTCGGTTTTCCTGGGCATGTATCAGGGACAGCAGGTTAACTTCCTTGTGGAGGCCCTGGGAGTCCCTATATCCATCCTGACAGGTATAGTTGCAGGTCTTGCCCTTGGACTTTCCCTAGTGTATCTCTTCAGGAAATTTGAGATAAGAAACACTGAGAAGACACTCATCATTCTGGGAGCTGCAATACTTCTTAAAAATGCGGGGGATATACTCAGTGCACATGTCCCGATAGCAGCACTGGTTGGTGTGATGGTAACGGGACTTGTTATACTTGAGAGGATGCCTGAGACGGGACTGAAGCTCTCTGAGAAATTCAACAAGGTATGGATCTTTGCAGAGATACTGCTCTTCGTGCTTGTGGGGGCAGCGGTTGACGTTAAACTCATATTCCAGGTGGGTCTCCTGGGACTTGCAGTGATACTCCTGGGTCTTGCAGCAAGGACCATGGGTGTGCTCCTGGCACTCAGGGGCTCCAACCTCAATTTGAGGGAAAGGGTGTTCTGCATAGCAGCTTACATACCAAAAGCTACTGTGCAGGCAGCCGTGGGTGCAATACCCCTTGCCGCGGGGGTTGCAGCGGGTCAGACAATACTCGCAATGGCGGTGCTTGCCATACTCCTCACGGCACCCGTGGGATCGCTGGCTGTTAGAATCACAGGGGAAAGGTTTCTGGAGGTTGAAGGGGCCCCATAAGGGGGACCTGAACCTTTCAGGATTATAAAAAGCGTTTACTGTGGGTCACCTGAACTTTTCAGGATTTTTATTTACAATTTCCTGTCTTTTTCTTTCAAATTCCTTTGCACTCAGCATGTAACCATTTGCAAGTTCAATATTGGAGTTCCCGCTCTCAGTATCGTTCAGTGTGAACATCTTTATGGCATTCTTAAGCTGGTAGGTGGCGTTGAGTTTTGCCTCCAGCTCAGAGACCAGTAGTTCGATGTAGTTGACCACTATGGGGTCACCTGTGTCCTTCGCGTGGCCCAGGGCCTCGGATGCAAGGTTCCTCGCGGAACTGTACTCACTCTCTGCAAGTTCACACTTTGAAAGCGCCTCGTCCAGTTTGAAGCTGTTTGCTGCAAGTGCTGATTCATTGAAATAGGTGTCACCCTTTTTTATGTGATCATTTATCTGGGGGGTAAGCTGGTTGATGCTGCTGTTCCCTGAAGTTATGCATCCACTAACACTTACTGTAAGAAGAAGGAGTGCCATAAGATAGATCCGCTTCATGGAGAGGATTTTATAATTTGAAAAATAAAAGTTTTGGGTTTAGGGGTTCAGTTTTTTTGGTGGTTATGAAGCCAGATGGTCTGTAACTATGGGTTTATGGTGTCAGAATTCTTCACTGGTATGGAGTCAGATAGTCTGTAAATTAATCTTCACTCACTGTCCATGTGCTGAATCAGGGCTATCCTCACCCCATTGGGGTCTTCTATGAATGCAAGTTTTCCCACAGTTATGGGTGTTGGTTCCATTACAACCTTTGCCCCCCGGGACCTCAGCTCCTGAAGTGTGACTTCAAGGTCATCAACGTCTATTCCCACCGAGAATAGTCCGTGTTTATTGATGGGATTCCTTATGAGCTCCACCATGGTTTCCCCTTCACCCCTGAGGAGGGTTATCTCACCATGATCTCCGAGGTCATAGTGGCTATCCACCTCAAAACCCATTACATCCCTGTAAAATCGGATGGATTCATCCATATCCTTAACTATCATTGTTATATATTTAATTTTCATAAAATAAAGCCTCCTTCCATAAAAACTCTCCAGAGGATTCTGTAAATACTAATACATGCCAAGATAGTTCCTATTTAAATTTAGAGCAAGAAAATTCATTCTATAGATTAAAAAAATTAAGAGTTGATTGAACCATCTCAGTACCAGAGCCCATGTATATTGCAGTAGGCCCTCACCATGAACTCTGAGTCAGGGTCAACAGGGAATTCAGCCTCTGGCCTGTCACCTGGACTGAGATCCCTCCTGTGGACCTCCTCCCCTGCTATGACCTCCACCCACTGTATGTGATGGTTCTCCTCCATGGGGTGGGGTACCTCACCAATTTTAACCCTGATTCCATCGCCGCTCCTCTCAACAACGGGCACGTGCTTTTCAGGGCCAACATCCGTTCTTCTTGCAACGAGGAGCTCCATTGGCTGGTTGCAGCATACAAGCTGACCCGCACCGGGGTTGAGCACCTCCACGATGTTTCCGCAGACGTTGCACCGGAATATCTGGTTCCTTTCTGTCATGTGACTTCCCTTCTAGTACTCCTCACATTTCACCTGGAAGTACCTGGCGGGGTGGTCACATGATGGGCACTTCTCTGGGGGTTCTGTACCCTCATGGACGTAGCCACACTTCCTGCAAACCCAGACAACAGGTTCATCCTTCCTGTAAACCTTGCCTGTTTCAACGAGTTTAAGAAGCTTCCTGTAGCGTTCCTCGTGGTGCTTTTCTGCCTCTGCTATTGCTCTGAGCCTCTTGGCAATCTCAGGGTACCCCTCCTCCTCTGCAACATCAGCAAATTCAGGGTACATTTCGCTGTTCTCATAGTGTTCACCTGCAATGGCGGCTATCAGATTTTCTTCGGTACTTCCAAGTATGAGGGGGGCCTCGGCATCAACAACGAGGGACTCGGGCTCATCTCCTGCTTCCTCTCTGAGTTGATTTATGAGGCGGAAGAGCCACTTGGCGTGCTCCCTCTCATTTTCCGCGGTGGTCAGGAATATCTCGGATATCTGCTCGAATCCTTCCTTCTTTGCAATTTTTGCATAGAAGGTGTACCTGTTCCTTGCCTGGCTTTCACCAATGAAGGCCTTTGTAAGGTTCTCCAGGGTCCTTTTCATTTTTTCACCCATCTAATATATGCCATCAACTCATATTAAATCCTTTCATTTTATGTTCCCTTGCAGTGAACTTAACCGCTCTGACCCCTGAAGCTGAATGTCTTGGCATTGAGGGCCACTATGACAGTACTTACAGACATTAGTATGGCACCCATGGCTGGTGTCAGGATAAGGCCCTGGCCATAAAGCACCCCAGCAGCAAGGGGGAGGGCTATGACGTTGTAACCTGTGGCCCAGATCAGGTTCTCCTTCATCTTGCTGTAGGTTGCCGATGCAAGGTCCATGAGGTCAACAACGTCCAGGGGGTTGCTCCTAACAAGCACCACATCTGCACTCTCAATCGCCACGTCGGTCCCGGCACCTATGGCTATGCCGATATCTGCCTGTGCAAGGGCCGGGGCATCATTGACACCATCACCCACAACGGCAACCCTGAGGCCATCACCCTGCAGATCACTTATAACCTCATATTTCTCCTGGGGGATGAGTTCTGCCCGGTATTCTTCAATGCCAAGTTCTGAGGCAACCCACTCGGCGACCCTCTGGCTGTCACCGGTTAACATCATGCACCTTATACCCCTTGATTTGAGAATCCCTATGGCATCCCTTGCCTCGGGGCGTATGACATCTGCAAGGGCAATGCAGCCCTTGAGTTCATCATTCACGGTTACAAAGACTGTGGTTTTTGGCTGCTCCATGAGTTCATCAACCCGGGGGTCCTTAACCATGAGTCCCAGTTCCTCTGTGTAAATGTAGCTGAGTACCTTCACCCTTGATCCGTTCACATGTCCCATGACGCCCCTTCCACCTATCGCTGCAAAGTTCTCCACAGGGAGCACCTCATCCACGGCCTCAACTATGCCCCTGGCTATGGGGTGACTGGAGGCTGACTCAACGGCTGCAGCATAGGATAGTATCTCACCTTCATCCATTTCAGGGTCAAAGGATATGACATCGGTTATTCCCAGCTCACCAACAGTCAGTGTTCCTGTCTTGTCAAAGACAACAACATCAGGGTTCATGGCGTTTTCGAAGGCTTCACGGTTCCTTATGAGTATCCCTCTTCCCGCTGAGATTGCGGTGGAGACTGCTATCACAAGGGGTATTGCAAGTCCCAGGGCATGGGGGCAGGCGGTGACCATGACCGTCACTGACCTTTCAAGTGAGAAGAAGGCCCCCATACCAAGGGCGTACCATGCTGCGAATGTTAGGACCCCGCCTGTAAGGGCGACAAGTGTTAACCAGAACGCCGCCCTGTCTGCCAGCACCTGCGTCCTTGTCCTTCCCTCCTGGGCTTTTCCCACAAGCTGGATTATCTGGGAAATGAATGATTCCTCACCAACACGCTCAACCTCCACGGTCAGTGGGCCTCCTGTGTTGAGTGAACCCCCAATAACCCGGTCACCGGGGGACTTCCTGACGGGAACTGACTCCCCTGTGAGCAGCGCCTCATTTACATGGGACTCCCCCTTTATCACAGTCCCATCGGTGGGTATCTTCTCCGCTGACCTCACAAGCACAATGTCACCTGGTTTGAGGGTGGCAACATCAACATCCTCAACCTTCCCGTCGACCAGGAGGTGGGCCTTCTTGGGGATGAGCCTTGCAAGCCTTTCAATGGCCCCTGAGGCGCTCCGGACGGATCTCATCTCGATCCAGTGACCCAGAAGCATTACGTCAATAAGGGTTACAAGTTCAACGAAGAATACCATGCCCTCAAGGCCCGCCAGTACCCCGAGGCTGTAGATGTAAGCCACTGTTATGGCCACTGCAATGAGGGTCATCATACCCGGGGTTTGGGATGAGATCTCCCTCACAGATCCCCTCAGGAAGGGGTAGCCCCCATAGAGGAATATGATGGACGATACGATCAGAACAGCCATTTCACTACCCTCAAAGCTTACCAAGACAGTCCCTGTTGGCAGTTCACCAAGCAGGATAACCGGAATGGTAAGGAGGAGGCATACAATGAATCGCCTCCTGTATTCCATTTCATGGTGTCTGTGCATTTCCATTTAGATCACCCCCAGGTGTTCCATGACGTCTCTGGGATCATTCAGCGGCGGGTAGCATTTGCTGCCATCACAGAGGTAGTAGGCGCAGCCCTCAGGCGGGGCCCCCTTATCCCTCAGGTGTGGAGGTGCAATGGGCCAGTCACGAGGCATAACGGTCATGGTGAAGTCAGGTATCAGTTTCTTCCTTAGCTCCACGGGTATAACGGGTTTTCCGCTGCAGACGATGGTGAGTGACCTCCCGCCAGTGAGGGCCCACTCTAAATTGGAGAGGAGGAATGTGTGGGCTGCCGGTGCAGATTCAACCTCACCGGCAAATGTCCTCATCACACCCCTTGCAGATTCTGTTAGATCATCATCCTCGAGGATGCCTCCCAGCCTCAGGAGGTTAAGCATCTGCACAGAGTTCCCTGAGGGTATAGCACCATCAGTTGCATCCATGGGTCTTACTATCAGCCGGGGGTCATCGGTTGAATAGAATCCACCATCAGGGGCACCGAATCTATCCTCAAGGGATTCTGATAGTTCAAGAGCCAACTCAACGTAACCCTCCCTGAAGGTGGCATCATACATCTCAAGGAGGCCCCAGATGAGGAATGCGTAATCATCGAGCTTCCCGTCTATTCCGGCGTCCCCCTCACGGTAGCGGTGAAGAAGCTCACCATCCACGTGCAGGTTGTCCATGATGAATTTAAGGCACCTCTCTGCGGCGGTCAGGGCATCTTCGCTGTCGAGGATCCTCCCACACGCTGCAAGGGCCCCAAGCATAAGGCCGTTCCAGTCCGTTAATATCTTATCATCCATTGCTGGGGCCGGCCGCTCCATCCTCCTCTCAAGGAGTTGCCTCCTTGCATGCTCTATGATCTCATTGAGCTCACCAGGCGTGAGGTTGAACTCATCTGCAACCCTCCCTGGGGAGTCGATGTGGAGTATGTTCTCTCCCCTCACATCACCTGCAAAGTTTCCCTCCTCAAGGACGTTGAAGTAGCGCATTACAACGTCTGCCTCATCCCCCAGGGCCTCGCGTATCTCAGAGGCCCTCCAGAGGTAGTACTTACCCTCAACTCCCTCACTCTCGGCGTCCTCCGCTGAATAGAAAGCCCCCTCAGGGGACTGGAGGTTTCCAAGAACGTATTCAACAATCTCAAGGGCGGTTTTTTTGTAGAGGTCATCACCGGTAACCTGGAAGGCCTCCAGGTAGGCTTTCAGTATCAGCGCCTGATCATAGAGCATCTTCTCAAAGTGGGGCACAGTCCAGGTGGGTTCAACCGCGTATCTGTGGAATCCGTAGCCCAGCTGGTCATATATGCCCCCGTACCTCATCCTCCTTAGGGTAAGGTTAACCATCCTCAGGGCCTCATCTTCCCCTCGCCTCAGGTGATACCTCAGGAGGAAGTAGATGTTGTGGGGGGTCGGGAACTTCTGGTAGGACCCGAAGCCGCCGTTCCGGGTATCGAAGTTCCTCCTTAGATACTCATATGCTGCATCCACGGTTTCAGGTTTGAGTTTGGATGCTTTCGCCACAGACTTTTTAAGGGCACTGACAACCTCCCTGGCAGTTTTTACTATTCCCTCGGGGTCTTTCTTCCAGAGCAGAACCACCCTTTTGAGGATTGTCTTTAGGCCTGGTACACCGCCCCTGTCATCGGGCGGGAAGTAGGTTCCCGCAAAGAATGGTTCCCCCTCAGGTGTCATGATGATTGTGAGGGGCCAGCCACCTGTCCCGGTCATCATCTGGCAGACCTTCATGTATATGGAATCGATGTCAGGGCGCTCCTCCCTGTCAACCTTCACGGCAACAAAGTTTTCATTGAGTATCCCTGCTATTTCAGGGTCCTCAAAGGATTCCCGTGCCATCACATGGCACCAGTGACATGTTGAGTAGCCTATGGATAAAAATATGGGTTTTTCTTCCTCCCTTGCCAGCTGAAATGCCTCATTCCCCCATGGATACCAGTTAACAGGGTTGTGGGCATGCTGCAGCAGGTAGGGACTCTTCTCATTTATCAGAGAATTAGTGAATTCTTTACCTTTCATTTCCTCCCCCTCAACATCAATTATGTTGATCCGGCTTTATTAATATTAAGAGGCGGCTTGCTGATGGAGGATTCGAATCATTTATTATTTCCCCAATCAAATATGGTACCCGTTGGTGATCCACAATGAGTCTCATCATAACATACATAAGTACCAGGGGATGCGTGATAGCAGGAGACAAACGCAGAATAGCCTACTTTGGGGATAAATCAAAGAGGGAGAAGCTTGAAGAGGAACTATACAGTGGGAAGATAAAGAGTGACGAGGAACTCCACAAGAGGGCGTCGGAGCTTGGTGTCAGTATAAAGGTCACAGATGACACTGCCAAGGTGAGAAGCCTGGGGGATGTGGTTGTTGGTGAGATAAGCCAGAAAACCCCATTCGAGACAAAGAGGAGAAGGATATACGCAACAACAGGGGCCTATCAGATAGTAGATCTCACAGGCTCGAGGATAACCAGCATGGAGAAGGGTGAAACTGCGATAATCGTCTTCGGAAATAAGGTGGCCAAGGAGCTGACAAACAGGTTCCTTAAGAAGAAGTGGAAGACAAGGACGACCCTCAAGGAGGTTGAAAACCTTTTCAGGGAACTCATGGATTACGTTTCATCCAGAACCCCCTCAGTTGGCAGTAAATATGATATCTTCATGAAGAGCCCCTCACTGGATAAAAAAAGCGCACATAAGCTTCTCAGAGATACTATAGTAAGAGACGTCCGACTACTCCAGAAGTGGAGGGCTAAACTTAAACAGGAGATGCTTGATCACAGAGAGAAGATGAAACTGGCGTCCAGAATACTCACTGAGGGGGAGGTTGGCCGTGTGGTCAGTCAGGAAGGCAACCATGTTGAGGTAAAACTCTCAGATGGTGTCGAGGCCTATGACACCCGATGGAAACGTGTTGCAGGCCCCGGTGAGAATGTTCTAATGAGGCTCTCAGAAGATGTTGCGGTGTCTGCAGGTGAGAGGGTCGCTGTTAGGAACGAGAACCTCTGCGTGGACGGAAGGGACATAAAACTTGAGTGCGACGTCATAATCTGTCGCACTGAGGAATAGACTTTAGGAAACTCGTCAGGGGGAATAGATTTTTATAATCTCCCCCCATTACATAGAATAGGTGATATAAAATGAGGCTAACATTTCTGGGGAGTGGTGGCGGACGATTTCGCCACCATAACACAGAAGAGGATGACCGGTGGACTCAGAATTGATGGAATCGGTGGAATGAACATCCATGTGGATCCCGGACCGGGTGCCCTTGTGAGATCCTACCAGTTTGATGCTGACCCTAGAAAACTGGATGCAGTCATGGTCTCACATTCACACACGGACCATTACACCGACGCCGAGGTACTCATAGAGGCGATGACCAGGGGGATGACCCGCCAGAATGGGACTGTTGTGGGTAGTGTGAGTGTCATAGATGGCTACAGGGAGTGGGGCCCCTGCATATCAGACTATCACAAGAGAAAATCTCGCTGCCTGACACTATCCCCCGGCGAGACCGTGGAGGTAGGGGAGATTGAGGTGACAGGTACAGGGACAGTACATGGAGACCCCACAGGGGTGGGATTCAAACTCAGGAGAGATGATGTTACATTATCCTACACATCGGATACAGAATACTTTGATGGGCTCTCAGAATACCACAGGGATGCTGATGTTCTCATAGCAAGCGTCATAAGGCCCGGGAATGACCATATAAGGGGTCACATGTGCACCGATGATTTCATAAAACTTGTTGAGGAGGTTGAACCGGGACTTGCGGTGATGAGCCACCTTGGAATGAAGATGATACTCAATGACCCTGAAATGGAGGCATTCAGGGTTCAGGAGACCACGGGGATCCGTACACTGGCAGCGAGGGATGGGATGAAAATCGAACTGGATGAGAGCGGCATTTTCAATGTGATCCACTGATTTTACCTGAGATGGTGCTGAAAGGTGAGGACCTGGAGCACCAAAATTTATATAATAAAAATGCATTAATTCTTGACATGCCCCGGTAGCTTAGGTGGGAGAGCGCGGGATTCGTAATCCCGAGGTCGCGGGTTCAATCCCCGCTCGGGGCTCTTATTTTCTCATGGAATGGTTCGGTCAGAAGGGCTCCAACCAGGAGTCCGAGGGCTATTGCAATCACTGTCATTGAAAAGAGTGTTATTTCTGCAATGGATGTCAGGTAGTTCTTCCCGAGGAGATTGGCAAGTCCTATAAACCCTATTGACCCAGGTGCAAGGAACCAGAAGGCGGGGTAGAGCGTGACAAAGTGGGGGGTTTTACCGGACATCTCAATGGCCCTCGCCGCCAGTGTCATGGAGAGGGCGCCCAGAAATGCCCCAAGAAGCCCTCCTCCAAGGGTGTTTCCAAGCTGCTGGCCAACAAGTGCCGTGTAGAGCACAAGGAGTATCCAGGGGAAATCGCTTCTGTAAACCGATAGGAAGAGGTATATTCCAGCCGCAAAGAGCACAGCGCCAATGTAGGGACTGTAACTAAGTGTTGAAATTTTGATTGCCGCGAATTCCTCCTCTGGGAATCCATTGATCTGCATACCCATCAGAACACCGAATACAAGGAGCAGAAGGAGTATACAGCCGTATATCACCCTGCTGGACCCTGATACCAGTTCACCGCTTGCAAGTTCATATATGCCCGTTGTGAGGGTGACCCCCGGGATGAAGTATATGAGTGGGGGTACAATGAGGGTGAGGTTACCTGTCACTGCCCCCGCTCTTATCAGAAAGAATGCAACACCTGAAACCGTGAATGAGGAGAGGACAGGCATGATAAGGGATAGCCTCCTGTTACCATAGCCCAGCACTATCAGCGCACCTGATATCATGCTCAGAAGGGAGGAATAGACCACAAGGTTCAGATCAGGCTGTATCAGGAAGGCTATACCCACCGAGAGGAGCAGGTACCCGAGGAACATTCCGTAGCGTCCGAACCTGTGGGGTCCACCCACTATTTCCCTGAGTTTATCAAGTGCGTCGCTGATTTCGGTCCAGCCTGACCTGACATCGTCGATGAGCCTGTAAATCTTTGTAACCTGATGGAGTGGCATCACACCGGGGGACTGGGCTGCAAGGCTCATCCTTGATGTCTCCCCACCAGCCTTGATTATCAGCATGGTTGGGAGAACCGAAACCTCAACCTCCACATTCTGTGACTCTGCAACGCCCCTTAAAATCCTTTCAGTCTCTGAAACAGAGTTCCCTGAGGCTATAAGTGCCCTGCTGAGCTCCTCAAGGAATTCAACCAGTTTATCCGTCATTTTTTCTGCTTGCTTATATTTGTGGGGTGGATGAAACCGGCCCTTATCATGTGGTCGGCGAGGACCATCGCGACTGCGGCCTCGGCGACCGGCACAACCCTTGGGCATATGCAGGGGTCGTGCCTTCCATGGATCTCAATCCCTGTCTCCTCCATCCTCTCAAGGTCGACGCTTCTCTGGGGCAGCGATATTGAGGGTGTGGGCTTCACAGCTATCCGTGCAGTTATAGGCATGCCACTGGATATACCCCCGAGTATACCCCCTGAGGTGTTGGTGGTTGTCCTGATTTCACCGCCAGAGATGTAGAACTCGTCGTTTATTTCACTGGCATGGTGCTCTGCAACCTCAAATCCCATTCCAATCTCCACACCCTTCACAGCCCCGATACCCATGAGTGCGGCTGCAATGTCAGCGTCAAGTTTACTGAAGACAGGGTCTCCGAGTCCTGCTGGCACTCCCAGCGCCACAACCTCAACGACTCCACCAACAGAGTCACCCTTTTCCTTAGCATCAAGGATGGCTTTCTCCATCAATCTGGCCGCAGCGGGATCAGCGCATCTAACAGGGTTTCTCTCTGCGTACTCCCCTATCAGTTTCAGGTTTACCTGGTCTGCCTTGATGTCACCCACCTGTACCACGTGTGCATTAACCATGATACCATGGGTTCCGATGAGTTTTTTTGCAACCGCCCCACCAATCACGTGTCCAATGGTTACCCTTCCACTTCCACGGCCACCTCCACGGTGGTCATAGTGGCCAAACCTGGCCCTCCAGGTGTAGTCGCCATGGCCGGGTCTTGGCACCCACTTGAGGTTACTGTAACTTGCAGAATCAACGTCAAGGTTCCTGACAATTCCTGCTATGGGGGTCCCGTCTGTTTTACCCTCGAATATCCCTGAAAGTATTTCAACCCTGTCCATTTCACCCCTGGGAGTGGTTAAGCTGCTCGTGCCGGGTCTTCTCCTGTCTAGTTCCCTCTGGATGTCCTCTTCACTCAGTTCAAGGCCTGCGGGGCAGCCATCGATAACAGCCCCAACTGCAGGTCCATGGCTGGACCCGAAGGTTGTAACCCTGAATACTTCGCCAGTACTGTTCCCAGCCACTGAATCACCACCATGGAGTTATGAATTCATCAACCTAATCCCTTGAGGGGAGCATGGGTATTAACCATCCAACGAAGCTATCAACACTTCTTGTCTGCATGTAAACGGTTCCTGTACCTTCAAATTCAGCTACAAGTCCCTCTCCACTGAGAAATGTGCTTTTAAGTCCCCCGATCTTTCTCACATGGAAGTCAAGGCCCTCTGTGAAGGCTACGATGTGGCCTGTGTCCACCACGAACCTCTCATTCACAAGTTCCCTGTGGTATATTGCCCCGAAACTTGAGAGGAATATGGGTCCAGAGGCCCTCAGTTTAAGCAGGAAGAGGCCTTCACTTCCGAAGAATGTTTTGAAACCCCCAAATTTTGTATCTATCTCCACATCTTCTGAAGCCGCCATGAATGAGCCGCTCTGAGCATAAACTGTCTCACGGGTTTCAATGACCTCAACATCCCCAGGGTATGATGGCGCAAGCTGTATCTCACCCCTCCCCTGGGAACGGAAGGTGTTGAGGAAGACACTTTCCCCCCCAAGCATGGATCTCTTAACAGCCCCCAGAAGACCCCCTGTTTCGGTCTGGATCTCTATGTTGGAGCTCATACTCACCATTGCACCGGTCTCTGCCTTTATGGCTTCACCGCTTTCAAGCTGGATATTGGCCATACTGTAACTTGGTCTGTGTATAATTTCATATTTCATGCAGTTATCTGTGTAGTTTTTAATTAATAAACTGATCAGCCGACTCGATGTGTGCAGATTTTTCAGAAAATTGGTGAACTGATTTCCTAAGTCAATGTGTTTGTGGATCTAAAGAACCTGAAGAGCATGCAGGGGTGTTGCAGCATGTTATTCAGGTACCTTGAGTAGGCTGCGACACATCCACATGCTATCAGTGCATGTAACCTAAACCTTTAACTGTGGTCCCTATACTTATCCCTATACATGAAGGTGCTCAGGGATATCTACAGTGTGCTCATGGAACTCTATGGCCCCCAGGGGTGGTGGCCCCTCCTTGATAGGGATACCCTCAAACTCAGGTACCACCCTGGCGACTACACCCTGCCATCATCTGAGACTGAGATCTTTGAGGTGATGGCAGGGGCAATACTCACCCAGAACACCTCATGGGACGCTGCCGCAGCCGCACTACGCAACCTGGCATCACTGAATATCCTTGAACCTGAGGGTATACTAGCAGCTGATGATGATGAACTTGAGGGCGCCCTCAGATGTGCCGGCTTCTACAGACAGAAGACATCATACTTGAGAGAGATTTCAGAGTTCTTCATATCCCTCGAGGGCGCCACACCCTCCAGGAAGGAACTCCTGGGGGTAAGGGGCGTTGGATATGAGACAGCAGACTCCATCCTCCTCTATGGATACAGAAAACCTGAATTCGTGGTTGATGCATACACAAGGAGGATGTTATCCCATAATGGCATTATAGGGGGAGATGAGGGCTATTCGGCGATAAAGGAGATCTTTGAAGAAAACCTTGAACCTGATTTCAGGGTCTTCCAGGAGTACCATGCCCTCATTGTAAGGCACGGAAAACTGTATTACCGGGGGCGGGTTCATGGTGAGGGGGATCCCCTCCCACAGAGACTCTATGGTGATTCAGGTGATTGATTTCACTGATCTGAGTATTGCAATAATAAAAAGGACATTTCACAGGAGATTTGAACTTGCCAGGATCACTGAAAAGTCAGATACCTTCAGGAAAATTGTTAAGAGATTGTTTTTTGAGGGGGACGATATACAGGTCATACCCAGGGACGCATCGGTTGAGTTAAACAGGAGTTTCCAGCCACCAGAGAACACTGCACTGCCATCAGATGTTCTGAGGAGGATGATACTTCGCTCAAAGCACATATTCAGGATGGACTTCTGCATATGCAGGGTTTCCTCGGGATGCAGTGACTACCCCCACGATCTTGGCTGTCTCTTCCTGGGTCCAGGGGCACTCAGGATATCAGATAAGGTCGGGAGCCTCATATCAAAAGAGGAGGCCCTTGAACACATTGAAAGGTGCAGGGAGGCGGGCCTGGTCCACATAATAGGTAGAAACAGGATAGACTCTGTCTGGCTCAATTCAGGTCCACATGATGAATTACTTTCTGTCTGCAACTGCTGTGAATGCTGCTGTCTCTGGAGGATGACACCCTTTCTTTCTGAGGACATAGCGTCGTCCATAACACCAATGGAGGGTGTCAGTATCGTAAGGGACGCTGAAAGGTGTGTTCTTTGCGGGTGCTGTGAGGAGGCATGTTTTACAGGAGCCATCAGTGAAGGAGGAGCAAACCATGATACCGGGAGGTGCCTCATATGCGGGAGATGCGCTGAGAGGTGCCCAAAGGATGCCCTGAAAATAGTTATGGATCCTGATGCTGTTGATAAGGCGGTAAGGAGGGTTGAGGTCCTGGTGGAGGTGGAATCATGATTTCAGTGAAACATCCTTCAGAAGTAGAGCATCAGGGCGTTATGTTTTTTAGAGGTGAAAATGTAATAAATACTATCCTGTTCAATCCTTTAATAGTTACCTGTGAGTGATATTATGGAGTTTCCCACAAAAAGGATGCGAAGATTGCGGAAGAGTCCACAGATACGTGACATTCTCCGAGAAACACGGTTGCACTCATCAGACCTCATCTACCCCATTTTTGTGAGTGAAAAACTTGAGGGGGGTGAACCTGAGGCCATAGACACAATGCCTGGACAGTACAGATACTCTGTGGATGATGCGGTCTCTGAGGCATCCAGACTTGAGGATGAGGGGCTTTCAGCTGTCCTTTTATTTGGCATGCCATCTACCAAGGACGAGCTCGCCTCATCGGCATATGACCCGGATGGCGCTGTGCAGAGGACCGTGAGGAGGCTGAAGGAGGAGACTCAACTAGTTGTCATGACAGATGTCTGCCTCTGCCAGTACACAACCCACGGCCACTGCGGCATCGTCGTGGAGGGGGAGGTGGTCAATGATGAGACCCTTGATGTCCTTTCAAGGATAGCCCTCTCCCATGCAGAGGCCGGTGCAGATGTGGTTGCCCCCTCAGATATGATGGATGGGCGTGTCGCGACTATAAGGAGGGCCCTGGATGATGCAGGATTCAGTGACACACTGATAATGTCCTATGCCGTCAAGTATGCATCCGCATTCTACGCACCATTTCGTGACGCGGTCTCCTCAGCCCCAGCATTCGGTGACCGCAGATCATATCAGATGGACCCTGCAAATGTCAGCGAGGCCCTCATGGAAGCGGAACTTGACCTTGAGGAGGGTGCAGATATACTCATGGTAAAACCCGCCCTGGCATACCTGGATGTGATAAGGGTGGTGAAGGACAGATTCAGGGTCCCCCTTGCAGCCTACAATGTGAGTGGAGAGTATTCAATGCTAAGGGCGGCCATAGATAGCGGATACCTTACTGAAGAGGCGATATATGAATCTATTCTGTCAATAAAACGTGCAGGGGCTGACCTTATAATTTCACACTTCGCACCGGAACTTCTGGGGGTGATCTAGTGGACCCCCTCTATGTTTCAAGGATAGCCCAGATAGCATCTTTACTGGAAGTTAGCGGCTATCCGAAACCTGGTAACGTCCACAGAACCCGCGACTTTGATGACATGGTCTATGAGGACTTCCTGGTGAGCGGAATAGTTATCGGGGATACCATGCATCTAGCCGCTAGAAGGGGTTTAGAGCTGAGGGATAGCCTTGATCTCTCAGCCATTGGACTGGGGGAACTCATACTGAGGGCTGTGGAGGATACCGGAAAATGGGTCTCAACCAACACAAACCTGGGTATAGTCATGCTCCTTACACCACTCTCTGCGGCCGCGGGAATGGTTGATGAAGGGGATCTGCAGGGGTTAAGGGAACAGGTGAACAGGTTAATACTTCAGACAACACCTGAAGATGCTGTTAATCTCTACAGAGCTATTTCTACGGCGAAGCCAGGGGGTATGGGTGAACATGAAAGCCTCGATGTCAATGACCCCGAATCAGAGCAGAGGATACTTGATGAGAAAATCACACTCTTCGATACACTGAAGATGTCCTCTGACTGGGACCTAATCGCAAGGGAGCTCACATCGGGTATGCCAGTAACCTTCAATGTGGGGTTCCCTGTATTCAAGGCGACGGTCAGGGAACATGGCATGAACCGGGCTGTTGTCCAGACATTTCTCACAATACTTGCAAGGTTCCCGGACACCCTCATAGCAAGGAAGTATGATGAAAAAATAGCCGAGGAGGTTTCAGAGGAGGCTGCTGAGATTGTTGACAGGGGAGGTGTGCTCACAGAGGCCGGACTTAAACGTGTTGAAAGGTTTGACAGGAAACTCCACAGCAGCGGTTTAAACCCTGGCACAACAGCGGATCTTACAGCTTCATCCATAATGGTGGGGCTCCTTGATTATTATTCAGAACACAGATGAAAAAACTGGATTGAGCAGTTTATGGAGGAATCGATATGGATCCTGATAGGGTAATCGATCAGCTTCACATTTACGAGAAAAAGGTCCTGAAGACATTTGAGGATTCAGATAAACCCCTTAAACCAGAGGAGATAGCGGAGTCGCAGAATATGGATATCAAATCCGTGATGAGTGCAGCGGGCGCACTTGAATCAAGGGGGTTTGTGAGGGTCATCAAGGAGGTAGAGGAAGTAGTATCACTCACAGATGACGGGAAGGTTTATGCAACCCAGGGCCTTCCAGAGAGGAGGGTCATCGATATCATCTCTGGGGAGGGAGAACTTGAAATACCCGAACTCTCCAGAAGGGCCGGCCTTGATAAGGCTGAATCAGGGATCGCCATAGGCTGGCTTGTGAGAAAGGGATGGGCAAGGATATCTGATGGGAAGGTTTCAGCCACCCAGGAGAAACCCCCAGAGGCTGGAGATGACGAAAAACTCCTTAAAATGCTCCTTGATAAAGGGTCTATAAGGACCGCGGAACTTCCTGAACACCTGAAGGGTGCCCTTAAGGACCTTGCAGGGAGAAAGGGCATAGTTGATATTAAAAAGGTAAGGAAGCACAGGATTGAACTCACACCTGAGGGCAGAAAGCTCATTGAGAGGGGTGTGGAGATCGCTGAGGAGGCCACCCAGCTCACCCACGAGCACCTGAAGACTGGTTCCTGGAGGAAGCTTCACTACAGGGGTTACAATATTGATGCAGAGTACCCTGTGGTTTATCCCGGTAAGATGCATCCACTGAGGCGAATAATTGATGAAATAAGACTCATATTCCTTAAACTGGGGTTTACAGAGTCAAGGGGCCCACTTCTTGAATCAGCATTCTGGAACTTTGACTGCCTCTTCCAGCCCCAGGACCACGCTGCAAGGGAGATGCAGGACACATTCTATGTTAAAAATCCCCCAGTAACCGAACTCCCGGATGAGGATCTTGTGAGGGCAGTGCAGAGTGCCCATGAAACAGGGGGCTCCACCGGATCAGAGGGATGGCAGTATGAATGGGACAGGGACGTTGCAATGCAGAGCGTCCTCAGGACCCACACAACCTGTGTATCCGCCAGGTTCCTTAGGGAGAATGAACCACCCCTCAAGATGTTCTCTGTTGGCAGGGTTTTCAGGAGGGAGACCATAACCTACAAGCACCTGCCTGAATTCCACCAGGTTGAGGGTATCGTCGCAGGTGAGGAGGTTAACTTCAGAAACCTTCTTGGTATACTGCGGGAGTTTTACAGGAAACTGGGATTTGAGGTAAGGTTCAGGCCGGCCTACTTCCCCTACACCTACCTCTCAACAGAATGTGAGATCTACCTCCCTGAGAAGAAGAGCTGGATAGAACTTGGAGGGGCGGGTATGTTCAGGCCAGAGGTCCTCGAACCGCTGGGTGTTGAGACCCCTGTGGCTGCCTTTGGTCTGGGTATCGAGAGGCTTGCAATGATACGATTCGATATAAATGATATAAGGATGCTCTACCAGAGTGACCTTGGCTGGCTCAGGGGTCTCCCTGTAACGGATGATCTGAAACTCTAGACCTGCAGGGGATTAAGTGATGGTTCAGCTGCTGGTCATATCATGTGGGGCTGAGGGGCGGTAATATTCACCGTCATCCAGCACCACCATTTCTATGAGTTTTTTATTTTCAAGTGAAAGGAGTACGTTGTACATGCTCCTTGTGCTGAGCCCCAGGGGACCATAGAGGAGGTGGCCCTCAAGGAGGTAACGGGGAACGGGTCCTCCGCCTCCGAGTTCCTTAATGGTCCTCAGGGTTTCCTCCTCTATATGGTTCAGCTCCGCTTCCCTGACTTCCTCCTGATTTTCCATTACCTGGACATCTTCATCAGGGTTCTCAGCAGATATCCTTCCGTTTTCTCTTGATATAAGTCCTTTTTTCTCAAGGCTTGCTGCTATGTCATGGTATTCGTGTTCAGGGAGGTCAAGGTTCCTCTTAAGCATCTCCTCGGATACAGGGGCGTTGAGATCAAGCTGCATGTACCGTATTTCCCTGTAGACCATGTTCTCCTTTCTTGTTATAATCTTCAAAGGTTACCCCCTCTGTAAGAATGATCAGACCACTTCTGCTGTAACTCTGAATCAGGAGGGTACCAGTATCTCCGCTGCAACCAGCCGGCAGATATCTGTTTTTGTTATTACCCCCACAGGTTTATTGTCATCCAGCACAAGGAGGCCTGAAATATCGGCCCTCAGCATGAGGTTGGCGGCGTCCTCTATGTTGTCGTCGGCTGAGATGGTTATCACCTCATCCACCATGATGTCCCTCACCTTGAGGTCCCTCTCAGGGTGCTCGCTGTCGGGTTTTATTGACCCAAGGACACCTATGAGGTCTGTGTAGGATACAACGCCAACGGGGTTATCTTCCTCGTCAAGCACAAAGAGTCTTCTCACACCATGTTTGTACATCTTTTCAAAGGCTTCAAGGGGCCGTGTCTCGGGGCTCACCGTTATTATCTCGGGGTTCATTGCTTCTTTAACTTTCATTATAATCCCTCAAAAAATTCCACTGACATTTATTATGAAGGGGCATCTTTTTATGTTTTGTTGTTCCATTATTACTGTCAGAGGCAGGGTACCATGCGTCACATGGAGCTGACGACACACCGGGTTCCCTTGCCGATGTCTTTAAATATTCAGCTTAATTATTAATGTAACAACTGATTGTTCCATACAAACAATACTGCATCCCAAAAAAAGTTTAAATACGACTTTAGATTAATACTATCATAAATTCATATAAAATTACTTGTGGGGTAATAGCTATGATGAGAATAAGCATGTCTCTACCAAAAAAGCTACTGAATGAGTTTGATGAAGTTTTAAGGGACCGGGGTTACCAGTCAAGATCCAAGGGTATAAGGGATGCCCTCAAGGACTACATTGTTAGGTACCAGTGGATGAATGAGATGGAAGGAGAGCGAATCGGTATAATTGCGGTTATATACGACCACCACTACACTGGTGTCATGGAGGACCTTGCAGACATCCAGCACGACTACCGTGAATACATCAATGCGGTTATGCATGTGCACATGACAGAGAAGCACTGCCTTGAGGTGATCGTTGTCAAGGGTGACGTTTCAAAGATTCGGGAGCTCACAGAGAAGATGATGAGGCTCAAGGGTGTTGAACACGTAAGGCTCACGAGCACATCAACAGAACAGAAAGTGGAGCATGAACACTAGGCAAGGATCAGATGAAATTCAGGGTCACAGCGTATCACCAGCACCTCCTGCGGGACCATGAACGCCTTTCAGCATTTTATGAGGCGATAGCCTCCACTGCGCAGGGGCTCACATATGACCTTGGAGCTGGCAGCGGCATTCTCTCATTCTTTGCATCAGAATACGCAGATCATGTTATTGCAATTGAAAGGGACCCCAGAATAGCGGCATGTGCATGGGAAAATCTCTCTGGCCTTGAGAATGTCACGGTTGTAAATGAGGATGCCCTGGAATATGAATTCACTGAGAGGGCAGATACAATCATCTGTGAAATGCTTGACACAGCACTAATAGATGAGGAGCAGGTTCCTGTTTTGAGGAGGGCCCTCAGATTTCTTAAGAATGGAGGGAGCGTCATACCCTCCGCGGTTATAAATGCGGTTGAGCCTGTTATAATGAAAGGTTGGAGCATATCATATGACGAAAACATCACAGCCCCCTCATCAGGTCCTCTACATGTCTATGATAGGGTTGATTTCAGGGGGAGAATACCTGAAAAGTTCAGAGGAACCCTGAAACTTATGGCATCAAACTCCTTCAATGCCATAAGAATAACCTCCTTCACAGTCCCTGCAGAGAATATAATCTGTGGCCCAACACCCATGATGAACCCCCCGCTCCTCATACCATTGGGTGATACCCTTGAGGAGGGTGATTTCAGGGTTAAGGTCTCATACACAATGGGCGGTGGTCTTGATTCAGTTAAGGCAGAGCTTAAGTGACTTCCTGGAGGGCTGCACCAGGCTCCTTGTACTTACAGTTGGAAATGAACTGAGGTCCGACGATGGATTCGGACCATACCTTGCATCAATCATATCAGGGAATGTTACTGAAAGGGGCCATCTACTCATAAATGCAGGCACAGTCCCTGAAAACTTCACAGGAAGGATAAGGTCAGAGAAGCCCAGCCACATTATCATAGTGGATGCGGTGGAGATGGGTGAAGAGCCAGGGACCATCATGCTGATTGATAGAGAAAGGATATCAGATTACAGCATCTCCACCCACGCAATGCCCCTTTCATTCCTGGTGAGGTACCTTGAGGGTCAGGTTGACTGCAGAATAATCCTGATAGGGGTTCAGCCAGAAAACCTTGAATTTGGCATGGAACTATCTGCAAGGGTCAGGAAGGCCGCATATGAACTCAAAGATTTACTCCTCTCGGCAATCGATGAGACATCCTGTGAGAAGAGCCCCTCTAATTTAAATCAGATCTAGATCATAGCCTCCCAACTTAAAGGGTATTAAATTATTTATAATAGCTTCCCAAACAGTAAACCAGTTCTTGATTTTTTAAGTGATAACATGAGGATCCTATTCATTGGCTCAAGACTATTCAATGACGTTGCAGACTACGCCTCATCAAGGGGAGTTACCACCATACTCTCAGAGTCAAATCCAGAGGCACCCAACCTTGAACTCGCAGACTCCTGCTTCATAGTGCCCCGTGGCATGGATGCACCCCTGGAAATTGCACTCAGGGAGGATGTCGACGCGGTTGTACCCCTCATAGGTGTCGACGGTCCCCTCAGAGACGTTGCCAGGCTTAAGACGGAACTTGAGGAGAGTTATGGGATTCCAGTTGTTGCTTCTGGCGAAGGGGCGGCAGAGATCTCCACTGATAAACTCAAAACCAAGGAATTCTTCATGAAAAACGGTATAAAAACCCCAGCCTATGCTATTATAGAGACTTCACATGAAGTAAAGGGGTTCCCCACTGTCCTTAAACAGAGAGAAGGGCAGGGGGGATCAAACATAAAGGTTGCATCTTCATATACTGATGTGGAGGAATACCTCGGCTCCCATGAATCTGCAATCATGGAGGAATACATACAGGGAGTTGAGATCTCAGTGGAGGTCCTCCGCTGGGATGGACAAACATTCCCCCTTGTGGCTGTGGACAAGGGCCCCACAAGTACGGAGGGAATCCACCCACTGGGGAAGGTGAAGAGGGCCCCAGCAGTCATTGAGGGGTTCAGTGGAGATGAAGCCCTTAAAATGGCCTCCAGGATAACAGAACTCCTTGGAGCCGAGGGAAACACGGACGTTGACATGATACTCTCCGAGGAGGGCATCCTCTATGCTATAGAGGTCAACACAAGGCCCAGTGGAACAAGGTACATCTCCGAGGCCGCCACAGGAATAAATCCAATGCACAGCCTTGTGGACATGGCAATGGGGGACTGGAATCCCAATAAATTTAAAAGGGAGAATTACAATGCGGTGGAGATACCCCTGGGCAATCCAGGGAATATCGAATCCCTAATGCCTGAGGGGGTAAAGTGGTTGCTGCACGGGCCTCAGAATCATATGAGACTCACAGCAAGAGCTGAGAATAGGGAGAAACTTGATCTGATCATGAAGAGACTGAGGGTGATATGATGGAGATTGGGTTAACAGCATTCATTATAAGTGCCGCCGCGTCAGCGGCCTTCACACTCTTTATAAGGAACGTTCTAAGAAGTGCGGGTATCGGGGACAGACCAATAGTTACAGAGCACAGCCACAAGGCAGGGACACCCACAATGGGGGGCCTTGGCATGCTCCTTGCAGTGCTTCTTGTAACCATCATCTACCGCAACAACCCCTACCTTGTCCTCACAGCACTCATAATCCTCACAGCGGCCATTGTGGGACTCCTCGACGACCTGATTGGACTTAAGGTTAAGGAGGTCCAGAGGATAATCAGAAACGTATCTGACGGTCCCCTTGAGGTTGGTCAGCTGGTGCTGAAACCAGGGGAGGAGGCAAGGGCAGCCACAGATAAGGCAAAAAGGGATGTGGAGGAACTCCTTGAGAGGGGACTTGTTGAGGTGGTGGGTGAGGCACCCATAAAGAGCGAGGTGAGCGAGGGTGAGAAGATACTCGCCCAGCTCATGATAGGGGTATTCCTTGTTATTGGTGGCGCGGTCACCAGACTTGGAGGATTCAATCTGGGTCTTGCAGCGGCACCCATTGTTATCGGGGGGATGGTGGGCGCCATCAACGCGGTCAACCTTATCGATGGTATGGATGGGATGGCCTCAGGGATAATGTTCATAGCCTCCCTATCATGTGCACTGCTCCTGGGATTATCTGCAGCAGCTCTTCCATTCGTGGTCCTTGCAGGGATCTCCGCAGGTTTTCTTGTATTCAACAGGCACCCGGCCAGCATATTCATGGGGGACACAGGTTCATTTGCCCTTGGAGCAGGATATGCAACGGCTGTGATGCTCACAGATACAGTGTACTTCGGTGTTCTCGCCATAGCTGTTCCCGTTGTCTCAGTTATAATCAGCCTCCTTCACCGTGCAGGGGTCATCAGACTACCCGTGGAGCCACTACACCACACACTCCACTACCGTGGAATGTCCGAGAGGAGGATCGTGCTGCTCTACTGGCTGATAACCGCGGCTGTCTGCGGCTTTGGACTCTACCTAAGCGGGTTCAAATTCTGATGGTGGATGGTATGGATATCGTGGAGCTCTCAACATCACCGTCACTGCCATCAGAAACTTCAGAGGATGGTGGATAAGATGGACATCGAGGAAATCGCAGAGAGGGTTTCAGGAAAACTCATGGGAAGTGGAGGGGAGTTCAGGGGTAAATTCACAACCCTGGGGGCTGCAGAGGAAGGTGACATTGTTATAAGGCACTGGATCGACGATAGGGGTATTCAGATTGCCTCAGAAAGGGGTGTTGCAGCCATAATAACCCAGGATTTGAGGTCCGATACCTCAAAGCGGGATGTCCCAATTGTCCTTGTTGATCGGATTGAAATCGCAAATGCCCTTGCACTTTCATGGACCATAAACCGGTTTGCCTCGTCCTCCCGGAGGATAGCTGTAACCGGAACCAACGGGAAATCAACCACCACCCACATGATCAACCACATCATAACCACAGCCGGCAGGTCATCCTACACAAATACAGATTCAAGGTCAGAGTTCAACACACTCATCGACCCCGTCGTTGCACAGCAGATAGCAGAGGCTGCCAGTAAGGAGCAGCTGGAATTCATGGTCATCGAGGTTTCAGAGGTTCAGGGCTGGCTTGGAAGGGTTATGGTGGACCACGCCCACATCATGACCTCAGCCATCCAGCCAGAAATGGTTGTCATAACCAACGTTGCAATGGACCACATAGGACTCGTTGAATCTGTGGATGACGTCTTCAGGGAGGTTTCAGGAGCCCTCAGGGCAGTTAATTCAGGGGTTGCTGTACTGAACTCTGATGATGAGAGGGTCAGGGCAATGGCAGATGTTAACCCCCTCCTCAGGACGGTCTTCTATGGATCCCAGGGAACTGTAAGGTACAGTGGGGATGGTATCTACTGTGGAGATGATCTTGTAATTCAGACAGATGAACTCCCATTCACCGGTGAACACTTCATACAGAACACCCTTGCAGCGGTCACAGCAGCACTGGAACTGGGCTTCTCATATGAGGATGTGAGGATTGGTGTTAAAACTTACAGGCCACTTAAGAGGAGATTCACTCTTCTCATGGATAATCCCAGGGTCATTGACGATTTCGCCCACAACCCAGACGGTATAAGGGCAACAGTTAAAAGCGCAGCCTCTGGCCTCAAGGGGAGACTGTGGGTTGTGAATGCCATAAGGGGATCCAGGGGGGAGGACATCAACATCATGAATGCAGAGGCCCTGGCAGACTCAGTTAAGGGTCTTGATGTTGAACTGGTGATAACATCAAGTAGCGACCTTGTTGATGAGCAGAACAGGGTCCTTGAAAACGAGAGGAGGGTCTTTCTAGGTGTTCTTGATGAGAATGGGATAGGGTATACCCATATCGAAAATCTGAGGGACGCACTCAGAAAAGTTCTGGAAAGTGCGAAGCCCAATGATACTGTTCTTCTGCTGGGTGCCCAGGGAATGGATCCTGCATCGGAGGTTATAGAGGATTTAACTCGAAAAATCCTGAATTAACTGTTTAGGGTTCAGGATATTTTTATCAGTATACCAATCCAGCACAATTTCCTGCTGCCCAATCTTTATAAACCTTGAGCCGAGAATTAATATTCAGTAACTGTAATAAACTGCAGTTTAAGGTGAAGTGTAATGCTCATAAAGATCAGAAGGGACACGCTAGTGATACTCCTCCTCGCATTCATACTCATCCTATCGGGGCGCGTGATGACCTACCTTGCCTATGCCTCCTCAATGGAGGATACGGGGGGGGTTCCAATAGCGGGTGTCATAGTGAAGGGTAACGACATAGTTCCAATCTCATCAATAAAGGCCAACGTGTATGCTGCCGGATTCAGACCAGGGAGCTACATAAAGGGGGATATACTCGTAACATCCAGGAGGAAGGTTCCCCTGAGTGAGGCAATAGAAAACGCAGAGAAATTTGTTAAGAGGACAACAATTCCAGGTACACGTGTCACACCAATAGCGGCTGCAGACGTGAAGGTGGACACCAGAACTGGTATAGTGACGGTTAATGTCATAGAGGACTTTTCGACCGTTAAGATCACCAACAGAACAGGAGGGTAACCTGTGCATAAAATCTCAAAGTTAATCGCCCTGATATTCATATTCAACCTCCTCATAGGTCCGGTATCCGCCACTATGAACGTCATCGTAATCACGGACCCAACAGGTGTGGACCCCAACGGGGCAGCAGCAGGGAGTATGTCCTTCGCACAGAACATGTTCCAGTCCACGTTTCTCATGTCCAAGGAGAAAAGATTCGCTGTCCTCTCTGGGGGTGAAGGTGAGTCCATACCGAGGCTCATGGCGATAATGGATGTTATAAACCGCCTTGAGAATGGGGCCACAGCCGCAGAGGCAGCATCAGCAGCCAACAATTACCCGGGAATCAGGGTCATGTGTGGAGGCCCGGGTATAGGTGCGGCGGTTGGCGGCTCCTTCGATGCCTATGTGGTTATCGTGGAGGATGACGGTACAATAACGGTGACACCATACTCAGGAGGTCTTGCTGTTCTTCCACCAGGGAAGAAAGGTGCAATAATACACCTCAGGAACACCCATGGTAACCCCAAGTATGGTACCGCAACAAGGGTTCGTCAGGAGACAGCGGTTAACATAGGTAAGATGATAAGGGATGGTTACTCAGCCACCTACATAGTTGGAAAGGTCTTCGAGGAGGTTGCAAAGGACGCCGGTGAAAAATACGGTGGTGGTGCAGTGAACCTCGCCTCAGGGGTATCCACGGGGGACATGTTCACCCCTGAGAACCTCAATGAGACAGGTTATCCAATGGATGAGCCCTATGTCAAGGTATGCGATGAGTGTGGATGGAGCATAGGTTACCCTGCAGCCGAAAGCTATCAGGTCTGCCCGATTGATGGAAGTAAACTCAAAGTTATCTACGCATACGAGGCCCTTAAGGACGCCATTACAGTGACAAACGGCTCTGTTTCAGTTTCTGTTTATGGAACAGAGGAGGCAGGTGTTGTGCAGACCACCCAGGAGATTGTGAGGGCATCGGTCAGAAAGAATGGTTACAGTGCAGAGGCCATAGCAAGATCCATAAACAGGGCAATAAAGAACGGTTTCCTTGTGGGTGTAAATTACGTTGAACCCAAGGATATAAATGTTAAACCAAGTTCAAGGGCGGTTGGTGTCTACTACACACCGCTACCAGACGACAGAACAGCACCCCCCATGGATTTGCCTGTGAGCTCAAATCTCCTTGATCTCCTGGGCAATATACAGACTGCCCTGGGATTTGTAATGGTACTGCTGGTACTCTTTAGGAGCAGCCTGATAAGTTCATTCAGAAGGGATTAAAATGTCTCTGATAATCTTAAGAGCCGATAGCAGGGATAAAATCCTGAATGCCCTTGCGGACCTTGAAAGACATGCGGGTCTTAGGGTAAGGGGGAGGCCCCGGATAATGAAACATGAAATCGCAGACAAAATGGTAGCATCCATTCTTGGGGATAACCTCCAGACCAGGTCCACGGTTGCAGCTGCAGTTGAAGTTGAGGAGGGTGATACAGAAACCATAATGGCTGTGAGGAGGATACACCCCCCCGCCCACATAATTGTTGTAAGCAGTGAATATGATGAATACGAGGACCTCAGGGAAATGTTTAGCACTCTGAAGGTTTTCAAGGGCTATTATTCATATAAAAAGAGGTGAGTATTTACATGGGGGGCGAGGGTTTAACCCCTTTTTATTCTTGCTATATCACCTATGGTGGCTCCACGGAACCCTCCACCTTCAATCTTTTCCTCTTCCCCGGCCTCGAATTTCTCCAGGATCTTTATTTTAAGGAGCTTCTCGAGTTTCCTTGCAAGTTTGATGTCGGGTTCCATTCTTTCAGATTCAATCCTGTTTATGACCGAAACCTTCTCATTGATCCTCTCTGCGAGATCCTCCCTTGACCATCCCCTGGATTCTCTCTCAGCCCTTATGATCTCACCGTAATCCTCAACAACCTCATATATGGTTTCCATTGGTCTCCTTGACCTTTTGGGGGCTCTCCTGACACCCGCTTTAGTGGGTCTGGCTTTGGGGGGTTCTCTGATGATTTTACCGAACTTAGAGCACTCCCTGCATACATCCATCACTGAACTGTCGATTTTGGTCTTCACAGGTTTTCCAACAATCTTTTTGCCGCAAATCTCGCATCTCATGAAGATCCCTTTTTATTTTATACTAGATTTATCCCACCCCAATATTTAAATATTACTAGAAACAAGATAGTATACAACAAAATTTAAATAGGAGTGTTCTAAAATCATGGAAAATAACTCCCAGAATGTATTAAAAAAGATTGAGGACCTCAAAAAAGAAATTAGAATGCTTAAAGAGGAGAATTCCAAGACAAAAAGAAATCTGATGTGGAAGATCAGAAAACTTGAGAAGGATAAACTTTTAATTGAAAATGAAAAGACAAGGCTTGACAGGGAGGTCAAATCTCTCCGTGGTGAGATTGAAAGATTCAGAACTCCACCACTGGTCATAGCCACAATCACAGAGGTTCTTGATGATCACAGGGTCGCAGTTAAGAGCAGTACAGGCCCTCATTTTGTAATAAACTATTCAAGATTCATTGATAAGAAGCAGCTGGAGCCAGGTGCCAGGGTTGCACTCAATCAGCAGACATTCAGCATAGTCGATGTGCTTCCATCAGAGAAGGACCCCGTGGTAACGGGTATGGAAGTTGAAGAAAAACCTGACGTCTCCTATGAACAGATAGGTGGCCTCGAGGAACAGGTACGTGAGGTCAAGGAGACAGTGGAGTTACCACTTAAAAAACCTGAACTATTTGAGAAGATAGGTATAGAACCACCAAAGGGTGTACTACTCTACGGACCACCAGGTACAGGTAAGACACTCCTTGCAAAGGCAGTTGCACATGAAACCAACGCCACCTTCATAAAGATAGTTGCATCAGAATTCGTCAGAAAGTACATAGGTGAGGGTGCAAGGCTGGTGAGGGGAGTCTTTGAACTGGCCAAGGAGAAGGCCCCCAGCATAATATTCATAGATGAAATTGACGCTGTGGCAGCCAAGAGACTCAAGAGTTCAACAAGCGGTGACAGGGAGGTTCAGAGGACACTAATGCAGCTCCTTGCAGAGCTTGATGGTTTTGAATCCAGGGGTAACGTTGGTATAGTCGCTGCAACCAACAGGCCAGACATCCTGGATCCTGCACTCCTCAGACCTGGAAGATTTGACAGGTTCATTGAGGTTCCACTTCCAAATGAGGATGGCAGGAGGGAGATCCTCAAGATACACACATCTGGAATGGCCCTTGCAGAGGAGGTTGACATTGAACTCCTTGCAAGGATCACAGACGGAGCATCCGGCGCGGACCTCAAGGCGATATGTACAGAGGCAGGTATGTTCGCCATCAGAGAGGAACGTGATGAGGTCACGATGAATGACTTCATGGATGCCGTTGATAAGATAATGGGTGTTGAGAAGGAAGAGGAATACAAGCAGGAAACCGGCGTAATGTTCGGTTAAATGCACAGCAGCCTGTGATGAACCCTATGAGCTCTGAATAGGTGATGAATGATGGGCGATCTGAGGCTGTAAACCATTATTTTTTTTCTAATTACCTGATTATCACTTAGATTTATTTCTGGGCTCAGAAAGTACGTTTTTTAGTTTTTAGGATAGATTGGACTTTATATGGTTTATTTACAGGGTCTAAAGGTATGTTTTTTAATTTTAGGATAAAGTTAGACTTCTTCCCAGAGGTCTGAGAGCACGGCTTTTCTATCAGTCATTACGAGTTTTGGTATCTTTCCCACCATGCCCGCATGCTCACCCACAACAACCATGACCCCCCTGAAGTGCTCACGAAAGTCATCAGCCCTCTCAAGCGCGCTCTCAACAGAGGATCTATCATCGGGGCCATCCGCACTGTTGGCTATTGATGTTGCAAGTGCATCTGCGGTACTGGCCTCAGATGCGAATACCGTCACAGAGTCGGCCCTCCCAAAGCTTATGGAATGCCCCACTGTACCCGAGGAGGTACATATACCCCTGGGGGCCCCTGGCTTCAGGATGAAACCCACTGTCCCCGAAAGTGGTGATGAGCCGGCATAAAGCCCCACGGTAACCTTACGGTTGTTCACGAGGGCAATGTCACCACCATTGTCCACTATACTGCACCTGGAGCCGAGGCCCATGAGGTGCATGAGGGATAGCTGGGATATCGTTCCTGCCACAGCCGCCATGGGTCCCACCTCTGCCTTCCTTGAGGCACGGGACATCATCTTCACTATTAGGGGCCCCTCCTTCACATGGATGGGTTCAAGGGATGTTAAAAACTCATGATTTCTCCTTATATGCTCTATGAGTTTCATTCTCTCCCCTAAGATGAACCCCGCAAGTCCATGATCCCTGATGTCGGTCCTGAGCTTTATATGGGTTTCTCCGATGTTTATATTCTCTGCTGTCATCTAATCAGCGCCCCTGATGCATGATTAATCCTTGAAGTTCTGTTCTGAATCAACCATTAGATATAAAAACACATGCGAACAATTAATGTACATTGAAGTTAACTCCTTTTAATCACTATGTAAGTTCACTGTGATAACATGTTTGGCAGGGAGAGGTTATATCCGGGTGAAAGGGTTCTATATGAGACAGGGCCACGCTTCATCCTAAATTCAAAGTCATCCATCATAAAAATCCTGTTTCTTGCACTCATCATATACATCTTTCCAGCAGCGGTTAAATTTGCAGGGGACCTTGATAATGTCCTCATAGTAAGGTACGGTTTCACGGTTGCAGAGAAGGTTGTCTGGATTTTAACGACTGCTTTTATCATACTGGTGCTCAGTGTGCTCTGGGATATGATCTCATGGAGGAGCAGGCGCTACATAATCACCGACCGCAGGGTTATAGTTGAGAGTGGAGTTTTAAGGAAGAGGAGGTTCTACATAAACCACAGCAAGATAGTGGACGTATCCTTCTCACAGGGTATCATTGAGAGGCTCCTGAACTCTGCCGATATAGAGATCCATGGTGGCCACGAAGACACACACATAATCCTGGAGGATGCCCCATCCCCGGCCAAGATCGAGTACCACATTAACAGGTTCACAGGGGAAAGGACAGTGAATGAGGCAGAGGAGATACTCAGGGAACTCTCATCAGAAAGGCATGAAGGGAGGGGATTTGCAGACCCAAAGTTCTGGGAGGATACAGATGAATTTGATGAAAGCAATCTCAGGAAATCCCCTGTGGAAGAGGGGGGCAGCAAAGAGTCAATAATGGAGAGACATTCACGGAAATTTAAGAGGTTCAGAAAGGAGGGCAGGGATGACTGACTACGATGTCATCATCATGGGAGCCGGACCGGCAGGTTCAACGCTTGCAAGACTCACTGCCAGCAGAGGATTCACTGTGGGAATCTTCGACAGGAAGAAAGTAATAGGTGTCCCCCTGCAGTGTGCGGGACTCATATCCCATAGAATAACCGAGGCAAATGTGCTCCCAGAAAACCTTATACTGAACAGTGTGAGGGGTGCAGTTCTGCATTCACCATCAGGCATAAAACTCAGGGTTTCCAAGAAAAGGCCCGAAGCCTATGTAATTGACAGGACAGCCTATGACAGGTACCTCGCAGACCTTGCAGGTGAAGCGGGGGCTGAGTTAAGAACTGGAACAGCCGTTAGGGACTTCAATGAGGACACCGGTGAGGTGGAGGTGAATGAGGGAACTCTTAAGGCCACTGTGCTGGTGGATGCAAGGGGGCAGACCGCTATCTTCGACAAGTACCCGGCAAGGCAGTTCCTGGTGAGGTTCAGGGACCAGGAAATGGACACGGACTTTGTTGACCTCAAGGTTGACTCACGCCTTTCACCAGGCTTCCTATGGAGAATACCTCTTGATGAGAGAACAGCCCGCGTAGGTGCATTTGGACCCCAGAAAAATCTCAAGGACTTTGTTAAGGGATTCATTTCGGACCTCAGCACAGATTTCAGGTTAATGGAAAGTTACCACGGCTTCATTCCGCGACCTGACGCTGGAGTGGAACTTGTAAGGGGAAGATGCATCAGAATAGGTGATGCTGCAGGACAGATAAAACCCACAACCGGAGGGGGCATAGTTCTGGCGTCCAGGGCGGCCCATGTGGCAGCGGAGACCATCCAGATGGCCCTAGAGGATAATATTTGTCTACTTGAGAACTACCAGGAAGCCTGCAGAAATCTCTATATGGGTGAGATGAAGAACCAGATGAGGGTGCAGAGGACCTTCAGGATACTGTCTGATGATGACCTTGACCACATCTTCCTCAAGATGAGGGATTACGGTGCAGAGGAGATAATATCAAGGTACGGAGACATGGATAGACAGACACCACTCATACGGGAATTCCTTAAGAGGGGACTGCTATTCAGGATAATACCCTCTATCCTCTCAAGGAAGGTGGGGAGCATATGGAAATAATGGTTATACTCTCACAGGAACACCCTGAACTCCCCTCTGCTGAACTCAAATCTGTTCTGAGGTCAGAGGGTATAGAATTCAGTGTAATTGAGGATGGAAGGGGATATGTGATTCTGGATACCCCCCCATCAACCTGGAAAATCCTTAAGAGGAGGCTGGCATACGCCCATGAAATCTGTAGGGTCGTTGGATATTCTACCACTGCTGAGTTTGAAGAGACTGCAGAGAAAATAGACTGGAAGAAATATGTTAAGGGCAGCTTTGCAGTCAGGATAAAGAAGCTAAGAGGAGACTTTAATTCCATAAAACTTGAGAGAATCCTTGGAGCCATCATAAAGAGCAAAATAGGGGCAGAGGTTGATCTTGAGAATCCCTGGACCCTTGTAAGACCTGTACTCATTGACGACAGGTTCATCTTCACACTGCACCTTGCAAAGATAAGTAAGGATCACTTCAATGAGGCCAAGCCCCACAAAAGGCCATTCTTTTATCCGGGGTCAATGAGTCCAAAACTTGCAAGGTGTATGGTGAACCTTGCAGGCGTGAGGGCTGGCGACAGGCTCCTCGACCCATTCTGCGGTACGGGAGGTATACTCATAGAGGCAGGACTCATGGGTGTGAGGGTGATCGGTGCGGATATAGACTGGAGGATGGTGGAGGGCACACGGAACAACCTCCAGCACTATGGTATAACAGATTTTGAGGTTATAAGGTCAGATGCTAGGGATCTGAGGCTTGAGGAAAGGGTGAATGCAATAGTTACAGATCCACCATATGGTATATCAGCATCAACCGCAGGCGAGAAAAGCGAAAAACTCTACAGGGAGTTCCTGGACTCAGCATACTCAAATCTTACAGAGGACGGGGTGATATGCATGGCAGCACCCCACTACCTTGACCTTGAGGTACTCATCGATGATAGGTTCAGAGTAAGAGAAAAATACTTCATGAGGATGCACAGGAGCCTCACAAGAGTTATAAGGGTGATTGAAACTGTTTAAAGGTATCATGGGGTCTCCCTTCATGAGAGAGTTATTGAATAACTTCGTTACACCGGTGCAGTTTACATAAATGAACACTTAACCATATATAAGTGTCGGGACTAAAAATCTAAAATAACTATTTTCTGATCACCTGAAAGAGGGATTAACTTGCAGGTTAGAGTACTTGACACCACACTGAGGGATGGAGAACAGACACCAGGGGTTTCCCTTACCCCAGAGGAGAAACTCAGAATAGCGCTCAAAATCGATGATCTGGGCGCTGACATCATCGAGGCTGGCTCAGCAATCACATCAGAGGGTGAAAGGGAAGGTATCAGGAAAATCACATCAGAGGGTCTGAATGCTGAGATCTGCAGTTTTGCAAGGGCTGTCAGGGATGACATAGATGCCGCACTCTCATGTGATGTTGACAGTGTGCACCTGGTTGTACCTACCTCTGACCTGCACCTTGAACACAAGCTCAGAAAAACGAGGGAGGAGGTCCTTGAACAGGCGGTGGATTGCACAGAGTACGCTGTTGACCATGGACTCCTGGTTGAACTCTCAGCAGAGGACTCCACACGCAGCGACATGGAATTCCTCAGGAGGGTATTCAGTGAAGGTATAGCTGCAGGTGCAGAGAGGATATGCGCCTGTGACACCGTTGGAATGCTCACGCCTGAACGCTCCTATGAATTCTACGGTGAACTCTCAAAACTCGGGGCTTCCCTGAGCGTCCACTGCCACAATGACTTTGGACTGGCAGTTGCAAACTCCCTGGCCGGTTTAAGGGCGGGAGCATCTGAGGTCCACGCAACCATCAATGGCATAGGTGAACGTGCAGGTAACGCAGCCCTTGAGGAGGTGGTGGTTGCACTCAAATCACTCTATAATGTTGATACAAACATCAACATCGAGATGCTCTATGAGACCTCCAGGATGGTTGCCAGGATGACCGGGGTATACCTGCAGCCAAACAAGGCGATAGTCGGTGAAAACGCCTTCGCCCATGAATCGGGGATACATGCAGATGGCGTCCTCAAGAAGGCGGAAACCTATGAACCCATCACCCCCGAGATGGTTGGCCACAGGAGAAGGTTCGTCATGGGCAAACACATAGGGACCCATACCCTCAGACAGAGGCTTGATGAGCTTGGAATGAAGGTCGATGAGGATAAACTGATGGAGATATTCCGTAGGGTCAAGGCCCTGGGTGATATGGGTAAATGCGTCACCGACGTGGACCTCCAGGCCATAGCAGAGGATGTTCTCGGGGTCATGGAGGACAAGGTCGTGGACCTCGAGGAGGTCACCATAGTCTCAGGTAACAGGGTGACGCCCACAGCATCAGTCAAACTTAAAGTGGACGGTAATGAGGTTCTTGAGGCAGGTATAGGTGTTGGCCCAGTTGACGCTGCCATAGTTGCCATAAAGAAAAGCCTTGAGGACTTTGCAGACATCACCCTTGAGGAATACCATGTGGATGCAATAACAGGGGGTACAGATGCCCTCATCGATGTTGTTATAAAACTGAGGCACGGTGACAGGATAATAAGCGCCAGGAGCACCCAGCCTGACATCATCATGGCCAGTGTGGAGGCCTTCCTCAGCGGTGTTAACAGGCTGCTTGCAAGTGAGGGATTTGAGGATCAGCAGGGTGGTTAGGTGAATATAGATATCAGGGGATACCGTGGAACTGTTGAAGACCTAGATGAACTCCTGAATGAGATAAAGGGGTTTCCATGCACAGTCCAGCTTATTGATGCACGGGCCGTTGCAGGGAGTGACCATGCCATCCATGGTGCACTCCACGCCATCAGGGCCTTTGAGAGGGGTCAGAATATCTCCAGTGACCCTGGAATTGAGATATGCCTCCGTATTGCAGGTACCAGGCAGATAAGCAGGGCCCTTGAACTTTTGGGTCTCGGGGAGGGTGAAATGGAGATCTGCGCGGTCCTTGTGGACTGTGGCAGTGATGCCCAGGAATTCCTTGATTCAAGGTTCCAGAGGGATGACAGTGTCCTTGAACCTGATGAGGATTACCTCAGGAGCCTCTATGACCTTGGAGAGGAGGTAAAAACGGTTGGAGTTGAGAACGCGCTTATGGAGAGGACGACGATGCTCCAGGTTTTATAGAGGAGGATACTCCCCATTTATATAACTGAGGAGATGATCTCAGCCATCCTCTCAAGGTTCTCATGGGTGAGGCATCCCACATCCAGGTTCTTAACCTCCACTGCAACCGCACTCTCAAGTATCCTGTCGGGTGAGGGGCATACTGTGAAGATACTCCTACCATCTGCGGTTATAAGTTTCTTCAGGATTTTAACATCCTCTCTGGGGGTACTTGAGGGGATTATAACATTGATACCCCTCTTTTCAGGGTGGAATACCCCCTCAAGTTTTCCTTTGAGGTAACTGCACGCCCTGAGGGTCTCTGTGAGGTTCCTCTCGGCGGCGTCCAGTTCGGCGGCAATGGCAGCCCTTACATATGGGTCCGCCTTGAGGGCAGACAGTAGCATGTCCTGCTGTGCGAACTCTGGAATGGAGGTTGAGATGAACCCGCCGCCACCCGCATTAACGGTTTTTGGGGAGCCAGTGGATGCGATTATAATGTGGCTGTTTTTACCATTGCAGAGCCTCCCAAGGGGGTCGGAGACGCTCCCGGATGCGTCCTCAACCAGGATTGCGTCGTGGGATCTGCAGATATCTGAGAGTTCGGCAATGGGCTGCTCCGCTGTATAACCCGCGAAGCTCGTGACAAAAAGTGCCCTGGCACCAGTATCTTCAAGGCGTGATTCCAGGACATCCGGGTCAATGAGCCCCCTCTCTGTCTTGACCGTGAAAACCTCCCTGCCAAGGATCTCAGGTATCCTCTTAAAGCCCCGCCATCCGCCCTGGTCAGGCACAAGGATAGGGCCATCAAGCCGGGATACTGTGAGGAGGATCGCGGCATTTCCGCTGCTAAGGATTCTAACGTATCTGTGCCCTGTGATCTTTCTGATTTTCTTTTCAGGATCCTGTGTTTCCCCGTAAAGGGCGGCGTGGCAAACGGCTCTTTTTGTCTCGGGGGATGGTTCTCTGAATTTGAGTCTCAGAAGGGCACTATCCTCTCTCATCTCTGTCTTTTCTTCTGAATTCATGGTCTCACCTGAAGAATGAGTCCAGGGTTGTCTGCCTTGAAGAACTGATATCCCGCAGCAGCTTACTCCTCCTTCTGAATGCATCAAGTCCAAGTTTCAGTTTGCTGTCCATGAATTCAAGGGCCTCTTTAAGGCTGTTGAACTCATGTGCTTTGGTTTTCATGGCGTTTTTAACGTTCTCCCTGACATTGAAGACACCCAGGGGCACGTAACCCGGATAGGCCTCCCGGAGTATGATGGCCCCCGCCTGTTTTTCTTCCCTGTCCAGGGCCTCGAGGACAGCCATCCTGGCGCTGTAGTAGCAGCCACCAACCCTTGAGTACTCCCTCTTACCCTTCAGTGTTTCATGGTCTGAGAATATCATTGCACGCCTGTCACCCTTTATAAATGCCTCCATCCATTCATACTGCCACTCTGAGGGTGTGAGGAGTATGAGGTACCTGTTTTTGAGGCTTTCAAATTCATGGACCCTGTAGGTGTCCAGGATATCATATTCAAGGACCCTCCGGTGGAAGTGGTCCGCAAGGGTGCTGTCGCAGGCTGTTATGGACCACCTTGTGGGGACCAGCCTCCTTTTCCTGGCATCACCAAGCGCACCCACCGAGAGGGCCTTCTGTATGGCAGAGAATGGGGTTCCCTTCCGGTGGAGTTCCACTATCGCCTCACCTGCCCTGAGGTCCGTGTCGTAGTGGGCCCTTTCAAGTTCACGGTCCCATTTAACGTTCTCTATCTCGAAGTTTTCAATGACTGCACTGGGGCCGTGGGGTGTCTGCTCCTCACTGAAAAACAGGCCTCTTGGTTTTTTTCTGAACTGGGCCTCGCTTTCAATGGCCCCTGATGAGAGTGATATTTCCTGAAGTTTCTCCACGAGATGGTTATCAAGGTCCCTGACTCCCACGAGCTGCTTACCCCTTATGAGGTTGAGGCGGTAGTCTATGATTTCCTCCTGTGTTTTACTCTCAGGTATCCATCTCTCAGGTGAGTCGAATATCTCGACCTCACCCTGCATGGGGGCTATCATGGGTCCTGCATAGACCTTGGGGTAGTTCCAGCTCCCTATGAAAACCGATGGAGGTGTAGCCCCCTCAAGCTCCTCTCCCACATCTATAGACCTCATTTTGAGGTCCCTGATGAGCCTCTTGAGGAAGGCGTACTTTGACCGTATCATAAGTAATGTTCTGTTAAGCATTATATATGTGAACTGTATCTGTTTTTTTGAATGAAATTATGTGACCATCTACACTGATCCGAAAAGAAAAGTCATTTTAAGTGGTTTACTGCTACTTGGAATGGCCCTGATTTTTGGAATTAGCTGTTTATAGCACCACATTAGTAATACTAATAATTTATATTTTAGGATATAAAGTAATAACTCTGAATTTATATAATATTAAAATAAAGGATATTATGATAAAATTGAGGGGAGGTGAATTTATTGAAAAAATTTTTCTACTTGTTGCTTCTTGCCAGTCTGATTGCAGTGTTTACAGGGACGTCCTTTGCCGATAACTATGTGGGTGGAAAACCTCTGGAGACAATTCAGAATGACACAGTCACAGGCGATCTCCTGGTGGATTCCTATTATGGTTTCAATGCAACCGATGAGAAGAATGTCACATACACATTCAACTACACGGTTCCCCAGGGGGCCAGCATCAAAAATGCAACACTGTATGTGCTTGTATATATGGGTAGCATGCAGGCAGCAAGACAAACATACATCAATGTAACCTACAATGGACAGCTACTGGACAGCCAGTCACTTTATGACACATACAATTACACCATCAACGGCGGAAACAACAACACATGGCTTCTGGGTGAAGGACATGATAACGACCCCTACCTCATGTTAAATGACCATACAATGCGTGTTACAAGCGATTACCTTCTCTGGTATGATGTAAAGTCACACACCGGCACAACCAACTGGGCCAATGTATGCACCACTGGTTCATTTGATGGTCGTATAAAGCTCATAACCCTCATTGTGGCCTATGACATGCCCGGGAGTTCAACATTAACGCGTTACTGGGTGAATGTGGGACACGACGTAAGCAGCTACAATGATGATTCCTATACGGGCGAAACCCGGTTCAATGGATCTTTTAACGGAAATGTTCAGAGCGCCACACTCATGGTGGTTCATGCGGCAAGTCAGGACGGTTTATACACATACAACAACCAGAACCTTCAGAATGGTACATACGAGAGGAGAGGGTCTTACAGCGGATATGAACTATGGGATATAAAGGATCTTTACAACATGGTGGGCTCAAACAGCTTCACATACCGCAGGTCAACAGGGAACTATTACAAGATCATAATGGCAGTTCAGAAGGTGAAAACAGCACCCGATCTTAGGATTACAGGTGTGAGTTATAACCCATCTAACGCAGCAGGGCATCAGGAACTCTTTGCCAATGAACCAAACACAATCAGGGTTACAGTACTCAATAATGGAACCGTCGCGGTGGGTCAGTTCAAGGTAAAACTGACCATAGGGGACTACACCCGCACAAAAACGGTTGAGGGTTTAACTGCGGGTTCCAGTACAAATGTAACATTTGATGACTTCACACCACCAGCAGCAAGGGTTGTCACAGTTAACATCAACGTTGATTGTGATGGTGAGGTTGATGAGGTCAATGAAACCAACAACATTTATGAGGCAACAAGGACCGTCTACTACAACGGTTATAAGGGTAAGAGATACACTGGAGGAGATGATATAAATACATGTCTCATGGTTGAGGGCAGATTGGGATTGAGATATTCAACAGGCAATTCAACATACCGTGGAAGCGGTTCAGGGGCATGGCAGAACCCATATATCGTTACATGGACTCCTGAAAACCTTGCAATACCAGTGGGGGCCACTTTCAAGGCGGCAATTTTATACCAGGCATACACATGGAATACAGTTGGTGGAGTACCTGATTTTACTGCAACATTCAATGGGGTAACCATAACTCCAGCGGCACATTACAATGACACCAAGGGTTATGGATCATATAACTACCCCAGCGGGCTGTTTGTATACAATGTAACAGACCATCTCAGGATAAATGAGAACAATACACTTGTACTTACAGGTGGAATCAGCACCACGACTGCTCTCTATGGCTCGTATCTCCTTGTAATTTATGAACATGCAGCAGAAAACTTCAAGAGGATCTGGATAAATGATGGAACAGACCTTCTTTACAGCATGCCGACATATGGCGTGAATAACACTGAAGCAACAGCGTATGCAAACTTCAACAATATAAGCAGCGGTGCAATGAAGAACGCCACAGCTATTATCATAACTGCATCTGCAAACGAAGAGAATAAGAGTAAGCTATACTTCAATAGCATGGAATACACTGGATTCTGGGCAGATTATCTTGTGGGACCCCAGCTCGGATTCAGTGTATACAACGTCACAGAGGCGATTCAGGATGGTGCAAACACAGCAAGAATACAGAGCTACAACAATGGAAGTAACGGTGACAACCTCGTGGCAATTGGGGCAATCCTTGTCCTTGAATACCATCCACCTGTAGCCAGTTTCACGGTCAACGCAACAGAGGGAGTAACTCCACTTCATGTTCAGTTCCAGGACACCTCAACATGGGCAACGGAATGGCTGTGGGACTTTGGTGATGGAACGAACAGTACAGAGCAGAACCCGCTTCACACATACACAGTCCCTGGAAAATACACGGTGAAACTCACAGTGAAAGGTCCGGGAGGAGAGGATACAACCACAAGAGCTCAGTACATAACCGCACTCAGACCTGCTGATATCACCGCAACTAACCTTACTGTTACACCTACAAGTGGTGTTTCGCCTCTGAATGTAACTGTGAGGGTTAATCTTACGAATAGTGGTGAAGTGGATGGTAACTATACAGCTGAGCTTAAAGTGAATGGTGCAGTGGTTGATACTCAGGTGGTTAATGTCTCTGCTGGTTCAACGGTACCTGTGACATTCAACAGGGTTTTCCCAGCTGGAAACTACAATGTTACGGTGGGTAACCTTACGGCTCAGGCTGTGAGTGTCCTCAGACCTGCTAATGTGACAGTGGCTAACCTTACTGTTACACCTACAAGTGGTGTTTCGCCTCTGAATGTAACTGTGAGGGTTAATCTTACGAATAGTGGTGAAGTGGACGGTAACTACACAGTGGTGCTCTACATCAATGGAATTCCCAGAACCAACCAGACAGTGACCGTTGCACCCGGCTCAACGGTAGCAGTGACATTAAGGATTGCGCTAACGGCTGGAACTCATACTTTGAGAGTGAATAACCTCTCACAGGTAACTCTAAGGGCACTAACACCTCTTAGGGTTGTTTCAGTTGATCCTAGAAACAGTGCTGTGGGTGTTTCAAGAATAAAGGCCATAGTTATAATATTCAACCAGAACATAGCGGCAGGAACAGCCTACAAGTCAATAACCGTCAGGACATCCAGCGGAAGGCTGAAATCTATCAGGAAGAGAATCAGTGGTAACAGGCTCATTATAACCCCTGTTGGAAGCTGGAGCAGACGCACAAGGTATATAATCACGGTTCCAGGAAACGCACTAAAAACAGGTACAGGCGTTGCACTTGTCTCACAATTCAGATCAAGCTTCAGGACGAGATGATGAGGCGCTGACATAATAAAAACCTTTTTATTTATTTTGATTTCATGGTGTAACACCTTTGTGAGGTAAAATTTTAACATTATCAAAATATGTATTACTAATTTTCAATTATACGATTTTTAGTATTAATTCTAAAATATTTTAAATGTTTGACTTCATAAATTAAGTAACAGACACTTGAGAATTAAATGAAGGTGAACTCCCAATGGAGAAAAAAAGAGGGGTATTCTATTCGGTTTTTTTCTTCTTCATTATTTCAATCATAATGTCCGGATTTTCATATGCGGACCCATACGTGGGTGGCATGCATTTATCAACAACTCAGAATGGTACAGTTACCGGCGGTCTCTATGTGGATTCATACATTGGTACTAATGGCACTGCTAACGATAGCAGTCAGATGGCTGGACGGGCATATGTGGTTTATGATTTCAAATTACCTAAAAACGCCTCCGTGCGCAATGCAAACCTCTATGTTCTTGTATACTCTGGGCACATGCAGGAGGCCAGAAATACAAGGGTCAATGTAACATACAATAACCGCAATCTGGATTATCAGGAACTTTACACCACATATACATACGCTGCAAATGGTGGAAACGATAATACTGCTATACTTGGGCCGGGTCATGAAAGGGATCCGTATCTCATGGTAAATGACCATACAGTTAGAGTTACAAGTGATTATCTCATCTGGTATGATGTAACTGATATCACCGGATCCAGTAACAGGGTGCTGATTAACACCACGGGTTCATATGATGGAAGGATAAAGTTGATAACCCTTGTGGCAGCCTATGATTTACCTGGAAGTAGAGGGTATGTTAACTACTGGGTTAATGTAGGTCATGACGTGGATTCTTACTACAGTGAAGATTACACAGGTTCAGCCACATTTAAATCAGCGATTACAGACCCAGATTATGCTGAGCTGGTGGTTGTGCATGCATCAAGCACAGACGGATCCTATAGATTCAATAACAGAAGACTCAGCGGGGGTCAGATTCAGGGAGACTACAGTGGGGTTAATCGCTGGAATGTGACAGACCTTGTAACACCTGGAAACAATATTTTAATTTATGATAGGACCGCTTCATTTTATAAGATTGTTATAGCCACCCTCGCTGTGAGGTACACCACACAGGCGGACAACAGACCGGACCTCTGGATAAGGGGGAATATCGATGGACCCATCTATTCAGGAATCCCCGTTGCCCTTAAAATGACAGTCGGTAACAGCGGCGGATCATCAGCTGGGACTTTTCGTGTTCTTCTTGTGGATAATGGTGTTCCTGTGTCTTCTGTGGTTGTTTCGTCTCTTGGTGCTGGTTGTGTGGGTGATGTGGTGTTTAACTGGACTCCTGTTGGTGTGGGTGTTCACAGGCTTCAGGTGGTTGTTGATCCTGATAACAGTGTTGAAGAATTGAACGAAACAGACAACATGATCAACATTACAGTCACTTCTGGAAGCCCACTTCCCAATCTCATTCCTCACTTAATGAAAGCATCAGTCACATCATTTGAGGTAAACAGGACCCATTACCTTCTTTTAACCCTAAAAAATAATGGATTACTTGCTTCAGGGACTTTTCGTGTTCTTCTTGTGGATAATGGTGTTCCTGTGTCTTCTGTGGTTGTTTCGTCTCTTGGTGCTGGTTGTGTGGGTGATGTGGTGTTTAACTGGACTCCTGTTGGTGTGGGTGTTCACAGGCTTCAGGTGGTTGTTGATCCTGATAACAGTGTTGAAGAATTGAACGAAACAGATAACACCTATGAAACATCATTCATGGTTAAAAAACCCGGCAAAATTCTTGTTTTGATAGTAACCGACGAGTCACAGGCACTCATCATGAATCAGGCGGTACATGGCAATAATATACTTGGCTATCAGCCCATCGCCGAAAATGTTGTCATTCAGATAAGAAGTAACAGCCAGATTACCGGTATGAGTAAAAATGAACTCCTGAACCTGCTGTCATCGTGTGACATATTCATAGGGGGGTGGCTGAGTGACTCTGTATCATCAGCACTGCAGAGTATAATCACTGCCCATCCAGATGTGACCAGTAAAGCTGGCGGAATGTTTCTTATTCTTGAACCGGCAGTGTCATCAAATCCTTCCAATGTTAACCTCATGAGGTACTCAAATGTCCTTGGCACTTATATATTGGGCACATTTCCATCAGATACCCTGATGGACTATTATATGAATACAAAGAGGGGGATGCCCTATGAATCAGTACTTAACTATACCTTGCATTCGGGTTTTCCAGACGACTATAACAGGGCGGTGCTCTACAAGGACATACTCAACAGGAAAGCAGCCGAAAACATGATTCTCTGGGCCCTTAACAGGGTTGGTGTTCCAGATACTGGCTTCTGGAAGGAGCCATCATGGTGTGCATCCGGTGAATATGAATACGGTATCTACAGGGATGGATGGTATGGGAACCTGACACAGTATATGATGGACCACTGGAGGGCGGATGCAGCTGGATGTGTTGGTATAATTGAAAGTACCCTCTATGTGGGTAATCAGATGCTCCAGCCATACTATGCACTCATAGATGCATTTGAAGCCCTGAACCTCAATGTCATACCTGTAGTGGCAGCGGGCGCAACCCCTTCGCAGCTTGATGTCATGGTGAAATCATTTACAGATGCACCGGATACTGCCAGTTTCCTTGCATCACCAGGGAATTACAGAGTATACGTTGATGCTGTGGTAAACCTCCTCGCATATGGACTTGGGGGAGAAGAGTTCACAAATGTCACCAAATTCTTCGAAGCCCTAAATGTCCCGGTATTCAAGGCAATTCATTCTGATCACCTTACCCTCCGTGACTGGGAACTTGGCACACTCGGCCTTGGACAGATCACGGGTGACAGATGGTGGCACATTGCAGTTCCAGAGGCCCAGGGAAACATGGACCCAGCACTTGTTGCAACAAAATCAGAACCGGTCACAGATCCCATTACAGGTCTGAGGTACAGCCTATATCAGGTGATAAATGAGAACATAAGGGATGTTACCCTCACCGTGAGGAACTGGGTGATGCTTGGCAAACTCCCGGATTCTGAAAAGAGGGTTGCACTTATCTACTATAACTATCCACCAGGCAAGAATAATGTGGGATCCAGTTACCTTGATGTTCCCACAAGCATTCTGAATATACTCAGAATCCTTAAGGAGAACGGTTATTCTGTTGAGAACATTCCCTCCAGCACAGCAGAACTCCTCAGACTTATACTTGAGAGGGGTATAAACGTTGCCTCCTGGGCACAGGGGGAGGTTGAGAGGCTTGCAAATACCCCTGGTGCTGTGCTCTACCCTGTAAGTGAGTATATGGCATGGTTCTCATCACTGGATAACATGACAAGGGTCCAGGTTGTTGAGGGTCCCGTGGGTTACATAGGTGAACTGTGCAGGAGGGCTGTTAATCTTGGATGCTATGATATGGACTCACGCATCGACTCATGGTACCAGAGCATGATGGCCCTTTTACCGGATAACCAGACTCTGAGGGCGGTCTCTCTCCTTGATAATATTGTGGCGGTTCTCAGAAATTACGTCAGAACAGGGAACATTTCATACTATAGTCAGTTCCTCTCACTTAAGAGGCAGTGGTTTGCACTGAACATCAGTGGCCTCTGTGGCTGGGGCGATCCCTCAGGAAATGTGATGACAGTAACAAGAAATGGCACAGAGTACTTTGTGATCCCTGGTATATGGTTCGGAAACATATTCATATGTCCTGAACCACAGAGGGGATGGGAGGGGGATATCTCCAAACTCTACCACAGTATGGTTGTCGCGCCACCACACCAGTACCTTGCAGTTTACAGGTATATCCAGGAGAACGTCAATGCTATGGTACACATGGGGCGCCATGCAACCTATGAGTGGCTCCCTGGAAAGGAGGTCCTCCTTGCAACCTATGACTTCCCGGAGATTGTTGAAGGTAACATACCCCAGATATACTATTACATTGTCGACGGACTTGCTGAGGGTATTCAGGCAAAAAGAAGGGGGTCAGCGGTTATAATAGACCACCTAACACCCCCAATGGTATTCACAGCTCTTTATGGAGGTTATGGGGCACTCGCAACCCTCATCCAGCAGTATGATGGAGCAACGGAGGATCAGAGATCAGTGATCATCAAGAGGATTCACGATATCATAAGGGAGAATAAGCTTCAGAACACCATTGAAACATACTTGGGGACCTCAATAGCAAATCTTAGAGATGAAGAGCTTGTATCCAGACTTGAAGCCTATCTTGAGGGTCTTCAGAGCAGTCTCTATCCTCATGGTCTACATGCGATAGGCGAAAACTGGACCGGTGAGGAGGTGGCGATGCTTGTCACATCGATTCTGTCTGTACCATTCAGTGTATCACCAACCATCGAGACAAGTCTCCATGATGAGGTGGCACTTCTTCTCTATGGAAAACCCTACAGTAATCTCACAGCATCTCAGAGGAGCTCTGTTCAGGATAAATGCGTGTCCATAATCCAGGGTATTATAAGTTCGGGCATTAATGCGACCATTAAATCCATCACAGCAACTCCCAGTGACAGATTGGTCGCTGTACTTCAGAAGGCAGTTCATTACATTGACACAATACATGAAAGCACTGAAAATGAGGTTAAGGCCCTTCTAGAGGCACTTGATGCTAGATTCATTGATCCGGGCGCCGGGGCTGATCCGGTGAGCAATCCGGATGTTCTGCCAACGGGCAGGAACTTCTTCCAGGATCAGGCAGCTGAGATCCCAACAGTGGCTGCATGGGAGTATGGTAAGACCCTTGAACTTCTCCTTCTTCAGAGCATAAACGATACAACCGAGAAGGTCGCTGTGGGTATATGGTGCGTTGAAACTGCACGTGACGATGGGGCCCTTATTTCAATGGTCCTCTACCTTCTGGGAATGGAACCCCGGTGGTCAGACAGTCCCAGTGCCGGTGTTGGCGGCCAGAAACTGAAGGAGATGCCAGCGTACGTTGAGCTTAAGGACCTTGTGAGACCAGATGGATGGACTAAAAGGAGAATCGATGTGGTTATAGTAACAAGCGGACTCTTCCGTGACCTTTACAGCAGGCAGGCTGGACTCCTTGATAAGGCGTTCAGGACAGCCCTTGCAAGGTCCTACTACACAGTGCTGAGTAACCCCCTCCTTCAGAGGAAATATGGAAGTAGCCTCCAGGATGCACTTGATGCTGTGCTCCAGCCCATAGGGTTCTATGGACTTGGCAGTGAACCCCTTGATGAAAATTACGTGGCAAAGCACTGGGTTGAGGACTTTGAATACTACATTTCACTTAACTTCACCCCAAGAGAGGCAGGGGAATGGGCAATATCAAGGATATTCGCTCCACCTGAGAATGACTATGGTGCAGGCATATCTAAATCCGCCGAGTTAAGCTGGACTTGGGACAACAGAACTGAGCTCGCGGACTTTTACCTTAACCGTATGGGCAACATCTATTCGTCAACCAGGTGGGGAACATCAAACCCCGCAGTATTCAGAAGGGCGCTTCAGGGCATCTCAAAGGTATTCACCAGTAGAAACACGAATCTCTATGGTGTGCTGGATAATGATGACTTCTTTGATTACTGGGGAGGGCTCTCTATGGCCCTTGAGAGGGTAAATGGATATGCACCCTCAATGTATGTGCTCAATTATGCCACAAGATCAAATCCAGGGGTCCTATCACTTGAGAGCTACATGGCGAGGGAGATGGCTTCACGCTACTACAACCCTGAATGGATCAGGGGTATGATGAATGAGGGTTACAGCGGCGCCAGATACATGTCAAGAAAGTTCATAAGTAACCTCTGGGGATGGCAGGTGACAAGACCAGGCTCAGTTTCTGAGTGGATGTGGGAGACTGCATATGATATTTACATCAGGGATAAGTATGGCGTTGGAGTTTCAAACTGGCTTTCAACAGGCGATAGGGCCTATGCCATGATCAGCATAACAGGGACAATGCTGACGGCCATACACAGCGGCTACTGGCATGCAGATGAGAAGACGGTCAGGGACATTGCCAGCAGGTGGGCCTCTTCAATTGCAGAGTATGGTGTTGCCTGCTGTGACTGCAGCTGCGGCAACATCGCAATGATTGAGTGGGCCATGCAGTACATTAACCCAGATCTCCTTGCAAGGGTTAAATCAAGGTTATATGCCGCCACAATGAATTCAGCATTCGCACCAGCTGAAAACCCCTCAGGGGGTGGTGAGCACGGTTCAACCCCTGGAACTAATCCTCAGACTGACAATAGTGGCAGCAGCGTCCCAGAGAACTCATTAACTCAAACTGAAGGTCCGGGGGCTCATGAAGAGTCACGGGATGCCAGTTCAGGATCAGACGCATCCTCTCCAGGTTCAGAAGGCCCTGGAAAATCGTATGAAATCCATGAAAGGGGAACTAGGTCGTATCAGGCCACTGGAATTCCACTTTATGCTATTTTGGGTGTTCTGGTCCTCGTAGCCCTTGTTGGGGCGGGCTATTTCATGGGACTCAGAAGGAAGCCCTACTGAAACCCGATTCATTTCTTGCGATACTTACAGTCGCATCTTCTTTATATCTTTCTATAGCGAAGTAATGTGGTGCAAATCTATTTTAGGGAAAGATCAGACTAAAATGGGGAGGTCCTATGTATACCAGGAGTATGGAAAGGTATGTCCAGAGGATAGGGTACAATGTGAACCGCTTCAGGGGTAACCTTCTTCTTCTGAAGGGTGGGAAGAATCCTGAGGAACTCAAAGACGAATTCATGGATATAGAGCGTTCATTAAGTGAAATATTCAACGATATAAGGTTCGAAGTTCCGGATGCAGGACTTGAGGGTGTTCACAGCAGGATACTCAGGGCTGCAGGAATTTACCGGGATTCTCTGAGGGAGTTCCTGAGGTTCTATGATGATGGGGATGATGAACACTTTGTCCATGCAGGTCTCATGATAAACGAGGCCAATGAGCTCCTCAACGAGGCGGCCTTAATGATGGGTGTGTAGTCTGCAGT
>NZ_JASFYG010000003.1:217670-310183 GCF_030055435.1 Methanothermobacter sp.
ATTTTTTTTCAGTTATTATCGTATTTGAGCGGGTTGGATGACATCAGGTGTGTAGTCTGCAGTTTTTTTCAGTTATTATCGTATTTGAGCGGGTTGGATGACATCAGGTGTGTAGTCTGCAGTTTTTTTCAGTTATTATCGTATTTGAGCGGGTTGGATGACATCAGGTGTGTAGTCTGCAGTTTTTTTTCAGTTCCTGGCTATGAACCTCATGTAGATGAACTCCACGAGGCGCCCGTAGATCCAGGGTACCAGGATGAACATGATGACCCCTATTGCACCTGTGAGTATTCCCAGCAGCCACTCAGGGTATTGTTCAGGTCTCCAGGTTCCTAGGATGTAGGTGAGGGTGTTCAGCATACCACCGGCAACGGCCATTATGAGTCCGGCCACCCAGTACCTTCCGAAGTCTTCAGCCATTAAATGCCCCCAGATTTTAATTTAAACATCAGCGTATCTGGTTCCTTGGGATGAATTTAAGTGCAGCTGAGTTCATACAGTACCTCTTACCTGTTGGTTGGGGGCCGTCATCAAAGACGTGGCCAAGGTGGGCGCCGCACCTTGCACAGAGGACCTCACAGCGTACCATTCCAAGTCTCCGGTCCTCCCTGAACTCCACATTGTACTCTGATATAGGGTCATAGAAGCTTGGCCATCCTGTGCCTGAATCAAATTTGGTTTCTGAGTCGAAAAGATCCGTACCGCAGCACACGCAGCGGTATATACCGTCACCATGGAAGTCATGGTATTTACCTGTGAATGGGGGTTCTGTGCCTCCGCACCTTGCAACACGGAAGGCCTCGGGTTCGAGTATCTCCCTCCACTCCTCAACGGTTAACTGGATTTTTTCAACCATCTCAACCTTTCCAGTTGCAGCGGAAAATATGGGGATTTTTTCACTCATGACTGGAAATATGTTCTTAAATGTATATTAGATTATATTATAATCAGTCACTTTAGAGGAATCTCGGATCTATGACTTGCAGCGTCGCATCATAACACATGATAAAAGGAACTTTTATATGGGGACCTTACCTGGATGAAAGTAAAAATAAAAGAGGATGTTCCAAAAATTTCAAAAATCTGATTCAGGCAAATTCAATGGTGCTTGGCGGCTTATCACTCACAGAAAGTGCCACATGTGTAACCTCAGGTATCTCAGAGGTTATACGCTTTGATATCCTCTTCACAAGGTCCCAGGGGAGTTCAGGGACACTTGCGGTCATTGCATCAAGGGATTCAACCATCCTTATGACCACTAGGTAGCCGAAGTCCCTCACATCACCCTTGACACCGGTCACCATGGTGTCTGTGAGCACGGCAAAGTACTGCCAGAGGCTCTCATGGAGTCCACTTTCAAGGACCTCCTCCTCCACGATGGCGTTGGCCCTCCTGCATATATCTATTTTCTCCCTCGTTACTTCACCCACGATTCTAACGGCAAGTCCAGGACCGGGGAATGGCTGCCTCTGGATCATCTCACGGGGAAGGCCGAGTTCAAGGCCAATTTCCCGCACCTCATCCTTGTACAGTTCCCTTATGGGTTCCACTATCTGGAGTACCAGTCCATGGGGGAGTGCAACGTTGTGGTGGGATTTTATCTTACCCTCACTCTCGATCCAGTCGGGGGCTATGGTACCCTGCACCAGATACTTTGCACCTATCTCCTCTGCCACCCGTTCAAAGACCTCAATGAAGACCCTTCCGATTATCTTACGTTTCTCCTCAGGGTCCGTCACACCCTCAAGTTCCCTTAGGAACTCGTCTGATGCATCAATGTAGCGGAAGTTAAGCCTCTCACTGAAGGTCTTCTTCACGTATTCTGCCTCACCCTCCCTGAGGAGTCCATGGTCAACGAAGACCGCTGTCAGGTTATCACCTATGGCCTTACCTGCAAGTACAGAGGCCACGGAACTGTCAACTCCTCCTGAGAGTGCTATTATGGCCTTTTCATCACCCACAGTATTTCTTATCTCTTCCACAGCTTCCTGAATAAAATCAGATGGATTCAGCATTAATATCACCGGATAAAAATGATTGGTTTAATTATTTGTGTGGCTCCTATTTAATGTTAAGGTCACTCTTTTTCTGAAACCTTACTCTTCGACTGATGTCGGGAGCTCCTGTCATGAAATAAATTTTCTTAGAGGTTCTTGCAGACCTCATGGAAGTTCTCAAAGACCCTGTGGCCATCCTGTGTATGGTGGACCTCAGGGTGGAACTGTATACCATATACTGGCCTTTCATGGTGTTTCATGGCCTCCACCTCACATATACTAGAGGTTGCAAGCACATCGAAGTCCTCGGGGAGCCTTTTAACCTCATCCTTGTGGGAGGCCCACACGCTCATCCGAGGGCCGAGGCCCCTGAATATGTCGTCCTCGTCCAGTATCTCCAGTTCTATCTGGGCGTAACTCTCTGCCTCAGCGGTTGCAACTTCCCCACCATATGCAAGGGCTATGAGCTGGTGGCCCAGGCAGATACCCAGTATCGGGATATCAAGCTTCTGGATGTATTCAACACAGTTACCTGCCCTCTCGATTGATGGGCCGCCGCCGAGTATGAGGCCATCTGGTTCCATTGAGATTATCTCATCCAGTGGTGTCGTATTGGGCACGAGACTGGATGGTATCTGGAGATACCGGAGTGTCCTGTGTATTCTGTGGTTGTACTGGCCGTGATTGTTGATGATGAGTATCATAAACATTCTCCCTGTCTGATTCTGAAAATCTATTTATATTTCATTGGATAATTAAATATTATGGAGGCCATGGATATAATTTACATTCTGGTTGCACTTGTACTTGCGGTTGTGGCATTCTATGTTCTTGTCTGGCTGCTGCCGGTTATAGTGGTTCTTATAATCGCCTATGTGATATATGTCTTCCTCAGAGAGGGAAGATGACACCGGAGGGTGCATATAGCCGTCCCTGATTTTCAGGATATAATGTTACCCCTCCTGAGGCTGGCAGGTGAGGGAGAGCAGAGTTTTAATGAATCCCTAGAAAAACTTGCAGAGGAGTTCCAGCTATCCCCGGACGATTTAAACGAACTCATGCCAAGCGGCTCCCCAAAGTTCAAAAGCAGGGTTTCCTGGGCCAAGACATACCTCAAGAAGGCGGGTCTTCTTGAATCAAGGAAAAGGGGATTTTTTAATATCACAGAGCGTGGACTGGAGGTTCTCAAAGAGGATCCATCCGTCATTGACGTTGATTTTCTGATGCAGTTCCCTGAATTTGCAGAGTTTCGCGAGGGATCAGGGAAACCAAGAAAGATCCGTAAAAGGCGTCGAAGAAGAAGCAGTTCGAGGAGGGAGAGACTTACCCCTGAGGAGAGACTTGAAAGGGCCCATGATGAACTCAGGAAGGGTCTCGCAGCTGAAATCCTTGATATGGTCAGGAACAGCTCACCTGAGTTCTTTGAACGACTTGTTGTGGATCTACTTGTGAGGATGGGTTACGGAGGCTCCAGGGAGGATGCAGGGAGTGCCATTGGCAGGCAGGGGGATGGTGGAGTCGATGGAATAATAAAGGAGGATCGACTCGGTCTTGACGTTATCTACATACAGGCAAAGCGGTGGAACAGTTCAGTGTCCCGTCCCGAGATCCAGAAATTTGTGGGTGCACTGCAGGGTAAGAGGGCGAAGAAGGGTATATTCATAACCACCTCCGATTTCACTGCTGGTGCAAGGGAATATGTTTCCAAAATTGATAGCAGGATAGTGGTCGTTGATGGTATGCAGATGGCGAACTATATGATTGAACATGGTGTGGGTGTAACTGAGGTTGCTTCCTATTCTGTTAAAAAGATTGATAATGATTATTTCTCTGAATGAGGAGATCTTTTAGAGTCTCTGTATTTCACTGTAGGCGTAGGTTGCTGCAATCGCACCCTCTGCACATGCCGTTACCCACTGGTTCAGGCCCCCTGTGATATCCCCTGCGGCGTATACGAGGGGAATGTTTGTCCTCTGCCTTTTATCTGTTATGATGTAGCCACCATCATCCACCTCAACACCCAGTTCAACTGCGAGCTGATTGAGGGGCTCTTCACCTATTGATATGAATATCCCATCCACCTTCAGGGTCTCATCCTCGCCTGTTACACGGTTGTGTATTATGACCTCCTCAACCCTTTCATCACCCCTTATCTCGGTTACCACAGAGTTCCATATCACAGGGATGTCCATTTCCTTCAGCTTATCCTGAAGGTACCTGTCAGCCCTCAGTTCATCCCTCCTGTGGACTATGCTAACGTCACATCCTATGTTTTTGAGGAACACTGCCTCCTGGGCTGCGCTGTTTCCTCCACCAACCATGAGGACCTTCCTTCCCTTGTAGAGTGGGCCGTCACAGGTTGCACAGTAACAAACCCCCCTTCCAAGGAGATCGTTCTCGCCGGGCACACCCAGCTGTCTGTGTTTGCTTCCTGTTGCAAATATCAGTGCGGAGGCTGTGTAGGTGTCCCTTGAGGTCCTGACTGTGAATAGGTCATCCTTTTCTATTTCCTTGACTTCCTCCATTTCCCTGAGCTCAGCAACCTTTGTGGCCTGTTTCTTCATTTTTGTGACAAGACTCATCCCGGCTATCATCTCAAAGCCAGGGTAATTCTCCATCATGGGGACCTCAAGTCCCCGTCCACCTGCAGGTCCCTTATCAAGCATCAGGACGCGGCTTCCCTGCCTTCCACCGTAGATACCTGCTGTTAGTCCTGCGGGGCCAGCTCCTATAACTATTATATCGTAATCGGTCATCATACCACCTTCAAGATTTATCTTGGTTTTTGGTTGAGATAAAGATTTCAGTAAGGTTTATTGTAGGTTTCAGTAGATGACTCACCAGACTGTGCTGAGCTTTCAGTAGTAAGCGGATAACTGTAAAAAAGTAACTGGTCTTGAACTAAAAATGTAAAAGTTGAGGTTTTTAGAGTCTTTCGCGGATTTTTGAGTTCAGTATCCTGTTTACAACCTTACCATCGGCTCTACCACGCAGCCTACCCATGGCCTGCCCCATCAGGGGCCCCATTGCACCCATACCCCTCTCCTGGATCATTTCGTGGTTGAGTTCAATAATCTCATCTATCACAGCCTCAACCTCATCCTCTGTGAGGAGCAGGAGATCCAGTTTCTCTGCAGCCTCCCCCGCTGTTACACCATCATCGGCCATACAGGCAACTATGTCCCTGAGGGCATCCTTTGACACCTTACCCTCCTCAAGGAGTCTGATGACGTCTCTGAGTTCCTCAATGCCGATACTGTCAATATCATGGCCCTCCCTTCCAAGTTCCCTGAGGGTGTAGGCGAGGAGTGATGCTACCACGGTCACATCAACCCTGAACTCTGCGAGGGTCTCGAATTCCTCAACAAGGTTCCTCTTAACGAGCTGGGATGCCAGGTCCTCACTGAGGCCGTATTCTTCTATGAGCCTCTCCTTTTTCTCTGATGGAAGTTCGGGGAGGTTCTCCCGGATCTTCTCAATGAATTCCTCTTCTATGCTGAAGAGCGGTATGTCTGTTTCAAGGTACATCCTGCTTGAGGTTGGAAGTGGCCTGAGGTACTGGGTGTTCCCGTCGGGGAGGGCCTTCCGGGTCTCCTCTGGCACGCCCTCAATGGCCATCCTGGCACGTTTGATGACCTCCCTGAGGGCTTTCTCCGCTGTCTCCCTATCATGGGCCACCAGGACCACCGCATCATCCTCTGAGGCATCAACAGCATCCCTGAGGGATTCAACCTCCTCGGCGGCTATGCCGTAGGAGGGGAGTTCATCGGTGTGGAATATCCCCTTAACGCCCCTCTTCTTTGCATAATCAGCCATCTCTGTACCCAGACGTCTTCCTGGCTGTATTTCGGTTCCTATCAGTCCATTAAAGCCTCTTAGTTTAACAGCGAGTACTGACTCTGCCGAGGATATTATCTTTGACTCTGTCTCCCTGAAGACCTCTGAGACATCAATCAGGTCCTCCTCAACCGAGGCGCCCCTCTCCCTGAGGGTGTTTCTTATCTCAACCAGTTTCAGTTGCCTCCGGACCTCCCTCTCAACTATCTCGGGGATGAGGTCAAGGTCCTGGACACCCTTAACCTCGACCCTGGCCCCCTCACGTATGGATATGTTGAGATCCTGTCTTATGGTTCCTAGGCCCCTCTTAACGCGGGTGCTCCTGAGCACCTGGCCTATCTGGTATGCGACGTCCCTCAGCTGCTGGGGGTCGCTGATGGATGGGTCTGTGGTTATCTCAACGAGGGGTATACCAAGGCGGTCCAGTCTGAATACAACACCATCCTCTGTCTCCCTGATCCTCCTTGCGGCGTCCTCCTCAAGGCAGAGGTTCTCTATTTTAACGGTCCCCTGTGGTGTTTCAAGGTGGCCGTCGGTTGCAACAAGTCCTGTCCTCTGGAACCCGCCGGTGTTGCTGCCATCGATGACCTGTTTTCTCATGGTGTGGAATTCATCCACAACCTTCATGTTGAGGAGGAGTGCGATTGTAACTGCAAGTTCAAGGGCCTCCCTGTTGAGGGGATGAGGTGGCTCCTCATCTGCCTCAACCAGACATGTTCCATCATCGTAGTTCTCGTAGTGGAAGTGGAGCTTCCTCATGGCCTCCTCGAAGGCTGCCCTGTCAAATTTCCCGAGTTCACTCTGGGTTGGCCTGAGGTTCCTCACTATAGCATGGTCAGGTTCTGAATCGATAAGTTCTGTTCTGCAAGGGCAGAAGAGTTTACTCTCTGTATCAAGCTGCTGGTGTATCTCGAGGCCCATTTTGAGTCCTATATCATCCCAGTTCATCTGATCAACCCCTGAAGTATGCTATTGATGTTCTTTCGTTGATTTCCCCTGCAATGTTATCCATCATCATTTCACGCACCCTTTCGGGTTCAGCTGTCTGTCCCAGGACCCAGCACATCTTGACGTAGGCGACCTCCGGAAGCATATCTGCGCAGGGTATGACACCCGCCTGGAGGAGCCTCCTTCCTGTGCTGTAGACGTTCATGTTAACTCTTCCATTGAGGCACTGGGATGTCATGGCAACAGGTACACCCCTCTCATGAGCCTCTCTGAGTACCGGTATCAGTGTGTCGGGGCAGTGCCCTAGGCCTGTACCCTCCATGACAAGTCCCCTGTAGCCCCTCTCCAGGTGCCATTCTATGATGTCAGGGGACATTCCAGGGTAACTCTTTATGAGGGCAACCCTCTTCTCCAGACTGTCATGGAGTTCCAGTTCAGCTGAACCCCTCTTCCTGTAGTCAGCGCCAAGTATTTTGATGTCCCCTGGTGTTACCTCTGCGAGGGGGAGGGCGTCTATGCTCCTGAAGGTGTCCCTCCTTGAGGTGTGCATCTTCCTCACCTTCACTCCCCTGTGGAGGTGGCAGGTGAGGTCATCCATGGTTGCATGCATGCATACAGTGACCTCCGCTATATCAGATGTGGCTGCTCTCACTGAGCACTGTATGTTGAGGCTTGCATCCGATGATGGCCTATCTGAACTCCTCTGGGCGCCTGTAAGAACTATAGGGACTGGAGTTTTGAGCATGAAGCTGAGGGCGGCGGATGTGTAGTGCATGGTGTCGGTTCCATGTGTAACAACAACGCCGTCTGCACCATCATCTATCTCCCTGTAAACGGCCCTTGCGGTTTCAATCCAGTATTCGGGGTTCATGTTCTCACTGAGGATGTTGAGGACGGCCTTACCCCTTATGTTTGCCATGTCCAGGAGTTCAGGGTTTGCCCTGAGGAGGTCGTCTGCGGTGAAGGCGGGGTGCACTGCACCGGTATGGTAGTCTATTATTGACGCAACGGTACCCCCCGTTGATATTATGGACACATCTGGCAGGTTGGGGTCTTCACTCACATCAACAGGGGGTAGCTCTATTTTTGGTTCTGAACCCCTCTCGATGAGCTCTATTTTTGCTTCACTTATTTCAACTCCAATATTGTATCCGTTTTTGAGTTTCAGGACGATGTGCCTGTCATCTGCATCATCTGCACGGTCCAGCACCATACCCTCATAGGTCACATCGGGTTTCTTTACCCTAACGGTGTCCCCCACATCTATGGAGGCTGATTCAAGGAATCTCCTGGCTGATCCACGGTATGTCATTAAAATTCCCCCTCAAGGTTCTTTCTTGCCCATTCTGCCCCTGCTTCCAGTATTTTAAGGTTGATGTCTATGATCTTATCCTTACCAGAGAAGGTGAACCTTATGGCCTCCCTGAAGGATTCCTCATCGAGGCCTGTGATTCCAAGGGCCATCATAACACCCAGCATTGCGGTGTTTGCGGCCCTTACTGTACCGTGTTCCTTTGCTATTTCAAGTGCCGGCACACCTATGGCCCTGATATTACCCTTTTTCCTGAAATCTGCGGTTGCAGTGTCGTAGAGGACAACACCACCCTCCCTGACATCACCTGCAAATTCATCTATGGATGGCTGGTTGAAGGCCACCAGGATGTCTGGGGTGTCAACAGCCGGTGACCCCACCCTTTCACCTGATATAACCACTCCGCAGCTGGATGTACCACCCCTCTGTTCGGGTCCATAGGCGGGGTACCATGATGTGTGTCTTCCCTCACTGCAGGCTGCCTGTGCCAGTGTCAGCCCCATACTGAGGACTCCCTGGCCACCGAAACCCGCAATCTTAACCCTTACTTCCTTGAATTCAGGGTCATCCACAGGGTCTGGTACCGAGTCCTCCTTTATCTGGAATATGCGGTCCAGGCTCTCCTTTGAGAAGTCGCTCTCTGATCTTATGAGGGGTTCTGTCTCGGATGAGCGGTCCCTGAAGTTCTTCACGGGGAATTCTTTCTCCATTTCCTCCTTCAGGAACCTTTCGGCACCCTCGGCGTCCTGCCTGAGGTTTGTGGGGCATGGTGATAGTACTTCAACGAATGCGTAGCCCTTCCCGTCCCTCTGGATTTCAAGGGCTCTTTTAACAGCCCTTTTAGCTTTCCTTATGCTCTTTGGGTCTGCAAGGGATACCCGCTCTATGAAAACCGGGGCCTGGAGGTTGTCGAGGAGTTCACACATGTGGAGGGGGTAGCCTGCGTATCGGGGGTCCCTTCCACCGGGACAGGTAACTGTGACCTCACCTATGAGGGTTGTTGGTGCCATCTGACCGCCTGTCATACCGTAGACGGTGTTGTTGACAAAGAATACAGCCATTTTCTCGCCACGGTTTGCGGCCTGTATCGTCTCATTGAGGCCGATGGATGCAAGGTCCCCGTCACCCTGGTAGAGTATTACAACGGCATCGTCCTCTGCACGTGATATTCCTGTCCCAACTGCAGGGGCCCTTCCGTGGGCCACCTGGACGTTTCCGCAGTCAAAGTAGTAGTAGGCGAACACTGCACAGCCAACCGGGCTTATCATGACTGAACGCTCCTGTATGCCCAGTTCGTCAATGGCCTCGCCTATGAGTTTGTGGAGTATTCCATGGCCGCAGCCTGCACAGTAGTGTGTGGCTGTGGGTGCGCTTCCACCCTTCCTCTCGAATACGTCGTGGAGTGAATCTGGTTTCCTGATCACCTTTTTAGTCATTGGATTCCCCCGCGATTTCTCTGATCTTCCTGAGAATGTCATTCAGTTCTATGAGGTTTCCACCCATCCTGTTTACGAGTTCAACGTCCCTGCAGCCAGATGCCATCCTTATGTCCTCCCTCATCTGGCCGCTGCTCATCTCAACCGATATGAAAGTGCAGCCACGATCTGCAAGTTCCCTGATTCTTTCTGATGGGAATGGGAATAGCGTTATGGGTCTCAGAAGACCCACTTTTATACCATCTGCCCTTGCCATGTCAACTGCACTCTTCGCGACCCTGCTGCTTATACCATACGCCACGAGTACAATGTCAGCATCTTCAACCATGTATTCCTCGTATCTCACCTCATTCTCCTCTACCCTGGCGTATTTTTCCTGGAGGTAGAAGTTGAACTCCTCGAGTTCATCGAAGTCCAGGAATATGGAGGTTACGAGGTTCTTCATTGTTTCCCTGCTACCGCAGACGGCCCATGATGTGTCCGGCCTGTGCTCAATGGCCCTTTCAGGGAAGCGGAGGGGCTCTGCCATCTGCCCCAGGACGGCATCTGCAAGTATTATAACGGGGTTTCTGTACTTATCTGCAAGTTCAAAGGCATCCATTGTGAGGTCGCACATCTCCTGTACACTGTTGGGTGCAAGGACGATGTTCCTGTAGTTTCCATGTCCACCACCCTTCACCAGCTGGTTGTAGTCTGCCTGCTCTGGCCCAATGTTTCCGAGTCCTGGACCGGCCCTCATGACATCCACGATGACCGCAGGGAGTTCTGCACCTGCAAGGAAGGATATGCCTTCCTGTTTGAGACTTATACCCGGCCCTGAGGATGCTGTCATGACCCTGTGGCCTGCTGCGGCTGCACCGTAGACCATGTTTATGGCTGCCTCCTCTGATTCTGCCTGCACAAACTTCCTCCCCACCATGGGGAAGTACCTTGAGGCCTCGTGGAGTATCTCGCTTGCTGGTGTTATTGGGTAGCCGAAGTAGCAGTCGCAGCCTGCATACATGGCCCCTATTATCACGGCGGTGTTACCCTTAACCATCTGTGTCGCCATCTTCACACCTCTCTATGTGGACCTCTATTGCATTGATCTCGGGGCAGGTGTAGTAGCAGTTCCCGCAGCCATTGCATCCCTCGCCACGGTACTCAACGTAGTGGTAGCCCCTCTCGTTGATCTTATTGCTCATGTAGAGCACTTTCCTGGGACATGCGATTATACACCGTTCGCATGCCTTGCATTCGACCCTATTTATTACCGGGTAGGCCTTTTTCATTGGTTTTCACCGTCTCCTTCAAGGTCATGCTGCCTGATCTCAACACGCCTTATCTTACCACTAATGGTCTTTGGTAGTTCATCAACAAATTCAACTATTCTGGGGTACTTGTAGGGTGCGGTCACCCTTTTCACGTGTTCCTGTATCTCCTTTTTCAGTTCCTCTGATGGTTCATATCCTTTTGCAAGCACCACGGTTGCCTTGACAACCTGTCCCCTTATGGGGTCAGGGTAGCCGGTAACTGCACATTCGAGGACCGATGGGTGGGATATGATGGCGCTTTCAACCTCAAAGGGTCCTATACGGTAACCTGAACTCTTTATTATGTCGTCGGTTCTACCGACGAACCACATGTATCCGTCCTCGTCCATCCAGGCTGTATCGCCTGTGTGGTAGTAACCGTCGTACCATACCTCTGATGTCTTCTCCGGGTTCCTGTAGTAGCCGTTGAAGAGTCCTATCGGTTTACCATCCTCTGTTTTTATGACTATCTCACCCTCTTCACCCACATCGACGGGGTCACCGTTCCTGTCCACAAGTTCAACCTGGTAGACTGGTGATGGTTTGCCCATTGAGCCGGGTTTTGGCTCCATCCATGGGAAGTTTGCTATGCACACAACGCACTCTGTCTGGCCGAAGCCCTCCATGAGCTCCAGGCCTGTGTGTTCCTTGAACCTCTCAAAGACCTCTGGGTTAAGGGGTTCCCCTGCTGTTACCGCGTATTCTATGCCTGATAGGTCGTAGCGTGAGAGGTCTTCCTTTATGAGGAACCTGTAGATTGTTGGGGGGGCGCAGAAGGTTGTTATGTCATACTTTTCAAGCTTCTCAAGCATCTTCTCGGGGTCAAAGCGATCATAATCGTAGACAAAGACGGCGCTTCCAGCTATCCACTGTCCGTAGATTTGCCCCCACATGGCCTTGGCCCAGCCTGTGTCTGCGACCGTGTAGTGGAGGCCGTCTTCCCTGACGTTTTGCCAGTACTTTGCGGTTATTATGTGGCCGAGTGGATAGGTGTGGTCGTGCTCTATCATCTTGGGCATGCCTGTTGTACCTGATGAGAAGTACACAAGCAGTGTATCCCTTCCACCGGGGCGGTCTTCAGGGGCCTGGAAGTCCTCCTGGATATTACTGAGTTCCTTCCTTAGGTTTATCCATCCTTCCCTTTCTATGTCACCGACTATGACCCTTTTGACGTCTGCCCCCAGTTCATTAATGGCACTGTCAAATACATCAGGCACTCCGTCCTCTGCTATGCAGACAACCATTTTTATATCTGCTTCCCTTATACGGTAGATGACGTCCTTCTCCTTGAGCATGTGTGTGGCTGGTATTGCAATGGCGCCTATCTTGTGAAGTCCCAGGAGGGAGTACCAGAAGTCGTACCTTGCCTTGAGGGTCAGCATGACAGTATCACCCTTCTCTATACCCTCCCTGGTGAAGAAAGTGGCTGCCCTATCTGAGAATTCCTTGAGTTCACTGAAGGTTATTCTTTTTTCCTCTCCACTGTCGTTGCACCATAAGATGGCTGTCTTGTCAGGTTCAATCTCTGCGTAGCGGTCAACGACGTCGTATGCAAAGTTGAAGTTTTCAGGTATCTTTATCTGGAAATTATCACGGAAATCCTCGTAGGAGTCAAATTCAACACGGTTAACGAATTCATGTATGAGAGCAGTCATTGGCACACCTCTACATTATTATTGCAAGGAATCTAGCCCTTTTACCGTCCAGGGCCTCCATAGCATGTTCATATGATGAGTCAAAGAATATGGAGTCCCCCTCATTCAGTATTATCTCATTGTCGTGTATGTAGAACTTTATGCGCCCCTCCAGGACGTAGTTGAATTCCTGCCCTGGGTGGCTGTTGGTCTTTGGTTTTTCGTCCCGGGGCTCCACTGTAACTATGAATGGTTCGGCCTTCTTGTGTATGAATTTCTCTGCCAGGTTCTCATAACGGTACTGTTTCCTCCTCTCAACCTCCACCCCTTTGCCCTTGCGGGTGACGGTGAAGATGTGCATCCTTGTCTCCTCACCTGTGAGCAGAAGTCCCATGTCAACGCCCATCTTGTGGGCTATCTCAAAGAGTATGCTTGCCGGGATGTCCTCCTCGCCGGTCTCATAGCGGCGGTAGGTTTCCACGTCAATGTTCAGGTAACTGGCCATTTCATCTTCCGTGATTTCTGAGAGTTCCCTCAGTTCCCTTATACGGGAACCAATCTCCTTACTTTTCTCTTTCATGGTTACACCTCATAAGTGCCAGAAAAAAATAATAATGATTATTAATGATAAATATCTTCTGACTTAAATACATTTCTCCTCCTTTAATGATTTAAGTTACACATAATAAAAAATATATGGAAGGGAGGTCTTTTCATGGAGATAAAAAAGGTGAGAATAGAGCCCCGGGAGGACCTGAACCTGATACTCGGGCAGAGCCACTTCATAAAGACTGTTGAGGACATCTATGAGGCCATTGTGAACACGGTTCCCCAGGCAAAGTTTGGGGTGGCATTTGCCGAGGCATCCGGGGACTGCCTTGTGAGGCATGCAGGAAATGATGAGGAACTTGAGGAACTTGCAGCAGAGACCATGCTTGAAATTGGAGCCGGACACTCGTTTCTCGTGTTTCTCAGGGAAGCCTTCCCCATAAACGTGCTGCAGAGGATAAAGGATGTACCTGAGGTTGTTAACATCTACTGTGCCACTGCAAACCCTGTTGAAGTCATCATCGCCGAGACAGATCAGGGAAGGGGGATCCTGGGAGTCATAGATGGCAGCAGACCTGAGGGCATAGAGGATGAGGAGGATATCGCCGAGAGAAAGAGGTTCCTCCGCCTTATTGGATACAAGTTTTAGTGAGCCACATAACAGAAGGCCAAAATTATATTAAACACCCCACCCAATAATAGTACGGGGGTTGTTTAAATGTCAGATACAGTGGTTTTTGTTAAGGAGAGCGGAAACAAGAATAAGGGCGAAAACATATTTGAAATAAACCAGAACAGGGTCCGGATGAAGGAAAAACAGAAGGGTACACTATCAATAACCTTTGAAAGTCCAGATAAGGGGGACATAGAGGCTGCAATGGCATTTTTTGAATCAATGACCGACATGGAGCCTCTAACAATGAATATAGCAGATACTGGTGAGGTTAAGGCCTACTTCAAGGGGACAGCACCTTTCAGTCAGACTGAAGAGGAGGGAATGACGGTCTACACCTACGGTGTGACCATCCAGGAACTCCAGGAGTAACAATTTAAATCCACCCTTTAAATTTTCATTGATCCTTAGGGTAGGTCCACTCCTCAAAGATCTTGTAGATTTTGTCAGGGTCACTGAAAACCTCTGTTTTATCCATCCTTGATATCCTCTTCACGTGTTCAACATCCTCCCGGGTTATTTTGAGTTCCAGTTTCTTACCGTTTGGAAGTGTCGTGATAACCTTCCCTTCACTGTAATCCGATGGCATGATGTAGACAGGGACAGATGCCTTCTGGGCCATTATGACGGCATTTGTAACCAGGGTATCCCCTATCCTCAGGGATATCTTGGCTGTGCTGTTGGAGGTGCAGGGAGCCACAAGTATGAAGTCATATTTACCAAGCTGGACCTGACCGGCAAGGAAGGGTGAATTGGCGTTTATCTCAACCCATTTTCTGTCAAAGCTGGTCTCAAGGTCCCTGTAGAGTCCATAGTACTTGACAACCTGGTCACCTGCCTTGGATATGAAGACGTCGATTTTGATACGGTCCCCATATATCTTTTTGATATCCTTCATTATTTCGTAGGTTTCAGTCAGTTTCTCCCCGGCCCCGGTTATACACCAGGCAACAGTCAGTTTTTCAGTCATGGATCATAATATGTTGGAACTTATTAATCAAATTTGGGTTACAGATGATGACATCCTGACAATATCGACCTCTGATTTGGAGGGTAATTGGGATGATATCACGGCAATCAAAATCTAAAAATAATTGACGGCACCTTAAAAATGGCTTTCTGGAGCAGAGGTACTTTATTTTTCCAGTACCATCCTGTGTCCAGCTAAGGTCACCCTACTGTAAATTCCAGAGACTAAGAGGCCTTGGATACGCTTACCTCAATCCACGATCACACCATCAAGTATTCTTATGGTCCTTGAGGCCATTTTGGCCACATGGGGCTCATGGGTGACAACAACAAGGGTAACCCCCTCCTCATCCTGAAGCTTCTGGAGCATCTGGAGTATGTTTCTGCTTGTCTTTGAGTCAAGTGCCCCCGTAGGTTCGTCTGCAAGGATTATTGACGGGTTATTGGCCAGGGCCCTGGCAATTGCAACCCTCTGGCGTTCACCACCAGAGAGTTCCGTGGGCTTCCGGTCAGCCTTATCCCCCAGACCCACCTGTTCAAGGAGCTCCATTGCACGCTCCTCCATGTTAGCGTGCTTCACAGCAAACATGGGTATCTCAACGTTCTCGAGGGCGGTGAGGCTGGGTATGAGGTTATGCAGCTGGAACACGAAGCCTATCTCCTCGGCCCTTAAACGGCTCAGGTCTCTCTCCTCTGAGAGATCCCTTCCAGCAACTTTGATGGTGCCTGAGTCAGGGACATCGAGGGCGCCTATCATGTTGAGGAGGGTGGATTTACCTGAACCTGATGGCCCCATGATTGAGATGAACTCACCCATCTCAACTTCAAGGTCAACACCATTAAGGGCCCTTATCTTACCCCCGTCAAAGCTCTTCTTAAGGTTTCTCACCTCTATGGCCTTCATGGAACCACCTACTCGTACCTCAGTGCCTCTGTGGGGGCGAGCCGTGATGCCCGGTAGGCCGGGTAGAGTCCGCCGAGAACACCTACGCTGAAGGCGACTGCAAAGGCCCTCATGAAGATCTCAGGGCTGTACACTGGCTCTATGAATCCCCTCATTCCAAGCTCAAGGAGCACCTGTATGGCTGCAACACCAAGCACTGAACCCACAATACCTGCGATCACAGTCAGAACCACAGATTCCCCGAGTATCATGATGAGAATCCTACGGTCCCTCCAGCCGACTGCCTTCAGCACTCCAATCTCCCTTGTCCTCTCAAATACAGACATTATCATGGTGTTTATAACTCCAATTCCACCTATTATTATGGCGAGGAGTGATATGGCCCAGGTTGCTGTGTCTATGGTCTTCAGGCCCTGGTCAACGCTCTGAAGGTCCTCAAGTGAGGCTATGGTTGTGAGGTCACTGTAACGTTTCTCGATGCGGTCTGTGACGTCCTCCACCCTTGAATTCCTGGTCATCTTAACGTAGATCATGGTGACCTTACCCTCCTTATCCTCTATTTTCTGGAGTTTTTTGAGTGAAATAAAGGCTCCTCCGTCCTGCTGCATGTCACCGGATTCAAATATCCCGACGATACGGTACTCACGGTTCTTTATCTTTATTGTATCACCAACGCCCTTGCCATGGTTCTCTGAGGCCACCTTACCGATTATGACCTCATCTGCATCTGGATCCCTGAGGGCCCTGCCATCAGTTATCCTTATCTGGCTCATGTTTATCTTGGCGGGGTCTATACCTATCAGTACAAAGTAGGGGTTGTCGTCAAGGGGCTGTACAGCCATGAGTATTCCAACCGCGTCCTCAACCCCGCTCACGTTCCGCACCTTATCCACGTATTCCTCATCTATCTTGCTGAAGAACATGTCCGAGACATTGGACTCCACAATCGTGAAGTCGGCGCCACCCGCCTTGAGGGTGTTCTCTGTTGATGTCTTCAGGCCCTCGGTTATCACGCCGAGGGTTACAATGGTTGCAATTCCAATTGCGATACCTGTTATTGCAAGTAGACTCCTTGCACGGCTTCTGAACGGATTCTTCAGAATGAGTGTTATGAACCTCATGTTTAGGTATATGAATCCGAACCTTAATAATGTTGACTAATCCAAAAATAAATAATTTGAGGGGTTTCAGGACACTTTTTCTGCTTTCAGGGATCAAAATGGCAAATATTAAAAAATAGGTGGATTTTCAGGACATCTTGCCTGCCCTTAGAACCTCAAATGCGTCCAGGTCCACAGTGCCTATGGTGCTGTAACATTCAGCCTCTGGCATCTTCTCAAGATCTTCCAGGCTTATGTACTTCATTTTATCAAGGCCACGGACAAAGTACTTGAACTGGGATCCAAGCCTCTCCTTCAACCTGTAACCCTTTCCAATGTTTATGAAGTACCTTCTTTTCACCTCATATTCGCCGGTGAGCTCATGGATTCTGCTAAGGAGCCTCCTTGTGGGGTGCCTGTAGGTGCCGTTCTCCATCGCTATTACAATGTCCACAGGGACACCGAGTTCATCTGCAAGTTCCCTCTGGGTTTTGCCCTCACTGATCCTGTAACCCAGCACAAGGAATTTCAGTTCATCTTCACTCATAATTCCACCTCCGTTGAATTATATTATGAGATCCAGCTTATAAATACTTTTTCATAAAAAAATATTATTGAAATTTCAATTAAGTGAATAAATATAATAATTATATTTAAAATTATATTATAAATGATTATATCCATTACTGTGACAATATTATAATAATTGAATAACACTGGGTAACAGTAAATAATATAAACATGGAGTAGATTATTAACTGGTGGTGGGATCATGGGACCTGGGTCATGGGTGATAATAGCCGCCATATGCCTCATAGGCGAAATGCTGACGGCGGGATTCTTTCTTCTCTGGTTCGCCTTCGGGGCACTGGCAGCAGCGGCACTTGGATATATTGGATTCGATACAACGGCACAGTTTGTTACATTCATCGTTGTTTCAGTTATCCTCCTTGCTATTTCAAGGCCATTCGCCGCGCGCATAACCGGAGAACCATCAAAGAAGGCGGCGGCAGATAGACTCATAGGAAGAGAGGGAACCGTGACAGAGGCAATCACACCCCAAAGCTCTGGTCTTGTGAGGGTCGACGGTGAAACCTGGAGGGCAAGGTCAGACGCGGCTCTTAAAGAGGGTGACCTTGTGAAGGTGAAGGCAATTGAGGGAGTTAAACTCGTCGTTGAAAAAGTGGAGGAATGAAAGATGCTTCTTGAAATAATAATTGTACTCGTACTCCTTGTACTGGCGTTCAAGAGCCTGAAAATACTCAGACCCTACGAAAAGGGTGTTGTTGAAAGGCTCGGTAAATATCAGAGGACAGTCGAAAGCGGCCTTGTGGTTATAATACCCTTCATAGAGGCCATAAAGAAGGTTGACATGAGGGAGCAGGTGGTTGATGTACCACCACAGGAGGTCATAACCAAGGACAACACAGTCGTTGTGGTGGACTGTGTCATCTTCTATGAGGTGGTTGACCCCTTCAATGCAGTCTACAACGTGGTTGACTTCTACCAGGCCATAACCAAACTGGCCCAGACGAACCTCAGGAACATAATAGGGGACCTTGAACTGGACCAGACCCTCACATCAAGGGAGATGATAAACACTCAGCTCCGTGAGGTCCTAGATGAGGCCACAGACAAGTGGGGTACCAGGGTTGTACGTGTTGAGATACAGCGCATAGAGCCACCGGGAGACATAGTTGAGGCCATGTCAAAGCAGATGAAGGCCGAACGTATGAAGAGGGCCGCAATCCTTGAGGCAGAGGGTTACAAGCAGTCAGAGATAAAGAGGGCTGAGGGTGATAAACAGGCAGCCATTCTCGAAGCTGAGGGTAAGGCAGAGGCCATAAAGAAGGTTGCAGACGCCAACAAGTACCGGGAGATAGCCATAGCAGAGGGTCAGGCCAAGGCCATACTCTCGATTTTCAGGGCAATGCACGAGGGGGACCCGACGAATGATATAATAGCACTCAAGTACCTTGAGGCCCTTGAGAAGGTTGCCGATGGAAGGGCCACAAAGATACTTCTCCCTGTGGAGGCCACAGGTATTCTGGGTTCAATCGCAGGGATCTCAGAGATGCTCTCTGACACCTCAAGGGCATCTGAAAAAACATGTAAAGAATCTGAGACATCAGAAGCAGATAAAAAACATAAATCCCCGGAATTTCAGGAAAAACAGTGAATAATCACCTTTTATTTTTCAGCTGGTGTTAGTTATAAATATCAAGCTGAACATAGATAAGATGCGGGAGGTGTAAGGTATGAAAGAGGATGTTTTCTATGGAAAGGGCATGGTCCATGTGAAGGAGGACTATCCTGACATCTATGAGGCAGTTGTTAAACTCAACGAGGCCGCCTACACAGGGAAGGTTCTTGACTACAAGACACAGAAACTCATAGCCCTCGGGATAACAGCTGCAAACTCAGATGACCGCGCAGTTAAAAAGCAGATACAGAGTGCCATAAATGAATTTGGTGTTACAAGGGATGAGATTGTTGACGTTCTCCGTGTTGTTCTCCTCACATCAGGTAACCCGCCCTTTGTGAAGGCAATGAGGATACTTTATGAGGTCCTTGGGGACTGATTAAATTCTTTTTTTAAATTAAGGTATTTAGTTTTTTAATTAATCAGATCTTGAAAATCACCTTTTGCAAAATATAATAGAGATAAGTATTCTTAAATTAAAAATAGAAAAGAAGTATTTTTTTATCTTGTTGTGAATGCTGATTTGAAATCCGCTGCCATCATGTTACCGCTGCCGGTCTTAACTGCAGTCCTTGGAACAGTTATGATGTACCTTGTACGGGCACTCCAGCTTCCAACTGGTTTTATGTAGAGCCTGTTGCCGATTATTCTCTTACTGATGGATTTCAGTCGTCCAGTAGATGTTCTTACAGCTATTGATCTGTAGGTGGGGCCGGCGAGTATGCTGTTACTGAATGTTATGACAATTACTTTGGTCCTTAAAACACCTGTTGCACCATTTCTGGGATCAATGGCTGTTACTGCAATGGCAGACGTGAAATTTGATGTGAAATCCACTCCAAGGGTGACTCCTGCAATGTTTTCTATGGCCCCCACAGGTATTGTTACTGTGAACCTGAAACCGGGATCCCAGCCCCCAATGGGTGTTATGGTGAGTCTGTTGCCGCTTATATTTTTTATGATTGATTTCAGAGCACCTGTAGATTTTCTGACTGTTATGCTAGAATAGTTAGTTCCAGCTATTATAATGGAGCTGAAGGTTATTACAAGGCTTTTTGTCCTTGAAATGCTCATGGAACCATTTGGGGGATCCATGGATACCACTTTAAGTTTCTGCAGAGGATCTCTGATGAGGGGAAGGCTGTCGGATCCATTACTGAATATATATGGTGTGTCACCGAAGTTATCCCCATTTTCATCCTTCCCGGTGTAGTTGCTCCAGTAGTTACCTCCAGTGGGCCGCGTGAGATTGAACACATTGGTTAAACCGCCTTCATTTTCCGCCTGAATACCATTGTCTATGAAGCTGTTTCCATAGATCCTGTTACTCCTGCTGTAGGATGGTATATATAATCCCACGGAATTGTTCAGTATAAGGTTGCCGTAGATTGTATTGTATGAACCGGTGACCTGTATGCCCCTACTGTTGCTACAGCTTATTTTATTTCCTGAAATGGTGTTGTTACTGGAATAGTGTATGAAAACACCATCATACCTGGCCATGTGTATCCTGTTGCTCTGAATGGTGTTTTTAGTGGACTGCAGCAGGAAGATACCATAGTCATCATCGCTTATGTTGCAGTTCTCTATCCTTGAACTGCTTGTATTTGCCAGTATTATTCCGTTACCACATTTTGAGAGGGCAACATTTTTTATGGTTACGTTCCTGCAGCCCACGAGTGCAAGGTAGCCCATTGGGATTCCGTCATAGACCCTGTTGGAGATTCCAGTGAGATAGTAGACTGGTTTACCGTCAACGGTATTTGAGGTATCTATGTTCTGGATAAAATGGTCAACTGAGTTGTCCCCTCCACCAATTTTAATGGCTGCAGATGCGTTATTGATGGAGTTATTCCTTAAAACACTTTTGAGGGAGGTCAGAAGGTAAATAGCATTCTCTGTTATGTCCTCTATCCGGTTTTCTCTGATTACATTTGAGGGTGAGAACCCAGCTGTGATTCCATTGAGACAGTTTCTTATGATGTTACTGGAAATTGTGTTTTCAGATGAGGATTCAAGAGAAATTCCAGATCCCTCACTGCTTATATTATTTCTGGAAATATTGTTCCTGTTTGATGATATTAGGACTATTCCACCGGTGTTATCAGTTATTTCATTTTCCTGAATCACGCTGTTATCGGAATCAATTAACCATATCGCTATATCGTTGTGTCTTATGACATTCTTTGTCAGGTTACACCAGCCAGCAGATGAATATATCCCATGAGTACCATTGATCAGCGTAAACCCATTTATTTTCGATCCGTTGGCAATTATATTTATTACAGGTTCTCTGTCACGCCATCCATCTATTATTACGGTTCCATTTGCTTTCAGAGTTAAATTTTCTTTGTGTATAACTATGTTTTCTTCGTAAGTTCCAGCGTCCACCACTATAGTATCCTGAACTTCACTGTCGTCTATAGCCTCCTGGATGGTCATATAAGTTTTTCCGGTCCTTTCATTCCTTGAAACAGCCGCAGAAATTCCAGAAAAAAGCAAAACAAACAAAAAAACCACGACTAGCAAAGAGCAAAGTTTCAGGTATTTCACATTCAACCCCCGCAACAAATATCATATTATATATCTAACTCCATTTAGATATAAGATTATACCAAAATCAATAGCCGGTAAGATATGTGATGATATCATGATTTTCTGATTTCATGAATTATCTGCATCATGTTTACCGGATATCAAATTCCAGCTTACTCTAACTTAAATCCAGACATACACAGATGGTTAATGACACTAAAATCTGTATAAACAGATTCATTCATGGAACCAACAGTAAACTTTTTAAGTGACCACATGAAATGTAGTAGTACATAAACCGCTATTTTTAAGGGATACGATCCCATGGATGTGGCGTAAAGCCGAACAGAATAGAGGTGTAAACAATGTACAAATATGTTAAAGACGCATGGAAAAATCCAAAGGACTCCTATGTAAGGGAGCTTATGTGGGAAAGGGCCCCAAAATGGAGAAGGGACCCTGTAATTAAAAGAATTGAAAGGCCAACAAGAATAGACCGTGCAAGATCACTTGGTTACAAGGCAAAACCTGGATACATAGTTGTGAGGACGCGTGTAAGGCGTGGTAGCCAGAGAAAACCCAGGTTCAAGGCAGGTAGAAGACCCAAAAGAATGGGTGTTAGGAAGATCACAACTGCAAAGAGCATAAAGAGGATCGCAGAGGAAAGAGTTGCAAGGAAATACCCAAACATGGAGGTCCTCAACTCCTACTGGGTCTGGGAGGACGGAAAATACAAGTTCTATGAGGTCATCCTTGTTGATCCAAACCACCCTGCAATAAAGAATGACCCCAAAATAAACTGGATCTGCGAAAAGCAGCACCGGGGACGTGTTTTCAGGGGCCTCACAAGTGAAGGTAAGAAGAACAGGGGCCTGAGAAACAAAGGTAAGGGGGCTGAAAAGGTAAGGTAAAGCCCCACTCAATTAATTTTTAGAGGAAAATGATACACAACATCTCCTACCGCCTAATGGTTTACGGTACCGAGGACGAGGAAAAGGTCCTCGAGGCCCTCAGAAACATAATACCCGGCGCAGCACCTGAAAGAGAAATGGCAGAGGGCTACCATGGAAACCCCATCACAGTTTTAAGGGGCAGGGTGGACCACAGAAGGGCTCTTAGAGAATTCATGGAAAAATTCATTGAGGTCTTCAGGGGCAGAATGGATGAACTCGAGGATCGATTCGATGAAAACGGTAACCTGTTCATCCGCCTGGATAAACAGGAAGCCCTTGAGGGAATATGGAAACCTGTAAGGCACGGTGATGCAATACACCTCAAGATTAAGGTGGAGGCATACCCTGCAAAGAGGGATGTTGCAACTGAGAATATAAGGAAATTACTTGAATAACTGGTCATATAGCAAGATGAATCCTTTAACTTCCATAGATGCTTAAATAACTGATTCCAGCAGGGTTCAGATGAAATCCTTTGACTCCAAGGAGGATGCTCGAATAAGTGAGTCCTCCAGGCAGATGAAATTCTTTGACTTCCACATCCAGGCAGGTGACCATGATTCCACTCTTAGACTTCTCTCTGAGGCTTCCCGCCTCGGCTATCATGGGGCTGTCCTTGTATACCCTGATGAGGCCTACAGCAGCCTTCAGCCAGAGATTGAACTCCTGATGGATAACCCTGAAATCAGGGGCCTTGAGGTGGCAGCCGGTGTCATGATAAACGCATCGAACCCCCAGGATATGAGGCGCAGAGTTAACCGATTCAGGAAGAAGGCCGAGGTTGTATACGTTTCAGGGGGGGACCTTAAGGTGAACCGCGCCGCCTGTGAGAATCCCCGGGTGGATGTCCTCTCTGCACCCTACTCCTCAAGGAGGGACGCTGGAATGAACCATGTCCTTGCAAGGGAGGCTGCAAGGAACAGGGTTGCAGTTGAACTTGTCACCACCGATATCATGGGCTCATGGCTCAAGGTAAGGGCGAGGGTTCTTGAGCACTTCAGGGAGATCCTTAAACTCCACAGAAAATTCGATTTTCCACTATTACTCTCAAGCAGGGCATCATCAATATATGATCTCCGCACACCCCGTGACCTCATGAACCTTGCAGGTTGCTTTGGCATGAGTACCCATGAGGCCAGGAGGGCTCTCTCATCAACACCATCCTCCATAATCGAATACTCACGTAAACGCCCCCTTATGATTGCAGATGGTGTGAGGCTTGTGGATGATGAATAACAAGGACTGAACAGAGCCAGATGGAAGAGCTGTAATATAACAGACGTGTGATGATGAATAACAAGAACTGAACCCCGGTGAAGACATGAGGATGAAGATACTCCCTCCCACCCTCAGGAACCCAAAGAGGTACATAGCCTTTGAACTGATATCCGAGAGGGAGTTCTCAAGGGATGAAATCGTATCCCTCATTTGGGACAGCTGCCTCAAACTCCACGGTGAATGTGAGACATCAAATTTCCGTTTATGGCTCATGAAACTCTGGCGATGTGATTTCCTGGATGCAGTAAGGATCAGGGGGGTGCTTCAGTGCCAGAGGGGTTACGAGAGAAAGGTTATGGCTGCCCTCACGGCGGCACACCACCACAGCGGGGCAAGGGTGGTATTCCATATACTGGGACTCTCAGGGACGGTGCGCTCTGCAACACAAAAGTTTATTAAACCTTCCAAGATAGATAAATACTGACTGATTTGTATCACATGTCTCATGATTACCAGATTTATCCATCAATAAAGAGAGGTTAGAAAAATGCAACCACTTCAAAGCGCAGGATATGATAGGGCCATTACGGTATTCAGCCCGGATGGCAGACTATTCCAGGTGGAGTATGCAAGAGAAGCAGTTAAGAGAGGAACCACTTCTCTTGGAGTAAAATCAAAGGAAGGAATAGTTCTTGTAGTGGACAAGAGGCCCACAAGTAAACTGGTTGAGCCGAAATCCATAGAAAAAATTTTCCAGATAGATGAACACATAGGGGCCGCAACATCTGGGCTGGTGGCAGATGCAAGGGCCATAATTGAAAAGGCAAGACTCGAGGCCCAGATAAACAGGATAACCTACAATGAACCCATAAGGGTTGAAAGCCTTGCCAAGAAGATATGTGACATGAAACAGATGTACACCCAGCACGGAGGTGTCAGGCCCTTCGGAACAGCCCTCATAATAGGTGGTGTAAACGGGAAGGGCTGCAGACTCTTTGAGACAGACCCCAGCGGGGCCCTCATAGAGTACAAGGCCACAGCCATAGGGGCCGGCAGGCCAGCGGCCATGGAGGAATTTGAGAAGAAATACACCGATGACATGAACCTGAACCAGGCAATAGAACTTGCCCTCGATGCGGTCTATGAGGCAACAGAGGGTAAAACAACACCTGAAAGTGTTGAGATAGCTGTTATAGAAGCCGCAGATAAGAAGTACAGAAGGCTTCCTGATGATGAGATCAGGGACCATGTTGAGGAACTCCTGATCAGGAAGGAAAAGGAGGAAGAGGAGTAAAAAATGGTCAGCCTTGAAGATGCGGTTATCGCCCGGCTCGAATCCCATGGCGAGCGATTCGAAATTCTAGTGGATCCTGACCTGGCAGCTGAATTCCGGCGAGAGAATTCAGAGGTCAGTGTGGAGGATGTGCTGGCGGTCCAGGAGGTCTTCAGGGACGCCAGAAAGGGTGATAGGGCATCTGAGGAGGCCATGAGGAAGGTCTTTGAAACAACAGATCCTCTTGAGGTAACACCCATAATACTTCAGAGGGGGACAATACAGCTCACTGCAGAACAGAGAAGACAGATGATAGAGGATAAACGCAAAAAAATCATCAGTAAGATTTCACGTGAAGCTATAAACCCCCAGAACGGACTTCCTCACCCTCCAAAGAGAATTGAAAAGGCAATGGAGGAAGCAAGGGTTCAAGTTGATCCATTCAAAACAGTTGATGAGCAGGTCAATATTGTCCTGAAGGCCATAAAGACCAAGATACCCATAAAATTCGAGAAGGTCACCGTTGCCATAAAGATACCAGGCGACAGGGCCGGCCCAGCCTACGGCGTGATATCCAATTTCGGGAAAATAAAGAATGAAGAATGGCAGAGTGATGGGTCATGGATAGCGGTGGTTGAGATACCAGGGGGTCTTCAGGATAGTTTCTACCAGAAGATCAATGAACTCACCGGCGGTAACGTTGAGACAAGGATTATCAAGTAAACCCTCCTCTCCTTTTTTGCCTTCAAAAAACAGGGAGGCATAATGTGTTAATCGTAAATGAAAAGGACCTGGTTGTTCCAGGTCAGGTTCTGGCAGAAAATGATTACTACCCAGGCAGGGGAACCTTCAAAGAGGGTAAAAAAATATGTTCATCATTTGTTGGACTTGTTTCTGTCAGAAATAAGAAGATAAACGTGATACCACTTCAGAGCAAATACATCCCCAAGAGGGGGGATGTGGTGATCGGTGAAATCACGGATATAAGGTTCTCAATGTGGGTCCTTGATATAAATTCCCCCTACAGCGGACTCCTGCCGGCATCAGAGGTTTTTGGCAAGGAGAAAAGGGAACTTGAGAACGTCTTTGACATAGGCGACGTGCTCCTTTTAAGAGTAGTTGATGTGGACGAGGTCAAGAAGGTTAAACTAGGCCTGAAAGGCCGGGGGCTTGGAAAGTTCAGGGACGGAATTCTGGTATACATAACACCCACGAAGGTCCCAAGGCTCATAGGCAAAAGGGGATCCATGATAAACATGGTCAAGGAGAAGACCCACTGTGATATAGTTGTGGGTCAGAATGGAGTCGTCTGGATAAAGGGCGAACCTGACATGGAGCGGATAGCCGAGAGGGTTATCCTCATGATAGACCGTGAGGCCCACACATCAGGACTCACAGATCGTGTCAGGGAACTGCTGGACAGACTTACCGGCGCGGAACCCACAACCAGGAATGAGGTTAATGGGTCTGAAGTGGCTGAACTGGAGGCTGCAGTTAAGGATGCCGGGGAACTTGAAGAAGAAACAGAAACCCCTGAGAAAACCAAAGAAGATGAAGAAGAATTATCCGAGGGGTGAAGAATCAGGGGATGAAGAAGTTAAGGATGAAAATTCCCAGGAACAGAGGTGATTGGTATCATCACACAGGATCAGTTGAAAACACCCCCCCTTGTCAGGGAGGATGGAAGGGCATTTGATGAACTCAGGCCCCTGAAAATTGAGGCAGGAATACTTGAAAGGGCTGACGGTTCATCCTACCTTGAATTTGGAGGTAACAAGATACTCGTAGCTGTTTATGGACCAAGGGAGGCACAGATAAGGAAGCTGCAGCGACCTGACCGGGCAGTTATAAGGTGCAGGTACAATATGGCACCATTCTCTGTTGAGGAGAGGAAGAGGCCGGGTCCCGACAGGCGCTCTGTCGAAATTTCCAAGATAACCGCGGAGGCCCTGAGACCTGCACTGATACTTGAAAAGTTTCCAAGGTCCGTCATAGACGTCTTCATAGAGGTTCTTGAGGCAGAGGGTGGTACAAGGTGCGCAGGCATCACAGCGGCATCGGTGGCCCTTGCAGATGCAGGTATACCCATGAGGGACATGGTTGTTGCCTGCGCCGCAGGTAAGGTTAACGATCAGGTTGTCCTTGATCTATCTGAGGAGGAGGATAAGGCCGGGCAGGCGGATGTGCCGGTTGCAATCCTACCAAGGACACGTGAAATCACACTTCTCCAGAGCGATGGAAACCTCTCAGAGGATGAATTTGAAAGGGCCCTTGAGCTGGCAATGGATGGTTGCCTCAGAATACATGAGGTTCAGAAAGAGGCCCTCAGAAAAAAGTATGGTGAATAGAATGGATATAATACCTGAAATTACAAGAAAAAGCATAACTGACCTTATAAATAACAAGGAGCGAATTGATGGAAGGTCACTCCATGAGTTCAGGGACATATCCATTGAAACAGGGGTGATATCCAAGGCTGAGGGTTCCTCAAGGGTCAAACTCGGCAACACACAGATAATAGTTGGTGTAAAGCCACAGATAGGCGAACCATTCCCTGACACCCCTGAGATGGGAGTGATACTCACAAACTCCGAACTACTACCAATGGCATCACCAACCTTTGAGCCGGGACCCCCCGATGAGCGTTCGGTTGAACTCTCAAGGGTTGTTGATCGCTGCATAAGGGAGAGTCAGATGATAGACCTTGAAAAGCTCTGCATAATAGAGGGCAGCAAGGTCTGGATGCTCTTCCTGGACCTCCACATAATCGACTACGACGGCAACCTCTTTGATGCGGCGGTACTTGCAACTGTGGCAGCTCTCCTCGATACAAGGATACCCGTCGCGGAGGTTGAGGATGGTGAGGTTGTGGTTGACAGGGAAAACAGGCAGCCACTCCCCATCAACAGGAAAGCCCTCATGTGCACCTTTGCAAAGATTGGTGATGAGATAATACTGGACCCATGCCTTGAGGAGGAGGACATACTCACCGCAAGGCTGTCCATAGGGGTGACAGAGGATGGCTCCATATGCGCCATGCAGAAGGGCGGTGAGGGAGCCCTCACAAGGGATGATGTCCTTAGGGCGGTTTCCATTGCAAGGGAGAAGGTGCCCCAGCTCATCGAGTACCTTGATAAGTCAATGGCACCCTGAATCCCTGGAGGAATCATAGACTATCTCTTCCAGCGTGGCTATCTTCCATATGTATAAGTATACTTGAGAGAGACCACTATGGTTTTCTGACTCCCCAAATCTTAAATACTCGCCTTACGATACCTATAACATCATATTTACTGGAGTGATAAAATGGCAAGAACAAAGAAAGTTGGTATTACAGGACGTTTCGGTCCACGTTACGGTCGTAAAGCTAAAAGAGCTGTCAAGAAGATTGAAGAAGAGATGAAGAGGAAGCATGTATGCCCCAGCTGTGACAGGCCAGGTGTTAAAAGGGAGAGTAGGGGCATATGGAAGTGCAGAAAGTGTGGCTCTGTATTCACAGGCGGCGCGTACCTGCCTGTGACCCCGATGGGTAAGACAGCAGCCCGTAACATCAAAAGGATAGTTGGAGGTAAGTAGATTGTACCGCTGCGCCCAGTGCGGAACCCTGATCGACCCCAAGAAGTACATGGAGAATAAGTGCCCCAGGTGCAGGTACAGGATTCTCTTCAAGGAGGTGCCTCCTGTTAAGAGGACCATAAGGGCACGGTAGGATGCTTCTTACAACATCCAGGAAGCCTTCCCAGCGAACAAGATCGTTTTCCCAGAGGCTTTCCAGGATAATGGGCTGGAGGTATGTCAACAGGGGCAAGATGAGTATCAGGGACGTGCTCATTGAGGCATCTGGACCCGTGGCTCTTGTATCTGAAAGACATGGAAACCCTTCCAGGATAACGTTCCTTGGTGAGAGGGGAGACGAGATGGGATACATCCTTTTCAACCCATCCTTTGACATCAGGGGATCAGAGAGGGATTATCCTGCTGCAGGGGTAAGATCATGCCCCCCTGAACTTAAAGGCGTCTGCAGGCTCATGGGCCTTGAAGTTGATCCCAAGGCATCCGGGAGCGTCTGGGAATTCAGGGAGGGTGATGATTACCCATGGGTTATGGAGTTTCTTGATGCCACTGGAGAGCCTGCAGGATTCAAACTCCTGATAAGGGACTTTAAGACCGGTGATTGATTTGGGTCTTAAGAGAATCCAGGGATCCATTGACATATCCATGGGGAACCCTGAATCCGCTTCAGTGGTTTACAGGGCAGTTAACCCGGAGTTCATGGATTCCCCATCAGATAGGTCTTCCGTTTCAGTGGACCTTGAGGATGACAGGATAACCATAAAAATCAGTGCCCGGGACACGGCATCATTCAGGGCAGCTCTAAACTCATCTTTCCGCTGGGTGAGGCTCTCATTGGATATGATAGAGCTCGTTACTCCCGATCAACAGGATTCATGATTGAATTAATGAAAGGTGATAGTATGGAACTTCCACAGAATGTACAGCACCAGCTGGCCCAGTTCCAGCAGCTGCAGCAGCAGGCACAGGCAATATCTGTGCAGAAACAGACGGTTGAAATGCAGATTAATGAAACACAGAAAGCCCTTGATGAACTCTCAAAGGCTGCAGATGACGCTGAGGTATTTAAGAGTTCAGGAAACATCCTTATAAAGGTAGATAAGGGTGAAATCACAGCTGAACTTGAGGAAAAACTTGAAACTCTCCAGTTAAGGGAGAAAACCATCCAGCGACAGGAAGAACGTGTGATGAAAAAACTGCAGGAGATGCAGGTTAACATCCAGGAAGCCATGAAGGGCGCCGGGATCAATCCAGGGATGGGTAACTAATTGAGCCTTAAAAAACTCAGTGACAGGGATCTGGATGAGATATCCAGTTTCCTTTATAACACCATTTCTGATTTTATACTTGAAAGGGTCTCAGCAAAGGAGATAGTTGATATTGAGATAACGGTGAGCGTTGAATACACCGACAGGCTGGATGTTGATATCACCGCCGAGCTTCATCTCGACGAACTCTCAGATGCAGACCCCCGAATTGTTGAAGAGGCAGTGGATGCTGCCTATGAGGCACTAGAGTCCTTCCTTGAAGGTTACAGGGAATGATTAGACTACAGGATTTCCATAATTATTGGGGTTGATTGATTAATACTAATATCAGGATAATTTAAATATGAGTAATAATTTTTTTTCAAAAAGTATTTATATATCCTCTGCCAATCATCATATGAGCATGAATTCCTCCTAGCTTACCAGAGTAAGTCAGCTCAACAGGGCATCCATCTACAATCCTTTCGCTCAAAAAAATGTCATCTGATGCCCTGTTCCTCCTCCTCCTCCTTTTTCCTGATCAAAAGATTGATATCTACTCCGGGCATCAGTATTGAAGTACTCTTTGGGTTTTAAAGGGTTTCTGCGTGTGGATTGTGCGGACTTTATCTGCACTTTCAGGAGGTTTAAGGGGTTTTTCCATGTGGACAGTGTTGAGTTCGTTCCCGGTGTCAAGGGTCACCCGGTAACCCATTGAGAGCCAGAATTCAAGTGCACCCCCCACATGCTTGTGCGTATGGAGGTACATCCTTCTATACCCCATTCTGGCTGCATGGGCCTCTGCGATACCAACAAGGAGTGATGCAATCCCCCGTCTCCTGTAGTCCTCATGCACGAAGACCCTCCAGAGACCTGCTGTTGTATCTGGATCATAACTGAGGCCCTCAAATTCACGGTCATAGGCGCGGAGTCCCAGGGTCCCGATTACCTTTCCACCCAGCGAGGCAGAGATGAATGTGTTTCCCGGTGGATTGAGATAGTGTTCCCTGAATTCAATGATGTCCCGGTGGTAGTCGGGTATGTACCCGTAGCCAAATTCCCGCCTGATCATATCAAACAGGAATCTTCTTATGGATTCAATTTCACTTTCTGTTTGGGGAATGGTAACCAGAATAATATCAACCACCATTCAGTATTAATTTTTAAGGATATATATGCCTCATAGTAATACATGATTCCATACACATATTATATATGCTGTGAAGTCTTATAAAGACTGCTGTTTAATTAATTACCATCATGGAGAACTCCACATGAGCTGTTACATCTACTGGAATAAGATAAAGAGGATAGCATCCAGGCTTGAGGGGATGGACTACCACTTCGACAGGATGGATACATCCAGGGTCATACCCCTCCTGGATGAGATCGAGGAGATAGCCCATGATTCATCCATTGACTTTGAATCAGCCAGGCACATACTTGACGATGCTGAGATGAACCATGCGCTGAGGCTCATAAGAACCTTCTATGTTAACCTTGGCATGAAACTTGAACTGGAGAAGGCAGAGGAGGTTAGAAATTCAGACTCTCCATGGAAAACCCTGAAATCGTTCTATTTCTACCCAAGGTACCTCCAGCTCCTCAAAAATGAGGCTGCCCTTGGTAGATTCAGGAGGGGGGAGCGCGCTGTATTCATTGGGGGCGGGCCACTACCCCTCACAGGGATACTCCTTGCACATATATATGGCATGAGCGTACATGTTGTTGAAATTGAACCTGAAATAGCTGATATATCCCGCCAAGTGATAGAAAAACTTGAACCAGGAGATGTGGATGTGGTCACTGGTGATGAGACCGCACTGGCGGATCTTGATTTTGACGTTGTTATGGTGGCTGCCCTTGCAGAACCAAAGAGGAGGGTCTTCAGAAATATACACAGGTACGTGGACCCTGATACCAGGGTTATATACAGGACTTACACAGGAATGAGGGCGATTCTCTACGCCCCCGTGACTGATGAGGATGTTACTGGATTCAGAAGGGCGGGGATTGTTCTGCCTTCAGGTAAGGTTAACAATACCTCAGTGCTTGTTTTTAAGTGCCCGTGATGTTTCTGTTATGATCAAATCAGAAACATCTGAATTTTTTTAAGGATCGCCTTATCTTTTATTACCATTCCGGCACTCCAGACCCGATAATTATTATGAATATTAAAATAGAAAATATTAAATATGCTTGGTTTTCAATTTTAAATATAACACCATTATGGTGTTTGATAATAAATTTCCCTCCAGCAATCAGTTCATGGGACCTTCCCATGAATCCCCTCTTTTTTAACTGAAACTAAGTATTACATTTTGCCTTTTATCAGCCTCTAAAGTATTAACAAAATAATTATATATGTTATTACTCCTACTACATTCTGTACATTATTAAACATTACAGAAATTAAAGGAGGTGAAAAATGTTATGAGAAGGCAGTATTTCATGGTTTTCATGGCTCTTCTCGTTGCTATCGCACTGACGGGTTCAGTGAGCGCAGTAGACACAGCATGTGAAGTGGGGGTTAAGGTGACCTACGAGTACGCAGACGACAACCCCCGCATCAACCCTGACATAAACTGTATCACCGATGCAAACGGATCAAAGATCAACTTCACAAAGACCTTTGACCCGGCAGCCAACATGACAAAGATCATCTTCAATTACCAGAACATCACAAACACCACTAAATTCCGGATAAAGGTAACGGCACCGGGCTACAGGGACCTAGTACATGAATTCACCCTATCAACCAACCCGGCGAATCCACTGGATACCAAATACTACGCACTGCTTTCACTCAAAATGAACGCCACAGACGCCTACAAACTGGGAAGGGAGATCACCAGGAGGGCAGATCAGATCCTGAACTTCTCGAAGGGAAACGTCCTCGTCATAACAACTGCAGGTATTGTCAAGTACAAAAACAATACCACAGAGGACGTTATTGAGGGGATACTAAACCAGGCAGGTGGCCGTGTAACCTATGGTAAGGGGAACCTGCTTGTAATAAGGAAGTCACCTGTTGACCCGCTGGACACATTCTTCATACTACAGAGGGGCAGCACACTGGTGGGTGTTTACTTCAAGAATGCAAGCACATCACCGGTTGTAATCAAAACAGTCAACGGAAAACCAGTTTACACAATCGACCTTCTAAAGAACATGACTGAGGCAAACTGGAACCTTCTGGTAAGCAAATACGGAAACTACGCGTTCCCGGTTGCAAGTCTTGCAAACGCATGGATGCAGGGCGCACCATCTGATCTCCTCAGGGCCGCATCATTCCATGGTCACATGTGCCTCGGTACCATCAGCGGATATGCAATGAGCCTCACACTGTTAAAGTACTACCCACCGGTCATGGACTTCACCAACCCTGGATCACCAGGTGAGATAACAAGTTACGTGACAGTGGGTGTCCCAGGGGACTCAGATGACGATGCACTCCTGATGTTCCTTGACACCACACCAGGTAAGGGAGGATCCTACAGCGGATTCAACACCACGGCTACAGGTGCTGACACAAACCTTGTTGGTTTCATAAGGTGGAACCCCAACACCCTCAAGGGTGACCTCATAGTGATGAAGTTCGACAAGGAGGCACTCAGGAAACAGTTCCAGCAGCAGACAGGCAAAAAAACAGAACTCGAATTCAACGCATGGCTCATATCCAGGGTGAAACAGGACCCAACATCCCTTGTGACAATAGTGAGGGAACTTAAGGGCCTCAATGCGACCCACTACTACTATCTCCTGGGAAGTGAAAACGGTGCCAACGTGACAGATAAAGTCAACAACATAACCTACCAGATTCCACCACAGGTAGCCCATGGACTTGACATGGCATACATAGACAGCCTTGGACTTCCAAATGCAACCCGTGAAAACGGAACCTTCACATGGGGTAACCTGACATACGAGCAGATCAGGAAGATCGGTGCTGACGCAGCCAACCTTGCAAAGCAGTTATTCCTTACAGAGAAAGGTATAAACCTTGAAAGGGACGACAGGGACCTGGTGGTGCTCACATCAGCCGGTTACTCAAGGGTTAACGGTCAGGATATGAGTGCTGCCTGGGACGGAGTATTTGATGTTCTTGGTTCAAGGTTAAGTAGGGCAACACTTCTCCCGGTTCACAGACCTCTCTGGAAACCACTCTGGTTCACATTCGTCCTCAGGGGCTATGATGGGGTGACAATGGATGCGGTCTACATCTACTATGACCCAACAACCGGGCAGCTGATTGCAAGCAATGCATCAGACGGTAAATTTGTGAATGACATCGGACCAAGAACCCTTAACAGCACACAGCTCAGCAGCAAGGTCTCAAAGGTCTTTGCAAAGGATGGCTGGTTCAACATACAGAGCATAGCAAATGCATGGAGACACGACCCACCATATGACCAGATACTGACATTCCTCTTCCACGACCATGCATGTCCAGGCGTCTCACCAGGTTACCTGATAACAGAGTACATATTCAAGAACTACCCCCTCAAGGAAAACGAGAACTACATCTACCTGGGTAACACCATCTACTGCAAGGACGACGCCATAGTCTACCGCCTCGGGGTCTCACCTGGACAGGGAACCTACTTCAACCTGCGTGTTCCTGGATCAGAGAACGACCCTGAGGATAAGTATGCATCTGGAGGTAACATTGAGGGAATCCTTGTTATTTGGGACAACAAGAACAAGGTTGGTAAGGCAGTGGTCCTGGACTTCAAATGGCCGAACTTTGATGTGAGCGACTGCGTCACCAGCGATGCGAAGAGGGAAAAACAGATAGCAGGTTTCATAAGCCTCTACAAGGGTGAAACACCAAGTTATCTGATCTCGGGACCTGTCGTAACCTATGACGCTGAGAGGTACATAACTGAGAGTGAACTTCAGATGATCCTCTCAGGTGCCGGTGGTCAGAACCCCATCGCCTATGTGAAGGGGCTACCTGCAAACAGGACACTTGAGGACCTCATTCCTGTGAACAATGGTGGAAGTCAGAACGGAAACCAGGGTGGTATACCTGGTGGTTCAACAGGTGGCTCCACAGGTGGTTCAACCGGTGGTTTACCCTCAGGTTCCCATGGTAATGCAGGCCATGCAGGTTACACACCAGGTGTTGATTACAGTGCTTCACCGGCTGATGTGAGTGCAGCATCTGAAGTTTCAGAGGAACCTGCAACAACTGAGGGTAAGAAGGCCTATGAGGTTACAAATGCAACCTCCACTTCTGGCGGCGCTGACTCCTCATGGTACGTCTATGGTATCGTGGGTGTCCTTGTGGCTGCTGGACTTGTGGCCTTCGGATTCCTCAGGGGCGTAGCAGGAAAATAAACACCCCAATTATTTATTTTTTTATCCGCAGGATTATTACTTTTCCTCGATTGATATTTAAATTAAGTAATATTTCAAGTTAAGTAATAATTTATTTTTAAAGTATTCTGTATAATGTAATAATAATTTATTTTAATGACATAACTCAGAGGGGTTACTGTAAATTTAAAAAAATAAAAGGAGGTGAAAAGTCATGAGAAAACAGCTCTTTACACTGACAGCAGTTCTCTTCATGATCATGCTCTGCCAGACAGTGGCAGCTGCAGATAACAGCACCGCAGGAGGTGATCCCGGAAACCTAACAGTGAACAACACACAGGAGATCAGGGATCCTGTCGTACTTGTCATACACTCGTCAACCAGTTCCAAGATGACCAATGATGCGGCAAAGAAGGTCATGGACCTCATAAACCCCTCACAGCCAGGATACAACCCACAGAATAAGTCAACATGGACGGTCAGGTTTGAGGTAAGGACCACCACACAGATATCAAGGATGAACCCCTCTGAACTTAAAAGCCTCATTGAGTCTGCGGATATCGTTATCGCAGAGTGGCTCTTTGACTCAGGTAACTTCAGGAATGTTATGCGTGATTACCCTGAAATTGCATCTAACAGACCAAACAAGATATTCATTGTCCTTGAAAGTGACCCGGATCTCACAAACATGTCACAGATCAACGGTGTACGCATATTCCAGGGTATAGATGCCTCGGTTATCGGTAACACAGATACAAAGAACACTATCCTCTATGACCTCAAAAACTCCAACGAGGCACGCCTGAAGGCCTATGTTAATACGTACCCGCAGCTTGCACCCTGGGTGACCTATGGTCTCTACTATGCAAAGAAGGGAACCGTGAACTATGAAAACCAGTTCAAGCTGCTTCTTAAGAACTTCACGGTGATGAATGGGGGCACCTGGCCATCTGAATGGGAACCTGCAGCACCTATAACCATTCCAGCGGAGATGCTCTACCGTGACGGCAGGGTCTTTACCAGCCTCGCTGATTACCTTGCAGCATACCCACTCAACGCATCACGGCCCACCATTGGAATAGCTGGCCTTGATAGCGTTCTCCTTTCAGGGGATATGGCCCACTTTGACAGCATAATAGCCAGGCTCACAGCAAGCGGAATGAACGTGATACCCGTTGTCGGGGCGTATTCCGGTGTTAACGGTACACAGCCACTCAACATCTATTCGGCGATGGTCAAGTTCTTCGTCTATGACCCTGCAAACCCATCAAGGGTTATCACAGCAGCGGAGTATGAGGCCAACCCCTCAGCCTACAGGTACAGGATAGACGCCCTTGTGAGTTTCACAACATTCACACTGGGGTCTGGCTTCGTGAATCAGACCGCAGCTCTCCTTGAGAGAATGAATGTGCCTGTATTCAGGGCAATGATATCAACAAAGAGGGAAGAGGGTGAATGGTTAGTATCAGAGGACGGGCTTCTCTGGAGTGACACCTACTACCAGATAGCCATTCCAGAGACCCAGGGGATAATAGAGCCCATATTCGTTGCCGCGCCAGCAAAGAGTATTGACAGTATAACAGGGGTTGAGATAGTCGCATACACGCCGATAGATGAGCAGATGAATTACCTGGTACAGCGAATCAGCAACTGGGTCAGGCTCAGATACCTGGCAAACTCCCAGAAAAGAATAGCACTCATCTACTACAATTACCCGCCGGGTAAGGGTAACATAGGTGCCAGTTACCTCAACGTACCTGAAACTCTCGTTGAAATACTAAGGGCACTCCAGAGCTCAGGGTACAATGTTTCAGGTTTTCCTCAGAGTGCAGATGACCTTGTGAAGCTCCTCACCGAGAGGGGAATAAACGTTGCAACATGGGCACCGGGGGAACTGGAAAAACTTGCAAATAAAACCTCAATCATCCTCTGGGATGCAGAGGAATACTATGCATGGTTCCAGACCCTGAACCCGATTGCAAGAAAACAGGTCGTGGAGGGTCCTGTGGGTTACATTGAGGAGATGGTTAAGCTAGCGCTCAGCTACGTTTCCAGTGACACCGCATACACCGCAGCCCTGAATACCCTTGATAAGTGGTCCTCTGAGATGATATCACTTGCAAATACCTACCCTGAGAAGTCACAGCAGGCATCAGTTCTAATAAGAAACATGACAGAAGCACTGAAGGCAGTTCTCAACAATGCAAGGACAGGTCAGAGCACAGATGCGCCGTGGAGCATGTTCTATAACTTCAAAAATGAATTCCAGAGCCTGGCAGTCCCTGGGTTCAATGGATGGGGCGCCCCGCCAGGTAATGTCATGACAGTGGAGAGAAACGGCAGAAAGTACATCGTCATACCAGGTATAATATTTGGCAACGTTTTCATTGGCCCTGAACCCCAGAGGGGATGGGAGGCAGACGTTGATAAACTCTACCACAGCACGGTCGTGGCACCACCACACCAGTACCTTGCCTGGTATGCATGGGTTAACACGGTGTTCAATGCGGATGCCCAGGTCCACATAGGAAGACATGCAACATACGAGTGGCTTCCAAGAAAGCAGGTCGCACTCAGCAACTTTGACTTCTCACAGATATGTGCCGGTACAAAGCCCTCAGTCTACATCTACATCATGGACGGTGTTGGTGAGGGGATACAGTCCAAGAGGAGGGGCTATGCGGTTATAGTGGACCACCTCACACCCCCAATGAAGACAACACAGCTCTACGGGGACCTCTCAGAACTCAGAGCCCTCATTGATGATTATACAAAGACACCCGATGCAAGCCCACTAAAACAGGAGTACTTCAATTCAATAAGGAACATGGTCATAAAGCTCAATGTAGCAGCAGAGATTGGTATCAGTCCAGATAACTTCACTGCAGAGGACATTGAAAGGGTTGAGGATTACCTTGTGGTCCTCCAGCAGACACTCATGCCTGTCGGTCTCCATACCTTCGGGTTAAGGTGGACCGATGAGGAGATAGCCCTCCTTGCAGCTGCAATGGTATCCTCTGATGGCGGCCCATCAAGTCCCTCACTGCAGAGGCTCATAGCATCTCTGAAGGGATGGAACTTTGACAACCTCACGGCACTGCAGGCAGAGGAGCTCAACAATATCACCATAAGCTGGGTACTCCAGGTCATGGGTGGCACACCACCAGCGGACCTTACAAACAATTCACAGGTAATTGAGCTTCTCAACAGGGCACGTGAGTACGCAGCACTGATAAGTCAGAGCTTCAGTTCAGAGATGAACTCACTTCTCGATGCACTGAACGGTGGATTTATAACACCAAGACCAGGAAATGACCCTGTAAGGAACCCCTCAGCTCTTCCAACAGGCAGCAACTTCTATGCGGTATCAGAGAACCTGATGCCAACAAAGACAGCATGGAATCTGGGTAAACGCCTGGCTGACATGGCACTTGCACAGTTTGACAGGATCCCTGAGAAGGTGGCAGCGGTTGTCTGGTGTGTTGAGACGGTGCGTGACGACGGTACCATGGTCTCATTTGTGCTGAGGCTGATGGGTGTGGAGCCAACATGGTCATCCACGGGGTCGGCTTCCAACCTTAAGGCGACGCCACTCTCACAGCTACTCGCAGATATCAATGCAGTAAGATCTGCATCTGGACTTTCAAACTTCACAGAAAGGCCCAGGGTGGATCCGATTGTAACAACAAGTGGACTCTTCAGGGATCTGTTCCCGAGGCTCCTCATCAACATGGACAGGGCCTACAGGATTGCCCTTGCCGCTTCATACACTGAGATCGTCGCGTCCTATCCGTCACTTAAAACCTCACTTGACCATGTGCTGCAGACACTTGTGTATGCCAAGTATACAAACTTCAGGGGAAGCGAGCCCCTCACAACCAACTACATTGCACTCCACTGGATCAATGATACCCTTAGGTACATGCAGGCTGGTCTTAACGCCACGGATGCAGGTGAAATCGCCATAACAAGGATCTTTGCACCACCTGTTGGTGATTACGGTGCAGGTGTCAGTAAGGGTACAGAGGTATCATGGACCTGGAACGACAGAAGCGAACTTGCAGACATCTACTTCAACAGAATGAGCCATGCATACAGTGAACGTTCCTGGGGCGTTTCAATGCCCGAAACCTTTAAGGAACTCCTCAGGGGTATTCAGACGGCCTACCACAGCAGAAACACCAACCTGTATGGGGTTGTTGATAACGACGACTACTTCGACTACTTCGGCGGTCTTTCAATGGCCATCGAGATGATGAACAATGGAAGGGCCCCGGAACTCTACGTACTGAGATATGCAAACCCAGGCAATCCCAGGGTCATGTCACTGAAGCAGTTCATAGCCATTGAATACAGAACAAGGTACCTGAATCCCGAGTGGATCAGGGCAATCATGAATGAGGGGTATCAGGGGCCAAGGACCATAGCAAAGTACACATCCCACCTGGTGGGATGGGAATACACGGTGCCTGAACTCCTTGACAGTGGCTTCTGGGACGAGTACTATGACGCTGTGGTTGCAGATAAATACAATCTCGGACTGAAGACAGCCTATTCAAAGAACCCCTACGCTGCCATGGACATACTGGCACACTTTGCAGAGATGGCAAACAGGGGCCAGTGGAATGCCAGGAGTGAGCAGCTTGCATTCATCGCAGAGTGCCTTGGAAATTACGTTGCTGAGAATGGTGTTTCATGTTCAGGGTCAGTCTGCGGTGACAGGGAACTGATGAAGTGGATCAGCCAGTACATGTCCTCTGATCTCAGGAAAAAATTCACTGCAGCCCTCTACGCGGCAACAGGGGCGTCGGTGTTTGCACCTGAACCATCCGGTGATGTGAATCCAGGTGAGAATCCATCCACAGGGCCCACGACAGGTCCTTCAGGCCCTTCAGCCAGGGGTGGCGGATCCTCTGGAAGAACCACCGCTGATGGTTCTGCTGGAAGAACCGCTGCGGCTTCCCAGGCAGCTGTTTCAGCATCTTCACAGGATTCAGCCGGTGAAGAGGCCGGTCAGCAGAAATCCTATGAGGTGAAAGAGACACCTTCAGCGGTTAATCAGAGAACAGAGTTCCCGTTATATGGAGTAGCGGGCATAGTGGCCATACTGGTACTTGTGGGTGTGGGATACTTCCTTGGACCTGGAAGGAGGTAGGCCCACCATAATTTATTTTTTAGAAAACATTAAATATCAGATTTAGTTTAATTTTAATAAAAATTGTTTGAATGAATTATTACTCATAGGGGGCTAATAGTAATAAGAAATCTGGTATTAAAATAATGCTTTAATACTGCAGAATAGTAATAATTTAATTTATATAGTAATTATTATAAAGTTAAAAAGAGAAGGTGTGGAACATGGACATGGCAAACCTACTGTGGCAGGCGGGAATCCTATCGGTTTTACTGATATTTGGCGTGAAGATTGGACTGGCAATGGGTTTTGCGGGGCTATCAAGGAAGATGGCAGCCTTGATAACTGCGGGTTACGGTCTGGGTATATATGGCCTCTCGGCACTTGCAAATGCCTACATGAACTCGATTCAGGGCTTCTTCAACACCTACAGTTCACTGATAACAATCATAATGGCATCTATCCTCATATTTGCCGGTGTGCACACCCTCCGTGAGTGGAAGGAACACAGGAGGGATACAGCAAAGACTGCGTGCGTTGCAATGGTGGCGCCCTGTCCCTGCTGCTTCGGGGCGGTGATAGTCAGCATAATACTTGTATCGCCCATAATCGGTGTATCAGCAATCACAATCGGCAAATATTCCGGGATAATTCTGGCAGCCTTCATAGCGTTATTCTATGTATTCGCCAATGGAGTTGCATCAGCAATCAACAAACCCTACCCTGTTCTGCTGGGCAACTTCATGCTTTTTGCCGGTCTCTACTTCCTGACAGCTGCCATTGTGCTTCCAAATGTGAACAGCGCCATGAGCATGAAGATGACGCCACTGACGGTTCCAGGCATAAACACCATAATATATGTTGCGCTGGGGACACTGGCGCTCATGGGACTTGGAATTTACCTTAACAAGAGAAAGAGCACTTTCATAGAATAAGGAGAGGTGATATGATATGGTTGCAGTACCCGGCAGTGAAATACTGAGCGGCGCACTACACGTTGTCTCCCAGAGTCTCCTAATACCTGTTATAGCGGGGCTCCTGTTATTCATGGTCTATGCAATAATAACCCTTGGCGGGCTAATGTCAGAGTACTCTGGAAGAATAAGGACTGACATCAGGGAACTGGAATCAGCTATAAAGTCAATTTCCAATCCAGGAACCCCTGAGAGGATAATTGAGGTTGTAAATTCAATGGAGATACCGCAGAGCCAGAAGGAGGTCCTTACAAATATTGTGGAGACTTCAGAACTGGGACCCAAATCAAGGGAGGCTCTTGCAAGGAAACTCATAGAGAACGAGGAGCTCAGGGCTGCAAAGAGCCTCGAGAAGACGGATATCGTGACAAGGCTCGGACCAACCCTTGGTCTCATGGGGACACTCATACCCATGGGGCCCGGCCTGGCAGCCCTCGGTGCAGGGGATATAAATACACTGGCCCAGGCCATCATCATAGCCTTTGACACAACAGTCGTGGGCCTCGCATCAGGGGGTATAGCCTACGTAATCTCAAAGGTCAGGCGCAGATGGTATGAGGAGTACCTCTCAAACCTTGAGACCATGGCCGAGGCAGTGCTGGAGGTGATGGATAATGCCGCTCAGACGCCGGCGAAAACTCCTGTCGGATCAAAATGAAGAGGACCCGATGGCCGGAAGCGCAAACCTGGTTGATGCCATGCTGGTCCTGTCTGTGGGTTTCCTCATATTCCTGGTACTCTCATGGAACATGCAGAATGTTGTATTTGCTGACATGACCCCACAGGAGCGTCAGGAAACCATGGAGGCAATGAAAAGGGCAGTTGAGGTTCAGAAGGGCCAGGAACTCAACAACACTCCCGAGACCAGTTCGGGGTCCGGCCAGGGGTACGTTGAGATGGGAACCGTTTACAGGGATCCCAAGACGGGTAAGCTGATAATGGTTCAGGGGTAGCTTACCTTCTGATTTTCAGTTTTTTCCTGGAAAGTTTGATGGTAATGGTTCATGGATTAGTTTAGTCGTTCCCATTTTCTTTCTTAAAACTTCAAATGATGATGGTGGCTTACCCTTCTTATTTTTCTCTGAAAACTTTAAATACCCCAAACCCAAAATGAGTTCTGATATTTCACTTCTTCTTAGAGGTATCCATATGATTGAAGTCATACCTGTTATTGATCTGAGGGGAGGTATAGCGGTAGCCGGCAAATCCGGTGAACGTGAAAATTACAGGCCCCTCGAGACGGTGTTCTCGTCATCCCCCGACCCTGTGAACATAGCACTCTCCCTGAGGGCAGCCGGGGCGCGGTCAATCTACATAGCCGACCTTGACGCCATTGAGGGCACAGGATCCAATCTTGATCTCACAGGAAGGGTTAACCATGTGCTGCCGGTGACCCTCGACGCAGGGGTAAAAAACAGGGAGACATTCCGATTCATGCTCCAGTTTGCATCAAGGGTTGTTGCCGCGACAGAGACCCTTGAGAGTACAGAGGAACTTGAATACATCCTTAAAACCTACCCACCCGAGAGGACCGTTGTGAGCGTGGATGTTAAGGACATGAAGCTCCACTCAGAGAACATTGACCTTGAACTTGAAGAATTCAGGGACCTCCTCCTTGGCTATGAGTCTGATGTCATACTCCTTGACCTGGGGGCTGTTGGCACATCCTCAGGGTTCAACAGGAAACTCCTTGAACTCTTCAGACCACTCATCAGGAGGATTATACCCGGCGGCGGCGTTCTACCCAGTGAGATACCTGAACTTGAGGCAATGGGTGTGGGGAAGGTTCTTGTTGGAAGGGCTCTCCATGAGGGGATGGTGAGGCCCGGGTGAACACAGAAAGGTACCTCCTTATAGGTCCTGTTAGCAGGGATCGTATAGTGAGGGGGAACTGGACAGAGTCCAGGGTGGGTGGAGCCGTTTACTACTATTCCCGGCTACTCTCACACCTTGGGGTTGACCACACGGCACTTGTAACCCTGTCAGAGGCTGACAAGTACCTTCTCGGCGAATTCCCGTCCAATACAAACATAATACCACTTTACAGGGACTCAACGGTTGAATTTGAGAATATCTATGATAACGGGGATACCTCAAGGAGGATTCAGAGGTCCAATTTTGCCAGTAACCCCATTGAAATTGGGGATATTGAAACAATTGCAGGGGAGGAGTGGACCGCCGTCCTTGCAGGTCCTCTTTTGCCTTCAGACATACCACTGGAGACGCTGGAGTTCCTGGGAAAAATGCACAGACTCTACACAGGACTTCAGGGCTACCTGAGATACCCTGCTGGAGAGATGGTCAGACTCAAATTCAATAAGGAAATTCCGCGAGTCCTGGGGGCAGGGAACGGAGCTTTTCTTGACATCAACGAACTTCGAACAGTTTCCAGTGACATTATGGGGGCTCTTGGAATACTCAGTGAACACTGCGCTGAGGTCATAGTAACCTGTGGACCCCGGGGCTCCCTGATATCCCATAAGGGGTCCCTCATAAGGATAATGGCTGTTACTGCGGAAAGGGAACTTGACCCAACCGGGCTTGGGGATACATACATGGCTGCCTACGTCCATATGAGGAGAGCTTCTGATCCTGAGGCTGCTGGAAACTTTGCATCTCTTATGGCAACAAGAAAGCTTGAGGGAAAAATTTAAGGGAATCGCTTCCCATGGAATGGTTTCAGATACCTAGAATCAGGGGCAGTATGATGAATGGAAGCAGACCTGCTGCAAAGAATAAACCGAGACCTGCAATCACCTGGTCCCTCTTATCATCCATCATACCGTTACATATGAGTATCATTCCTGTGAATCCAAGAAGTGCGGGTACAGCATGTGAGTAAATCACAGACCCTGTGAATGTTCCTGCCACCATTTTTATCACGAAAAACCTGCTCTTTTAGCTAATTCATCATCCTCTGCTTATGTTATGATTCATCATCTTAAATATTTTCGGGAGCGGCAACCCGGGCAAGATATTTAACAGTTGTTTTTCAGATATAAATATGTTGTTTATTCTAACAGGAGGAGATTGATCATGCTGCATGGTACAGAAGTACTCAAGAAGGGATTTGCAAAGATGACCAAGGGTGGCGTTATAATGGACGTTGTCAATGCTGAACAGGCTGCAATTGCAGAGGACTCAGGGGCAGTCGCTGTAATGGCCCTTGAGAAGGTACCCGCTGATATAAGGGCCTCTGGAGGAGTTGCAAGGATGGCTGATCCCAACAAGGTCCAGGAGATAATGGACGCAGTGTCCATACCCGTGATGGCCAAGGTCAGGATAGGACACTTTGTTGAGGCCCAGGTCCTTGAGGCCCTGGGGGTCGATATGATAGATGAGAGCGAGGTTCTAACCCCTGCAGATGAACGCTTCCACATAGATAAGAGGAAGTTCACTGTTCCATTTGTGTGTGGTGCAAGAAACCTTGGCGAGGCCCTCAGGAGGATAGATGAGGGCGCGGCAATGATAAGGACCAAGGGGGAACCTGGAACTGGTAACATCGTTGAAGCCGTGAGGCACATGAGGATAATGATGAGTGAGATCAGGGAGATCCAGAACAAGGAGGAAGAGGAACTCTGGGAATTCGCAAGGAAGATTGAGGCTCCCCTTGAACTTGTAAGGGAAACAGCCCGTCTTGGAAAGCTCCCGGTGGTCAACTTCGCAGCGGGTGGTGTCGCAACACCAGCAGACGCAGCACTCATGATGCAGCTTGGTGCCGACGGCGTGTTTGTTGGTTCAGGTATATTCAAGTCAGATAACCCTGAGGGATATGCGAGGGCCATTGTTGAGGCCACAGCCCACTACGACGAACCTGAGGTCATAGCGGATGTTTCAAGGGGCCTTGGCACAGCCATGAGGGGACTTGAAATCAGTGAGATTCCTGAAGAGGGTAGAATGCAGGATAGGGGATGGTGAACCCCCTTCAATTGATTAATTTTTAGTTTAAACTGCCACGTAGGTTATGGTGACTCTGTATGTGCCGGGGTCCGTGTAGAGGGGTACGGTTAAGTAGTAATTAATTGGAATCACTACATTAACAGCGCCCACGTATGTCCATATAGTATAATAGGTGGTTGTAAAACTTCTTTTCGGAACCTGGATTGGCCCATATGGACTATCATATTTTATACTGTATTTCAGATTTGAGAGGGGTATGATGTTTGAACTGTTGTTGATACTTATGAGGTCGCCGCTGGCACTTACAGAAACTCTCAGTCTCCCACCACCTGTTTTTATGGCTACATTGGTGGCAGTATAATACTCCCTTTCTATCCCATCAGGCTCTATTGTCCCTAGGTTAAGGTTTGTGGGGTTTACAGATAAACTAACACCTATTGCAAGTGGTTCTACTGCTGACTGGTTTGCTAATGTGGTGTTCACAGTTGTGTTGTTTGTTACATCTGCAGATGCGCATCCAAGAAGGAATACTGACATTATGAGTGTTATGAGCATTATCTGACCCTTCAAGAACCCCCAACTCCTCTTTTTTCTGATTAGGGATATTGTATCAAAATTATAAATAGTTATTGATCAAATCAGAGAAAAATCAGTAGTTCATAAAGATAAAATTTAAAAAAATATTAAAAAAACAAAAATTTGTGATTTTAAACAGCCTTTTCACCGCTTTCGCCTGTTCTTATCCTCACAACCTCTTCAACTCCAGATATGAATATCTTTCCATCGCCTATGTCACCGGTCTGGGCGCTTTTCACTATCGTATCAACGACCCTATCAAGGTCCTCGTCATTCACCACTATCTCAATCTTTGTCTTTGGTATGAGGTCTATCCTGTAGTCTCTTCCACGGTAGCTCTCGGTTATACCAAGCTGTCTCCCGCGGCCCCTTACCTCGGTCACTGTCATCCCATGGCACCCTACCTCTTCAAGGGCATTTTTAACTTCCTCGAGTTTCTCGGGTCTTATGATGGCAACTATCTCTTTCATCCTATCACCCCTAGATTCTGTATCCTGTCTCCTCGTGGAGGTGGGTGTCAAGTCCCTCTATTTCCTCCTTCTCAGTTACCCTGAGGCCCACTGTGAGGTCCAGGAGCTTTCCTATCACCAGTGTAACTATGAAGGAGTAGATAGCTACAATGACAACTGCTATCACCTGTGCTGTCATCTGACCGGGGTTTCCGTAGATGAGGCCTGTTCCCAGTTCATTTATGAATGGTGCTGCGAAGATACCTGTTGCCACTGATCCCCATATACCTGACATTCCGTGTATCCCGAATACGTCAAGTGCGTCGTCGTATCCAACCTTTGGTTTGAGGTAGGATATTGCGAAGTATGATATGGCACTTGTGACGAGGCCTATGATTATTGCTGCTGGGACCGTCACAAAGCCCGCCGCTGGTGTTATTGCCACGAGCCCTGCGACTGCACCTGATATGCCACCGAGAACTGTGGGTTTACCTGTTTTGAGGTAGTCTATTATCACCCATGATAGCATACCTGCTGCTGCAGCAGTGTTGGTCACAATGAATGCTGATGCTGCCAGTCCCCCTGCTGTGAGGGCTGAACCTGCGTTGAAGCCGAACCATCCGAACCACAGGAGCGCAGCGCCTATCACTGAGTACCCAAGGTTATGTGGTAGCAGCCTTGTATCCTTCCTCTTACCAAGGAGGTATACCAGTGCGAGTGCAGCCACACCTGAGTTTATGTGGACCACTGTACCCCCTGCAAAGTCAAGGGCACCCATCTGGGCAAGGAATCCACCGCCCCATACCCAGTGGGCCACCGGTACATATACCAGACTCACCCAGAGTGCAACGAATGCCAGCCATGCTGAGAATTTCATTCTTTCCACTATCGCACCTGATATGAGTGCAACTGTTATTGCAGCAAATGTTAGCTGAAAGGTTATGTAAAGGAAGTCTGGTATCGTGGGTGCGAGTTCTGCGAGTTTATCGACACCTATGCCGTTCATGAATAGGTTCGCTGGACTTCCTATGAGTCCCATTATATCTGCCCCAAATGCAAACTGATAGCCGTAGAGCACCCATATGAGGCTTGTCACTGCGAAGGCTATCAGTGACAGGAACATCGTGTTGAGCACGTTCTCCTTTTTTGTTAAACCCCCATAGAATAGTGCCACGCCTGGAACCGTCATGAGCATCACGAGGGCCGTTGATATCAGCATCCAGGCTGTGTCACCGGAGTTTAAAACCGCGTCCATCAGAGTCATCCTCCATATAGTTGTTGTTATTATTCTGTTTTTTCACAATCTTATACTTCAATGCCGGAAGGCGGAAATCAACTTCCGACACTATCACTTAGATGATGCTCATATATAAAGATTTCGGTTAAAATTTCAGGTAAAGTGGGTGAAACTAAAATAAGTTCAAATAAGAATGTAACTTACAGAAAAATGTTAAATAAATATCAGGGGGGCTGAATTCTGGATTAATTGGTCACTGGACAGCCTTTCCCCCCTTTTCTCTCATTATCCTTAAAAAAGGGGGTTTTATATGATTTTTGATCCATTATATGGCCTTTTTCCCCCTTTCACCGGTTCTTATCCTCACAACATCAAGTACATCAGTTATGAAGATTTTACCGTCTCCAATATCTCCTGTTCTTGCGTTTTCGGTTACTGTTTCAATCACCTTTTCAAGGTCCTCTGAGTCAACCACCACTTCAATCTGGACCTTTGGGATCAGGTCAACGCAGTAATCCATACCACGGTAACTCTCACGGATACCCATCTGCTGGCCCCTTCCCCTCACATCTGAGACGGTCATTCCGTGAATTCCAACCAGTTCCAGGGCATCCTTCACATCCTCAAGTTTCTCTCTTCTGATAATGGCTGTGATCCTCTTCATTGATCTTCACCTCTCTGTGAAAAGCTTTTTATGTATATTCTCTTGTCTCTATTTAAATCATTGATTATGTCAGTCTGTAACCGGTTTCCTCATGGAGGTTTATGTCGAGACCCTGAATCTCATCCTCCCTTTCAACACGAAGCCCTCTCCATTTCTTAAGCAAGCTGGCAAGAATATATGTAACTGTGAAGGTGTAGATGACCACAGTAACAACACCGATAACCTGACTGGTGAACAGTGCGGTGCTTCCTGTTATGAGGCCACCACCACTAAGGGCGGGATTAAGTGATGGTATTGCAAAGAGGCCCACCCCTATTGTTCCTATAACACCTGAAACTCCGTGAATTCCAAAAACATCCAGGGCGTCATCATACCCGAGGAGGGGCTTGAGCCAGGACACAGCAAGGTAACAGATCACGGCGGCCAGAAACCCAATGAAAATCGATGCACCTATATCCACGAAGCCAGCTGCAGGGGTTATTGATGCAAGGCCTGCAACTGCACCTGAAAGGGCTCCGAGGAGGGTTGGTTTTCCGGTTTTAATTCTGTCCATCAGCATCCAGCCAAGCATACCTGCGGCAGCAGAGGTGTTTGTTACAATCATTGCATCTGTGGCAAGGTTACCTGCTGAAAGGGCTGAACCTGCGTTGAATCCAAACCATCCAAACCATAGAAGACCGGTGCCTATCACCGAGTATCCAAGGTGGTGTGGCATCAGTTTCTGGTCATACCTTGGCCCAATGACCAGTGCAAGTGCAAGTGCAGCAATACCACTTGTAAGGTGCACAACCAGTCCGCCTGCAAAATCATAGACACCGAGGTTCTGGAGGAATCCACCGCCCCATACCCAGTGGGCCACAGGCACATAAACGAATGTGAACCAGAGGGGAATGAAGATGATCCACGATGAAAATCTGATCCTCTCAACCACAGCACCTGATATCAGGGCAACGGTTATGGCAGCAAATGTCATCTGGAAAATTGCAAAAAGGCCCCCTGGAATTGTGGGAGCATACTCTGACGCTGAGTTAAGGGCTGTAAGACTTATGCTGCTGATCTGGCTCCCTATTATCCCTGAAATGTCGCCTCCAAAGATAAGGCCATAGCCAAATAGAAACCACAGCAGACTGACCACGCCAAAGGATACAAACGATAGAAAAATTGTATTGAGAACATTTTCCCGTTTTGTGAGGCCTGAATAGAACATTGCAACGCCTGGTATGGTCATCAGGATTACCAGGGCCGTTGATATCAGCATCCAGGCTGTATCACCAGAATTTAACATTCATTATCACACTCCTTTTTTTGATACCCATATAATAAACCTGACTATATAAGGATGCCGGTAACTTCTTTCCGAATGCCATGCCAACATTAAAATATCAGAAAAATGAGAAAAACAGTAAGAGGTGTTTCATTGAACTCAACAAAAAAGGGAAGGCTCTTTGCAGTGCTCATGATAGCTCTTGTTGCATATGGCTTCTCATCCACAGTATGCATCTTCATAAAACCATCCTTTGCAGTTGAATTCCCCACAGACATCCTTCCCTCCGATGAGAAGATAGAACCCATGGGAAACCCTGATTTCCAGCCGGTAATCCTGAAGAAACACATAATGAACGTCACCAACAACACAACCAATGAGACAGAGGTCATATTCTATACTGATAACAGAACAAACAGAACAGCGCCGGCCAGCAGGGACCAGAACCAGGATCAGTAATCCACAGCCAGATTATGTTCATGAACACTTTTAAACAGCAATTTTTTTAAACTGAAATTTTAGAAATAGATACATATGACCATATTAAGGTGATCACGTGCCAGCAAACACTGTGGGAGAAAGAATAAAACAGCTCAGGGATAACCAGAACATCACACTGGAGGAACTTGCAGAAAGAAGTGGAATTAATAGGGAACTCATCAAGAAAATAGAGGAAGGAGACATTCTACCATCACTCACACCCCTCATAAAGATCTCAAGGACACTTGGAGTAAGGCTCGGCACACTCCTTGATGATAGGGTTCAGGATGGACCTGTTATAGTCAGGAAGGGAAAAACCCAGAGGGTCATACACTTCTCAGGCTATGAGGAGAGGGCAGATACAAGCAACCTCAACTTCCACTCCCTCGGTGCCGGCAAAAGCGACAGGCACATGGAGCCGTTCCTGATCGACGTTGAACTCCACAGCGACGACTTCGAACTATCGTCCCATGAGGGGGAGGAGTTCATATACGTCCTGGAGGGTGAAATAGAGGTCATCTATGGACAGGAGAAGTACAGGCTCGGTGAAGGGGACAGCATATACTATGACTCTGTTGTACCCCACCACCTCCACGCAGCAGGGAAAAATGATGCAAGGATACTGGCAGTTGTCTACACACCATTCTAGCGGCTGATAGGATGTTCAGAATCACGGTGACACCACGTTTTGGGGATATAGATGGTCTCAGACACGTTAACAACACTGTCCTGGCGGTCTGGTTCGAGAAGGGCAGGAACCCCATCTTCAGGATGTTCACACCCGACCTTGACCTCAGCTATGAGAAGTGGAAACTCATCCTTGTAAGGACAGAATTCGACTTCCTTGCACAGATGTACTATGGGAGTGACGTGGAGATAAGAAGCTACATAACACACATAGGAAACTCATCCTTCACCATAGGCCACGAGGCATGGCAGGACGGGGAACTCAAGGCAAAGGGTAAGGCTGTCCTGGTCCACTACGATTTCATTGAACAGAGGAAAAAACCAATACCCCCGGATATAAGGTCAAAGCTTGAAGAACATCTTGTGGAAGAGGATTAACATACAAAGGTGGATTTATGGTTTTCACTGAGGAAACAATAGGGGAATTCTTTGAGAAACAGGTTGAAAGGTACGCTGATAAGGAGTTCATAGTATACCCTGACAGGGATTTAAGGTTCACCTACCGGGAGTTCAATGAGAGGGTCAACCTCCTTGCAAAGGGCCTGTTATCCATCGGCATAAAAAGGGGCGACCACGTGGGTATCTGGGCCACCAACGTACCGGACTGGCTGACATTCCTCTTTGCAACAGCAAAGATAGGAGCGGTTCTTGTAACGGTGAACACCGCCTACAAGAGCCATGAACTTGAATATGTCATGAAACAGTCAGACATGAAGGCAATAGCCATCATAGATGGCTTCAGGGATGTTGACTACGTCCAGACACTCTATGAACTGGTACCTGAACTCAAAACACAGGAAAGGGGCCACCTCCGGAGTGAAAGGTTCCCTGAACTTCGAAGCGTCATATACATAGGGGCCCAGAAGCACAGGGGGATGTACAACACCAATGAACTGATCCTCCTGGGTAAACACGTCCCTGACAGTGAACTCCGCAGTGTGATATCAACCCTCAAGAACACCGATGTCATAAACATGCAGTACACCTCTGGGACCACGGGTTTCCCCAAAGGGGTAATGCTCACCCACAGGAACATACTCAACAACGGCTACTACATCGGTGAGAGACAGAAATTCACCGAGGAGGACCGTCTCTGTCTACCGGTACCACTATTCCACTGCTTTGGAATAGTTCTGGGCGTGCTGGCCATCCTTACACATGGCGGGACACTTGTCATGATAGAACTCTTCGACCCCCTCCTGGTACTTGCAGCGGTGGAAAAGGAGAGGTGCACCGCACTCTACGGCGTGCCAACCATGTTCATAGCAGAGTTCACACACCCCATGTTTGACATGTTCGACCTTTCATCCCTCAGAACAGGTATCATGGCGGGGTCACCCTGCCCCATAGAGGCAATGAAGCGCGTCATGAATGACATGAACATGAAGGAGATCACCATAGCCTACGGCCTCACAGAGGCATCCCCGGTAATCACACAGACAAGTGTGGATGACCCCATAGAGAAGCGTGTCGAAACCGTTGGAACACCCCTACCACACATCGAGGTCAAGATAGTGGACCCTGAAACAGGCGAGGAGCTGGGCCCCGGCGAACCCGGCGAGATATGCTGCAGGGGCTACAACGTCATGAAGGGCTACTACAAGATGCCTGAGATGACAGCTGAGGCCATAGATGAGGACGGCTGGCTCCACAGCGGAGACCTTGCGGTGATGGATGAGGACGGATACTACTCAATCGTTGGAAGGATAAAGGACATGATCATCCGGGGCGGCGAGAACATCTACCCGAGGGAGATCGAGGAGTTCCTCCACACAATGCCAGGTATAAAGGACGTGCAGGTTGTGGGGATACCCGATGAGAAGTACGGTGAAATAGTCGGTGCCTTTGTGATCAGGGAGGACGGTGCAGACATACTGGAGGAGGATGTCAGGGACTATGCAATCCAGAGGATAGCAAGGTACAAGGTCCCGAAACACGTTTTCTTTGTTGACGAGTTCCCGCTCACCGCAAGCGGGAAGGTCCAGAAGTTCAAACTCAGGGAGCTGGCAGTTGAACTCCTCAAGAAGAGGAAGGAAGGCTCCTGACCCTTAATTTTTTTGAGAGATATAATGATAGTCCTGAATCGAAGGAAAAGATCAGTTGATTTTATACCCGCCGGAAGTCCCAGGGGCGCCCTCAACACCCGTAGAAAGCCCGGGTACTGGGGGAAGCTGAAAATCAAAAAAACCTCCTCTGGCCCCAGAATAGCAAGGTTCACTGTGGAGAAAAATGAAAGGGAAACCCTTAGAAAACCCTCAGAGGCCATAAAACTCCTCAGGAAACAGGCCGTGTTTCTAACGGGACGTGATGAGGAACTTGAAGAACTACTAGGGAATCACGGTATCAGGTACAGGTATGCAAGGGTATGCCAGCACTGCCTCCATGAGGGCTATGTGACCCTTGTGAGCTCAAGGGCATCAACGAAGCATGAAGGCCAGATCATATGCTCAAGGTGCGTTGATGAGGTAATAAGAAGGGAGCTCAAACTGGCGGGCATGGATAAATCAGCCTTCAGAAACTTCAGGAGGCTGATCAGGAGGGGTGTAAGCCTTGAGAGGGTCCTTGAGATGATGTCACCCAGATTCGACCCGTTGGCGAACCATGAACTGACGCTCTATGATATGGTAACGGCAACAGCAGACAGAACCCCGAAGGTGCCCATTGATCGCCTTGAGCTTCCTGAGAAATTTAAGCGGATTCTCAGAAGGGAGGGTAGCAGGGTGCTGAGGCCAGTGCAGGTCCTTGCAGTTGATGCTGGTCTCCTTGAGGGCGCTAGTCTTATGGTTGTATCTGCAACCGCAAGTGGAAAGACCCTTGTGGGGGAACTTGCAGGTATCCCCCGGGCAATGAGGGGTGAAAGGTTCATCTACCTCACACCACTCGTTGCCCTTGCAAACCAGAAATACAGGGACTTCAAGAAGAGATACTCTGCACTTGGACTTAAAACAGCCATAAAGGTTGGTATGAGCAGGATAAAGGCAAAGGGTGAGCTACGGATTCCAGATACCGATGTGGCTGACGCAGATATAATAGTTGGTACCTACGAGGGGATCGACTACATCCTCAGGTCAGGGAAGGCAGGTATCCTCGGCGATGTGGGTGTGGTTGTTGTTGATGAGATACATACCCTTGAGGATGAGGAGAGGGGGGCAAGGCTCAACGGGATGATATGGAGGATAAAAAGGTTATTCCCCAACGCCCAGGTCATAGCGCTCTCTGCAACAGTGAAGAACTCCGCGGAAATAGCATCAGATTTTGGATTAAAGCTGGTTGAATACGATAAAAGGCCCGTCCCACTTGAAAGACACCTCATATTCTCAAGGAGCGGTGAGGAAAAGAAGAACATTATACTGAGGCTTGCAGCACGTGAGTTCTCCTTGAAGTCAAGGAAGGGGTTCCATGGACAGACAATAATATTCACAAATTCCCGCAGGAAAACCAGGCTCATTGCAGAGTACCTCACAAGGAATAGGGTCAGTGCAGCAGCATATCATGCAGGCTTATCCTACTCTGAAAGGCATCGGATAGAGAAGGCCTTCGCATCCCAGAAACTCGCCGCAGTTGTCACCACAGCGGCACTTGCAGCTGGAGTGGACTTTCCGGCATCACAGGTTATATTTGAAACGCTCCTCATGGGTAACCGCTGGCTCACCCCCAATGAGTTCTCACAGATGCTTGGACGTGCTGGCAGACCATCCTATCATGACCGGGGTGCTGTCTATGTTCTTGCAGAAATTGGGATGGAATTTGATGGTGATTCCGAGGAGTCTGTGGCCCTTGAGCTCCTTGAAAGCGGCCCGGAACCTGTTGAAGTTCACTATACAGAGGAGAAGGTTCTTGAACATGTACTTGCAGATATAACCTCAGGCGCCTTCAATGGGGATTATAAAAATAATGGATGGCTTATGGATACCGAAGAGGCCATTGATATCCTTGAATCCTATGGAATGGTATCAGGGGATAAAATGACCCCGACAAAATACGGGCGGGCTGTTTCCAGGTCATTCATAGGACCCCATGAGGCAGAGTACATAAGATCCAATCTTTCAGGCAGCGTCATTGATACTGTCATCAGACTTGAACCCTTTCAGTCAGCCTACCTTTCCAGCAGGCTCCACAGAAGGCTCAGCCAGGTCCTTGGCACAAATTTCTCAACAAGGCTGCTTGCTGACTCAACACTGGATATAATTTCAACCGGGGATAACCTGGTGAAACTGGATTCCAGGCTTCAGGAGGCCCTATTAAATATCCAGATGGATTTCTTATCATGTGAATGTAGCGATAGACCCTTCTGTGGATGCATTCAGAGAAAACTATCGGCACACATAATCAATGAGAGGGTGAGGGGGAGAGATCCAGCTGATATAAGCAAACAATTACTATCAAAGTATCATGTGCAGACATACCCTGGTGACATCTTCAGCTGGCTTGATTCGGTCGTGAGAATGCTTGAGGCTGTGAGGAGGATTGCAGGGGCTTTCAAAAAGAGCGGCGCTGTAAGGGAATCCTCCAGACTTATAAGGGGAATTGAGAGGGGCCGACTTTGATTCTTCCATAGGATCTATGGATATTATAATTACTTTGATTCTTCCATAGGATCTATGGATATTATAATTACTTTGATTCTTCCATAGGATCTATGGATATTATAAATTTATAAGGCACGATTTAAAGATCAGATAATGGAGGATTCAAGGTCATATGGTGTCCATTTTATCACCTTGAACTCCTCCATATAATATTCAATTGGGGCAGCTCATATCCCGGCATGACCCTGCATATTCAGGAAACCTCAGAACCTCATTCATTTTGCTTCCATACCTGTAGATGGTGATGCCCTTGCACCCCAGTTCATATGCTGCTCTGAATACCCTCTCAGCGTCCTTTATGGATGCATCAGGCGGCAGATTAACGGTTTTTGAGACGGCGTTATCCACATGGCGCTGGAAGGCGGCCTGCATCCTAACATGAAAGACAGGGTCGATCTCATGGGCGGTTACAAAGAGCCTCCTGATTTTATCTGGAACCCCTGACACTCCCTCCAGATTTCCCTTTGACATTATCATTTCAAGTGTATCCCTTTTCAGCTGCCCCCTGGCGATTCTTTCAAAAAGGGGATTGGTTTCGGTGAATTTTCTGCCCAGAATGTTTCTTGTGAATGAAACCGCGAATAGGGGTTCGATCCCGCTACTTGTACCTGCTATTATGCTGAGGGAGCCTGTGGGTGCAATGGTTGTCAGTGTGGCGTTTCTCATCCCCTCAAAGCCCATTTCATCCCACCTGCTTCCTGAAAATGCAGGGAACGATCCCCTTTCATCTGCAAGATTCGATGAGGCTCTCCTCGCTTCACACTCTATGAAGGACATGATCCGCTCAGCCACCCCAAGGGCCTCCCCTGAATTGTAGGGGACACCCAGCTTTATGAGCATATCAGCGAATCCCATGACGCCAAGGCCGATCTTCCTTGTCCTGAGTGTCATCTCCCTGACCTCTGGTAGCGGGTAGTTGTTGACGTCTATGACGTTGTCAAGGAAGTGCACCGCCGTATGGACGGTTCTTCTGAGTCTTTCCCAGTTCACACCTGAAGCTGACACCATTAATGAGAGGTTGATTGAGCCGAGGTTACATGACTCATAGGGGAGGAGGGGCTGCTCACCGCAGTTGTGCACAATGAAACCGTTGGCAGTGAAGGCATTTGCACCTGCAACACTTGCGTCGTATACATCCTCATAACCCTTACTTTTAAGGGAAAGAAAGGTGGAGAATCTCTCCCCTGAGTTAAAACTGCTCCCTGAATCCATAACAAGCATATCACCCCTTTCAAGGTCAGAGGCGGCCTTCCACACTGGTTTATCTTCCATTACGAGCACCGGGTGATCATGGGTCAACTTTAAACTGTAACCTTCCCTGGTTCTGAGCTCAAAAACCTCTCTGTAACCTGTTTTAAAGAAACCTGAAGTGGAGAGATACTCTGAGCCATTGACAACCGCCATGAATGCTCTGCCCTCCAGTTCCTTTACTGGAACTGGTCCCTCTGAGGTCATTATGAGCGCATCACGGGATATGCATGGGTTAGTTGCCTCTATCCTTCCAAGGGAGGGTGTCGGGTTGTACTGGTTTATCCTGTCCTCGAATATCATGCCGGGGTCCCCTGATCTCCACGCTGCCTTTACAATCCTCCTGAATATCCCCATGGAGGGAACTGAGTCAACGGTTTCACCGGTTCTGGGGTTTATGAGGTCAATCTTTCCGTCCTCCATGAACCTGTCAGGGACCGAAACAGAGAGGTTGAAGTTTCTGAGGGGACCCTCTGATGTCTTGGCATCTATAAATTTGAATATGTCGGGGTGGCTGACATGGAGCACCCCCATATTTGCCCCGCGTCTCCGTCCACCCTGCTTTATAACCTCAACTGCAACGTCAAATATCCTCATGAATGATACGGGACCTGAAGCCACACCCATCGTTGATGCAACGGTGTCACCCTCTGGTCTGAGTCTGGAAAATGAGAATCCAACGCCCCCACCTGATTTGTGGATTATTGCCATGTTCCTGAGGGATTCAAATATGCTCTCAATTGAATCATCAACAGGGAGAACGAAACATGCTGAGAGCTGATTTATCGGCGTACCTGCATTCATGAGTGTGGGTGAATTCGGGAGGAACTCAAGATTTCGCATAACCGAATAGAAGAGTTCCTCTGCCCTATGTCTGTTGAAACCATAAATCTCATCTGCAGATGCAACTGCCCGGGCAACCCTCCTTAACATTTCCTCAGGGGTCTCTACAACCTTACCCCTTTCATTCTTCAGGAGGTACCTCTCCTCAAGCACCCTCCGGCCGGTTTTTGTTAAATTTATCATCATTAAGAATTATATGAAGCCATTTATGGTAGCGTATCCAGGAGCTCCCTGACATCGGATACGACACTCTCGATGGCATCATCAAGTATTCTCTGGCCAAGAACAGGGTCAGGGTTTATGCCCTCCTTTTCACAGATTCTTGCGGCTCTATCAATCCCCTTATTGGCCTCCCTGGCCTCTCTGAGGCCTATCATTCCTATTTCAGGATAGATTTCTGGTCTGCATTCCCCGAGTTTCGTGAGGTCCGCTATGCCCAGTATTATTCCAGCGGACACCTCACCGCTTCCTGCGTGGGGACCCTCAATCTCAACGATCCTGTTATTCCATATGATCTCCATGTCAAGTTCATCCATGAGATCATCAATGCAGTCCTCAAGCTGATTTCCGCCATGACCATTTACGATAACAGCAGCGTCGATGTTCAGGCGTTTCCTGGCCTTTCTCAGAACCGGTTTGAGGTCGCCTTCCAGGAGTTCATCCCTCTCAATGTGGATGCCATGCTTAACGTATGGAAATTCGGTTGCACCGTAGATTATCCCCAGGAACTTCGCCCCTGTTCTGAGAGAGGCCTCCAGGGCCACGTAGGATGCTATCTTGGCATCGGTGTCTATGGGGAGTGCCGGGCCGTGGTTCTCAAGGTGTGACCCCAGGGCGAGTATACCCACCCTGTGGACATCCCCTGAGATTACGTTACCTGCATCAAGGTTGAGTTCAACCACCCTTCACACCTCAAGGTTCCATATTGCATCTCCAATATGGTGGATGGTTTTGATGGCCTTTCCAGAGTCATTTTCTATCATTTCAGGTCCGCTTATGAGGCTTATTCCCACTGCGAGGGGTTTTCGGTGTTTTTCGTCCACCACGATGACGATGTCATCTCTCTCAATTTCAGGGTCAGCATCAACTATACCCGGACTCATCACATCGGCCCCGTTTGCAAGGAACCTCACGGCCCCCATATCAACCACCACATAGCCCTTCTCTATTTTCTTCATATTGATGGCTCCCCTCAGGGTGGGAACGACCCTTTCGTCCATCAACATGAGGAGGGGCTCTCCATTGACGAGGATTATGTCGTTTTTATCTGTCTCTATTATCTCAAAGGTGGCCTTTCTGGGTATGATAGGGGAGCACTCCCCTATCTGATTAAGAATCTCCTTCATTCTCTTTTTCTTTATATGGTACCTCTTTTTGATCTTCACATTCACACCCTGGAAATTTCATGAGGACTGTATTTTATTATGTTCTAATCCATTAAACCAGTTTACCCTTTATCATCTTATTTTAAAGGGGAGGATTTCTGCCTATTATCGTTGTGAGAAAACTTATATATTAGTAAAATAGAAAAATGGAGTATCTGACTGGAAGATTCTGGCTTGTTAGTTAGATTTAAATATAATCTGACCATATTTTAATTTAGGATAGGTGATAGATGTGAGTTCACAGAGAGTTAACGTACAGAGACCACTTGATGCTTTGGGCAATTCACTGAATTCCCCTGTGATCATTAAACTTAAGGGTGATAGGGAATTTAGAGGAGTTTTAAAAAGCTTTGATCTCCATATGAACCTCGTGCTGAATGATGCAGAGGAACTGGAGGACGGAGAGGTCACAAGGAGACTGGGTACCGTCCTTATACGTGGAGATAACATAGTCTATATATCCCCATAGGGTAATTCGGGAATACAGCTTTGATTTATATATGAATAAATGAAGGATATATTATATTAAATTGACAAGTTTTAACTGATTTTCAGGAGGATTAAAACATGAAAGGTACTCCATCATTTGGTAAGCGTAACAAGAATCTCCATATAAGGTGCAGGCGCTGCGGTAAGAACTCATACCACGTCCGTAAGAAGGTATGTGCAGCATGCGGCTTCGGGAAATCACGCCGTATAAGGCGTTACAGCTGGCAGAATAAAAAAATTACAGGCCAAAGGTTGAAATAAATGGACAATAAGGGCCCTGTTGATGTGCGGATAATTGTTGAGGGAGCCTCCGACGTTGAGAGTGTTTCAAGGGCACTTCAGAAGGTATCCCTCGGCGCCAAGTACCATATAACCATATCATCCATAGTGCCAACAACAAGCCTTGAAATCGCCATGAGGGCTGTTGAGGGTGCGGATATTGTCCTCATAGCCACTGATGTTGACCAGACAGGGCGTGAACTTGCTGATAAATTCCGTGAAGCCCTTAAGGGTCACGTTGGACATATTGAGAGGATGAAACTCCCCTACGGTCATGACGTCGAGTACCTCGACCCTGACATCATAAGGGAGGAAATAGAAAACGCCATCATAAGGGCCGGACTCCAGACACTCTCAAGTGTGAAAAATCTGAGGAACATAAAGGAAAGCCTTGAAGAGTGTCAGGAAAGGCTTAATGAACTGGTAGCCGAAAACAGTACCCTCAGGGATGAAAATATTAAACTCCTCAGCAAAGTTGAGGATGGTGAGAGGGAAGCGGAATCCCTAAAAGAGGAGATAAAGGTCCTCGAGGAGAAATCAAAGGCCCTCGAGGAGGATTATTCCCGACTCAAAACTCGTTTTTCTGAAATTGAAGATAAGGAACTACTTGAGACCTTCTCAATAGGGGAACTCTGGAGAGAAACCTTTGGAGAGGAACCAGATGACCCTGAGAAGATTTATTTTGTAACTGATCACATCAAACCTGAAGGCATAATCCTTGGCCAGGGCTTTATCGCGGCACCATCAAGGGAGGATGCTGTTGAGTGGCTTAAAATAGTTAAATCGGCTCTGGTCTTCACTGAAACCGATGATGAATCATCCTAGACCCGGGAACTTAAAACCTTCTTGTTGGGAGAATCTGAAGTGAGAGACAAATGTGGTATTGTAGGGATTTACTCACAGGATAAAAACATCAATGTGGCCTCCCAGATCTACTATGCACTCTATGCCCTCCAGCACAGGGGACAGGAATCCGCAGGGATCTCAACGTTCAACGGAAGCGACATGCTGACCCACAGGGGCATGGGACTTGTCTGTGACGTCTTCAGCCCTGAAAAACTGGATGAACTCGAGGGGAATGTCGGTATAGGTCATGTTCGTTATTCAACCACTGGTGAATCCAGAATTGAGAATTCCCAGCCATTCTGGAGCGAATTCCAGGGAGGTAAAATCGCCATAGCCCACAACGGTGACATAATAAATTCAATGGAACTTCGGGATGAACTGGAGGATGAGGGCCACTCATTCATATCAACCACAGATTCAGAGGTGATATGTCACCTTCTGAGCAGGGAATATGGAAAAAAACCCAACATGATAGGTGCCATAAAGAGGGTTTCAGAGCAGCTTGTCGGGTCCTACTCCCTCGTAGTCCTCTTCAATGGGGACCTCTATGTCATAAGGGACCCTGTTGGTATAAAGCCCCTGGCATTTGCAAGGAAGGGAAACACCCAGATGGTTGCCTCTGAAACCGTGGCCTTTGATGTTATAGGAGCTGAGCATGTGAGGGATGTTCAGCCAGGGGAGATACTGCACCTCAACAGGGGCAAGTCCTACTGGGTTGCCAACGCACCCAACACCAGGAGGGCCCACTGCATGTTTGAGTACGTCTACTTTGCAAGACCCGACAGTGTCATAGACGGCCGGAACGTCTACAGAGTCAGGCTCAGTATAGGGGAGGCCCTCTACCGTGAACACCCCGCCGATGCCGATGTGGTTGTACCGGTACCTGACTCCTCCATCCCGGCGGCCATAGGCTACTCCCGCGCTTCAGGGATACCCTACGGTGAGGGGCTCATAAAGAACAGGTACGTTGGCCGCACGTTCATAATGCCCACACAGGAGGAACGCGAAACAGCGGTTAGACTCAAGATGAACCCCATAAGGTCTGAGCTTGAGGGTAAGCGGATAGTGCTCATCGATGACAGCATAGTGAGGGGAACGACCTCCAGGGCACTCATCGATATAATCAGGGATGCGGGGGCAGAGGAGATACACCTACGTATAGGATGCCCACCCATAAAGTCCCCCTGCTACTATGGTATAGCCATGGCAACCAAGAAGGAGCTTATAGCATCGAGCAGGGATGTTGAGGAGATAAGGAAGATAATAGGGGTTGAGTCCCTGGGTTACCTGAGTATTGAGGCACTCGTTGAATCCATAGGTATCAAGAAGGGTTTCCTGTGCACGGGTTGCCTGGACGGGGACTACCCGACACCTCTCCCCTCCGATATAGAGGAATATGAGGCACTGAGGTCCTGCCTCTAGTTAAGCATAAAAAGATTTAACGTGGACATGATGTCTGATTTCACTTTTTCTGTTTCAATAAATCCTTCAGCGTGATCTAAATGCCTGAGCTTCTATCACCTGCAGGTGACTTCCCATCCCTGATGGCAGCCCTTAAGTCGGGTGCTGATGCGGTTTACGTGGGCCTTGAGGGCTGTAACATGAGGGCAAGGGCGGGTAATTTCAGTATCGGTGAAGTCGTTGAGGCAGTGGAGATAGCCCACAGCTACGATGCAGGACTCTATGTATGCACAAACACGGCCCTCAGGGACTCTGATATTGAGAAACTCGAGAAATTATTCCCTGAGCTTTACTCTGCGGGTGCTGATGCGGTGATAGCCTCCGACCTTGCAGCTGTGGAGCTTGCATCTGAATGCGGCCTGGACGTCCATGTCAGTGTACAGGCGAATGTCACAAATACGAGGACGCTGAGGATACTGGGGGAGATGGGCGCCAGCAGGGCCATACTATCCAGGGAGCTCTCCCTTCGTGAAATCGCCAGCATTGCGGCAGAATCACCCATTGAAACCGAGGTTTTTGTCCATGGTGCCCTCTGCACAGCAATATCAGGTAGATGCTACCTCAGCTCATACCTTTATGGTAGAAGCGCCAACTGCGGTGATTGCCTTCAGCCATGCAGGAAGAGGTGGAGGCTGGTATCTGAGGATGAGGAATTCGACCTTGAGGTGACCCCTGGCGGTGATATAAGGAGTTACATTCTGAGTCCCCGGGATCTGTGTATGGTTGAACATATACCTGAACTCCTTGATGCCGGTGTCGACGCCCTCAAGATAGAGGGACGTGGAAGGGCAGCGGATTACGTTGCAACCGTTACCTCAGTCTACCGGGAGGCCATTGACACTTACCTTTCAGGTGATTGGAGCTTTGATTCCCGGTGGCTTGAGAGACTCGAGGGTGTCTTTAACCGGGGCTTTGGCACCGGTTTTTACTTCTCTGAGCCAGATACCTGTAGCAGTGGTAATGTATCCACTTATGTGAAGCAGGATGTGGGGGAGGTTGTTAACTACTACAGGAAGGTGGGGGCCGCTGAGGTGAGACTGTGGAGACCACTTGAGGTTGGAGATGAGATCATAATACAGGGTAGAACAACGGGGGCCCTCATACAGCGTGTTGAATCCCTTCAGGTTGATGGCGACCCCGTGGAGAGGGTTGAATCTGGCAGGGCTGGTATCCTAGTGGAGGATAGGGTCCGCCCGGGGGACCTTGTATACCGCAGGGTTAGAAGGGGTTGATGTTATCAGGGTTCAGAATCATTTCTTTGGTGGGCGTGACTGTGCTGGTGATTCCGGTATGCTTTCCGTGCATTAAATGTCTTTGATGTACTCCTCTAATCTGGGAACAGGGTTACGGCTCTATCCTCTTATTTTCATGGAATGCCTCAGTAACTGTTATTTTTAAAAGTGATGCTCCACATATTAAAGAGGGGTGAGTTAATGATAAGGGTAAAGGATGCCATGCAGACCGATGTAATAACAGTTAATAGGAACAGTAAGATACATGATGCTGCACGTGTACTGAGGGAGAACAGGATCAGCGGGGCCCCTGTTGTTGATGATGAGGGTAAACTCGTGGGTGTTATCAGTGAGGGTGATATAATGAGGCTGATTGAGGTCCATTCACCCAGCCTGAACCTCCTCATGCCATCCCCCCTGGACCTGCTTGAGCTTCCAGTTAGGATGAAACATGAATACGATGAAATAGCAAAGGGTATCAGGAAGGCGGCCATGATGCTTGTGGAGGAGATAATGAGTGATAGGGTTGTAACGGTGCACCCTGATGCATCCATCTCTGATGCGGCGGAACTCATGGACCGGCATGATGTAAAGAGGCTTCCTGTGGTTGAGGACGGTGAACTGGTGGGTATCATAACAAGGGGCGATATAATAGGCGCATTTGTTAAGTGATGAAATCTGAGCCGGTGTCTCAATGAAGCGGATAGCAATCTATGGTAAGGGTGGTATAGGGAAGTCCACGATTGTATCGAATATGGCTGCCGCCTATTCCTCCAAGTACAGGGTACTCGTTATAGGCTGTGATCCAAAGGCAGATACAACGAGGACACTCTACGGTGAAAGGCTCCCTGCGGTACTTGATATCCTCAAGGAGAACCGTAAACCTGACGCCTCTGAGGTTATCCATGAGGGCTTTGGCGGTGTCAGGTGTGTGGAGTCAGGGGGCCCTGAACCCGGTGTTGGATGCGCAGGGAGGGGTGTGATCGTTGCAATGAACCTCCTTGAAAAACTTGGAGTATTCGAGGAGGAGATTGATGTCATCATATACGATGTGCTCGGGGACGTGGTCTGCGGGGGATTCGCGGTGCCACTACGTGAGGAATTTGCAGATGAGGTCTATATAGTAACTTCAGGGGAGTACATGTCCCTTTATGCGGCAAACAACATTGCAAGGGGCATAAAGAAACTGAGGGGTAAACTTGGCGGTGTCATCTGTAACTGCCGTGGCATCAGAAATGAGGTTGAAATTGTCTCTGAATTCGCCTCAAGGATAGGTTCACGTGTTATTGGGGTGGTTCCAAGAAGCCCCCTTGTCCAGGAGAGTGAAATTGAGGCAAAGACCGTTATTGAGAAGTTCCCTGAATCTGAACAGGCAGAGGTTTACAGAAAACTTGCAGAGGAGGTTTACCTTAACACTGAATTCTCGGCACCTAAACCCATGGACCCTGAGGAGTTTGAGGAGTTCTTTAGAAACTTCAAAGGAGATGATTGACATGGAAAGGTATGTGCAGCTCGGCCTCTTCCACCTTATGGTGGGGGCAGTGATAGTTCTCATGGGAGTCTGGGCACTTTACCCGGCGAGCACCCTTGGATCTGAACCAGGGTGGCACGCGGCCCTCAAAATCATATTCGGAGCCCTTATGCTGGGGGCTGGAGTGAAGCTATTGGGATCCTAAATTTCATCCCATTTTTTCATTTCAGCACCAAGCTCCCTGAAAGCCTTTTCAACGGCCTTTTCAGCTTCCTTCCTTGTTTCGAAGTGGTGGAGGTGTGACCTGCATCTGCAGTCAGAGCATCCGAAACCCTTCACAGAGAGATCTCCCTCAAGTTTTTCTGAAACTGCACATTCAAGTCTCCTCTTATCTGTAGAATAGAAAACTGACACAACCTCTGCATCACTTAAGAGGTGGTCTATGTGCCATCTCATCCTCTTTTCAGCCCTCAGATGCCTTCTTATTCTGGCCTCCAGTGAACCGAACCCCGATCCAACATACACGTAGTAGCCTGGAGGAAATCTTATCATACCGAGGCTTCCAATCATGGTTTCAGTTCCACCGCACCTTATAATAAGACAGTAGGTACCTTTCATGGGAATTCCATAATAATTTTAATATTCATAGTATCAATTAACAGCTCTCATTCAATGTCACAGTAATAAATCCATCTGTTATTATCATTGCAAGAAATTTTTAGTAAAATTTATATTTTTTCATACTTTAATTATATTCTGGTTTCTGCAGGGCACCCAGGTATTGGGGGTGATATCATGGCAGTGGCAAAATGGTTGCTTTACATAATTGGTATAATACTTGTAGTTATGGGTATACTGGGTTACCTTGGGATCCCATACCCGGCTCTCAGGGACCCGGTATGGCACGCTGCCCTTAAAATTATTGTTGGGCTTGTAGCCCTATGGGGAGGTACCAAGGCAGAGTAGTAAATTTTGCCATTTGAACTTTTTTTGTGGGGCCCTGCAGGGACCTCACGTTCACATGGTGGTGGAATGGCTGAGGTCAGATACACTCTGAGGGCGAAGGGTCACCCCAACGTTACCGCGGAGCACAGGACAACCCTTGAGGTCACAGCTGACCCTGAAATAGGTAAAACCGCAGACTGCATAATAGGTGTTTCATCATCGGATTCTGTTTCGACAATCCCCGATGAGGTGAGGTCTGCCATAGCAAGGGAATCATCACGTGTGAGGGTAGTGCTGCGCACTGAAAACGGTTTTGATGAAATAAGTGGTTACGGACACCCTGACCTCACACTGGATCACCCAACGGATATTGTGTGCCGTAAAAGCAATTACATCTGTGGCAGAACACTCATGATAGGGGCTGATAAGGCTGCATGCGACCTTGACAGAAGGTTAGTGAGGGATCTAATGGAGGGCAAGGACCTCACTGTTGAAATAATAGTTGAATATGATGATTCTGATTAGTTCTGATTGTTTTTCAACAATTGCCACTTTTTCATGTAATGGAATTTTAAAGTGATAATCATGAGATAAGAGTGCAGGGGACGGGATTCGAACCCGCGAAGGGACTCCCCCACTAGGCCCTCAACCTAGCGCCTTTGACCGCTCGACCACCCCTGCATGGGAAAAATCAGTGCTTAACGGGGAGTGGAACAAAGTATCTATGTTTTACTATTTAAACTTTGCGGTATGATGGGGAGGGAGAGGCGATCATTCTTTAAGTAGGCAGTAAAAAGAAATCCTTTATGAGTGCAGCTTCAGAATCAATGGAGGTGATTATTTTTGCCCTGTCTTAGAGAAGCGGGTGAGGATCTTCTGGTGGATATTGAAGTATCCCCTGCTTCAGGAAGATTCGAGGTCAGATCTTACAATGAATGGAGGAAGAGAATTGAGGTTAAGATCAGGGCACCCCCAGAGAAGGGGAGGGCCAACAGGGAGTTAATAAAGGAATTTTCATCTGCCTTTAACACCAACGCCGAGATATTATCAGGTCATAAAAGCCGACATAAAACCTTGAAGCTATATGGAATTGATGCTGAGACATTCAGAGATCTTCTGGAGGAAAGATTTGGGGTCACACTTCCACGGTGAGTATAAGCTTATGGAAAACTTAAAAATTAAAAATTTTGAGTCATACTTTCAGTTGAGTTAAGATATTAACTGTACAGAAAACTTTATTAGTTGTCAGTAAGAAAGAGATTAAGTGGAGGTTAGAAATGATTTCTACAGTCACAACGACAACAACCACCACCGTAACCACCGCTGATGTAATGACATACAGTATAATAGCAGTGATTGCACTGATAGGTTTCCTGGCTCTCAAAGAGATTCTAAGCTCGGATGAAACAGGAAACGAAACAATAAAGGCTATGGTATCAGGATCTAACGTGGCAATCCTGCCGCTACTCATAGTATTCGCAGCTATCGTAATATACAGGGTTCTAACAATAGTCTAAGGGGGGTTAAGATGAACAGAAACGCTTTAATACTGGTAATTGTGGCTATTCTTGTCATAGTGGGCGCGGCGGTCCTTATGACCAGGAATCCAACAGTGGCACCCCCCGCAGCAGGCAACACACTTCTTGCAATGAGCAACCACGCTACTGACCACCAGGTACATGCTGTGGCAGTGGTGGAGAACATATCGAAGGCCGACGGGTCACTTACAAACATCTACATTGACTCATGGACCCAGCCCGGCGGAAAGGTCTCAGTGGACCTATCAAAGGAACTTGGCTACAATGGATCATTACCTGCCGGAACAACATTCACCATGAAAATGTGGCTTGATCCGCACGGAAACAAAACAGGAAACGCAACACTCAACATGACAGTCAATGCAGGTACAGAGGACAAAATATCTGATGAGACAAATGCTTATCTCCTCACAGCTTCACACGTATTCTATCCATTATCCAGCATAACATCAAACCAGGTTAACGTGACACAGGATCCTACAAAAGGTGCTGAGTTCCTCAAGGGTATAAGGTCAGTGTATGTTGAACTTCTTATCACAGTAAACGCAGACGGAACCGTTACAATAACACAGCTAGCACCTCCGGTTCTATGCACACTTGCAGCGGGTGGTTAAAAAAACTTTTTTCTTTTTTTTAATTAATGGAGGTTTTTTCATGAAGGCAGTTATACCAGCAGCTGGTCTTGGGACCCGTTTTCTTCCTGCAACCAAGGCACAGCCCAAGGAGATGTTACCGGTATTTGATAAACCAACAATCCAGTACGTTGTGGAGGAAGCTGTGGCTTCAGGCATAGACGATATCCTCATAATAACAGGTAAAGGTAAGAGGTCAATCGAGGACCACTTTGACAGGTCCTTTGAACTTGAATACTTCCTCAGGAAGAACAACAAAAAGGAGTACCTTGACGAGGTTGAGGCCATCTCAGACCTTGCAGACATATACTTTGTGAGGCAGAAGGAGCAGAAGGGTCTAGGGGATGCAATATACTGTGCAAGAAAACACATAGATGGTGAGGACGCCTTTGCGGTCCTCCTTGGTGATACAATAACCTCATCGTCTGATGTCCCATGCACCCGTCAGCTCATGGATATATATGAAAGTTACGGTGCCTCTGCCATTGCCGTTGAGGAGGTTCCAAGAGATAAGGTTGAAAGGTATGGTATCATTGATGGAAAGGAGATCAGTGCTGGAATCTACAGGATAGATGATATGGTCGAAAAACCCCCTATCAGTGAGGCTCCATCGAATCTTGCCATAATGGGAAGGTACGTCCTTGAGAGTGAAATATTTGATCACATAGAGAATGTTCCCCCAGGATTTGGGGGTGAAATCCAGCTAACGGATGCCATGAGGGAACTTAAAACAGTTTATGGCTGTCTCTTCAGGGGCAGAACCTATGATATAGGTAACAGGGTGGACTGGCTTAAAACATCCCTTGAATTTGCCATGAGGGATGATGAGATAAGGCCTGAACTGGTTGATTATCTGAGGGACCTCATTTCCAGATACTAAAAAATATAATTTTTTGGTCTTTTTTACTCATAGAAATGGCATTACAAGGAAGAGTATGGAATTTGATATCCCGTGTGATACCGTTATACCTGCGATACTCCTTGTTCTCTGGAATGCAAGACCATAGACCACTGCAACGCTGAACACAAATATAAGGTCGTAAACGGATTTCCAGCCCACGTGAAGTGCTGTAAATAGGAGTGATGCATACAGGAGTCCCGGAAGCTTCCCCATAACATCTTCGGCGTTCCTCTGAACAATACCCCTGAAAAGGAGTTCCTCAGCAAGCCCAGTCCCTATGAGAATAACAGAAAAGCCCAGAATAAAATTCTGAACTGAGAGATGAGGGATGAGGGCATCTGGTCTGAGTATCTGGTATTCAATGTATCCCATTGGAAAACCTGTGAATGCAACTGCAACCTGCCACCGCAACTTTCTTAAGTTCAATCCGGCGTCGTACCTTGTGAGGTTCTGGGTTCTCATGAGGGCTGCTGATGCTGCAAAAAGTGGAACTGCTATTATGATGTACCAGTAGAGGTGCTTTACAACTGTGAGGGGCATTGAGAGTCCCACGATCCTTATGAGGGGAAGCATCATCATGGCGGCAAGGAGAACCTTCATCTTTTTCTTTGAGAGTGATGAGTGGATAAAGAGGGCGAAGAGAAGCGCTGTGTGAATCACAAGGCCCAGCTTCATGCTTATAAAGGTTGTTGTGTACTCTGCAATAACAAGGATGGAGAGGTAGAGGAGGAGCACCGAGGTGTTGTACCTGAGGAACTCATCTTTGAGCTCTTCCTCCAGCTCCTTCATCTTTGCATATGCAACAAGCACCTTGACCTTCTCCTGGTTCCTGAGGCAGATCTCATTATAGCGTTTATATGCATCAATGGCCTCATCATGCTTGCCGAGCCTTTCAAGAATCCTTGCGCTGTGTAGAACGGCCTCTGATTCATTTTTGAGATCCTTAGCCTTTCTGAAGCCTGACGCTGCAAGGTTGTAGAACCACCCTGCCTTCTTCAGCTTACCCTTCCTCTCATAAATCTTACCCATGCAGAATGATACATCGGCCTCACGTGGGTCGTCTTCCTCCCTGTAGAGTTCAAGGGCATTCTTGTAACTCTCAAGGGCAAGATCAGTTTTCTGAAGTTTATGGTATTCCCTTCCCATTTTGAAAAGTGTATCGGCAGTTTTCTTGACGTCTCCTGCCTCTGCGTACTCTTCGGCCCTTAGATTCAGGTACCTGATTTTGTCAATGTAATCCTCTGGTCTGAGAATCCTTCGCCTCTCCAAGTTACCACCTAGTTCTTCATGGCCATCCTCTGAAAGAGTTCCCCATCAACATGAAGGTCGAGCTGTCCAGCTGATGGAAGGGAAGCCTTCTCGAACTTCTTAACGTCCTGCAGTATGCTCATCTCGAGTATGGCCTCCATTGACCTCACCCCATGCCTGTACTCTGGGATCCTGAGGAATGCGTTCAGCACCCCATCATCGATCCTGAGGCGGCCGTCCCCATCAAAGAGGTGTGGGGTCTTCCTCTCAAACATGGATCTTAAGAGTATTGCCCTCCTCAGCATAAAAAATTTGTCTCGCCTGTGCTGTGGATCGGGACCGATGATATTCACATAGCCACGGAGTCTGCTTATGAAGTCCCTCACCTTGGCTTCCCTGAGAATTTCAGGGTCCTGTGACTCGAACTCCTGGAATGTGCTGCTTGTACCACCTGCAAATACAAGTATGGATTTACCCAGGGGGTGCATGCTGTCCCCTTCCCTGAACTCCCCGTCCTGCATGGGTGCCAGGAAGTACCTGATCCATCCAAGCCTTTTACCACCCATGGGTGAGTCGAATTCATCAAAAAATGCTTGGGGAACCATACCCTCAAGAACCACATCCCTTATCTGATGGAAAGCGTCTATGAGGTCATCTTCGTCCCTGAACTGGGATATGTTGAAGTTCAGGGGTTTTATTTTCTCAGGATCCACACTTGCAGCCAGCTGGCTCACAGCAAATGACTTACCGGCCCCTGGAGGACCAAAAACCCCAATACAGAGGGGTCTTTCAGGCTTCTCATTTTTCATGTATTCCATCAGAATATTCCTTATACTCTGATAACCCTCAATTTCCCTTCGATCGGCCGTTATGAGTTTACCAAAGTGTGCAACAGGAAGAGGGCACTTTCTTCTTCTGTAACCGTTTATCACGATGTACCTTGACACAGCCTCTATATCAAATAGTGGTGGTGAGTCAGCGATTGTCCAGAGGCCCCTTGAGTGGTGGGGTATGTCAACGGCACCGATATCATCCCCTTCTGAACGGAATATATCACCTACGGGGTAGTCTGGTTCCTCAGAAAACCCGATAGAAAGGAGTTCAGCGGCAGCAGCCATGCCTTTTCTCACGGATTCATCAATTTCAAGTCCTCTGCTCAGTGAGGCTGTGAATCCTGCTGTGAATGCACATCCACATCCCTGCATTTTACCAGGGGCCCTTTCGACGAGGTTACCCTCAAATATCTGGGGGTGGTAGAATAACCTGGCGTCACCCCTGTTATAGTATATGGCGCCTTCCAAGCCCACACGAACGATAATCCTGAGGTCCTGTATGTCCTTAAGTGTGGGGTTGTTCCTCATCTGCCACATGAAGTCCTCTGCTGTCCTCTCCCAGGAGAGTCTCCTGCTTATATTGGCACCGTACTCCCTGAGGTCCTCCATGTTTATTAGGAGGATAATGTTTTTACGCTGCCTTTCAATGAGATGCTCCCAGAGGCTTCCGCTGAATAGGGGTGATGACATTTTGAGTACTGTGGTTGGGTCACCATCAATTATGGATGAGGGCCATTTTTCCTTCATTTCCCTGAAACCATTTCCCGCATCATCGATGACGACAATATCTGTATCCTTGTCCCTGAATCTGAATGGCATCGAGGGGAGACCATCATCGGGTCCGGTGTAGCCCATAAACCTCTTCACGTGGTAACCGTTACCTGTGGGTTTTAACTCTGCAAACGAGTGTATGAACTCTGAAGGATCTGTTTTTTCAGGGCTGCACGATAGTGAGGGGTGGTTGACATCTGTAAGGCTGCTGAGCATCCTGGCAGTGAGTAGGGCGCCTCCCTCGAGTGCCCGTCTCTTGAAACCCAGATGGGTTTTCCAGTTGAACATGGAACCCCCAGCGTCCTGCTTGACAGGCCACTGGATCCAGTCAACTGTTATATCCCCTGTTACAGTAATTTTCATCTCCATCACCTGAGTATATATGGACATACCAAAATCATTTTTTTGCGGTTCTATGCCACTTCCATGCGGTTTTGATGATTTCCTCAAGTTCAGTGAAAATGGGTCTCCAACCAAGGATTTTACGTGCCCTTTCTGAACTTCCAACAAGTTCTGGTGGGTCTCCAGGTCTTCTTTCATCCTCCACAACATTTATACTTGCACCTGTAACCTCTCCACAGGTTTCTATGACCTCTCTCACAGAGAACCCGTTCCCGTTTCCAAGGTTGAACACTCCACTCCTTTCACCTTCAAGGTATTCAAGGGCCCTCCAGTGGGCGTCTGCAAGGTCCATAACGTGTATGTAGTCCCTTATGCATGTCCCGTCGGGTGTGGGGTAGTCTGTCCCGAAGATCCTCACAGAGTCCCTCAGACCCATCGCGGCGTCCAGTACTATGGGTATGAGGTGTGTTTCAGGCTCGTGGAGCTCACCAATCTCTCCTTCAGGGTCGGCGCCTGCTGCGTTGAAGTAACGGAGTGATACATAGCTGAGGCCATATGCATCGTTGTAGTCCCTCAGTATCTCCTCAACCATGAGCTTGGACCTTCCGTAGGGGCTTATGGGGTTGAGGGGGTGTTTTTCGGTTATCGGGATTTCAGATGGGTTGCCGTAGACTGCACATGTTGATGAGAATATGAACCGGCTGACACCATTCTCCAGCATGGAATCAAGGAGGTTCAGGGTGTTCATCACATTGTTTCTGTAGTAGTCTCCTGGTTTCTGCACAGATTCACCCACATCTGTGAAAGCAGCAAAGTGCATCACTGCCTCAACATCGTATTCAGTGAAGATCCTCCCAAGGAGTTTTCTGTTGCCCAGGTCACCCTCAATGAATTTGCCCCACCTTACAGCTTCCCTGTGCCCCTTTGTAAGGTTATCCAGGATGAAGGTTTCATATCCCCTCTCTGAGAGGAACTTATTGACATGTGAACCGATATAACCTGCTCCGCCGACTATAAGTATCATTTTCACACCACACATCAACATATTGTTGGGGGAGCAGATAAATATTGATGATGGACTTCTAATGAAGTCATGATCCCCTTTTGATTTTTTCCGTAATTCTGTACTGTTTTTACCCATCAAGACTTTTCCTTAAAATTATTTTATTGGAAAAATTCAACATATCTTTGAGTTACATATCCTCAGAGGTGATGTATTGAACTACCTGGTATTCGCGCTCTTTGCAGCATTGATGTTTGGTCTGGCCCCAATTTTCAGCAAGATAGGGCTTGAGGGCGTTAACCCTGGAATAGCACTTACAATAAGAAGTTCCGTCATAACAGTGGTCATGCTCTCATGGGTGATGTTCAGCGGGGGCATGGATGCTCTCTCAGATGTGGGTCCAAGGGGATGGTTCTTCCTGGCACTGGATGGTATATCAGCAGCTCTCCTGGGACAGCTCTTTTATTACTATGCACTCAAATCAGGGGAGGCATCAATAGTTGTACCCGTGGTTGCGGCCTTCCCCATATTCACCCTCATAGTTGCGGCTTTCCTGCTGGGTGAGAGGGTAACGGCGGCGAAGGCCATCGGGTTGTTAATGGTTGTTGGGGGTGTGGTGCTTGTCCGGATGTGAACTGGTAACACATTTTAGATAAATTTTTATCATTTGATGCATAACTATAACTCAAGGGGAGGTCTTTTATGAAGATAACTGAGAAGATGGTTGAAGGGGTTCGGGTTGCCTACATGGAGTGTTCTGGTAGCTATGACCGTATACCCCAGTACATAGCTGAGGTTGCAGAGTGGGTCATAGAGAATGGACTGCAGATGACGGGACGTGTATACGGGACCTACTATAACAGTCCAGAAGATGTGAGTGAGGATGAACTAGTCTATGAGATAGGGGTCTCCATTGCAGGTGAATCGGAGCCGTCTGAAAAAATTAAGATAAAGAACTTACCTGCCCACAGGGTCCTTGCAACACTTCATGAGGGGCCATACAGTGAGGTGGGTCCTGCCATCCATGCTTTAATGGATTATGCCACTGAAAATGGCTATGAAATTGCAGGCCCAGTAACTGAGGTCTACCTCAACAGTCCACTGGAGGTGGATGAATCGGAGCTTCTAACAGAGGTTCAGCTCCCTGTCAAGAAACCTGATTGATTATTTCCTTTTAATATAATTGACGGGTTCTTTCTTTTTTATAAAATAAATTTTGGTCCTGATTTTAGAATGTATACAAATAAATAGATCTGGAGGGATATCTCCAGAGAACTGGAATTTGCAAAATAATTAGAGCTGGAGGGGTATCCCCACTGGATTGGAAGTTAAACTGTGTTTTCCCCTTAAATCAGTGTAGGTTACGCCGAAACCACCTATGAAGTATGGGCTGGTTAGTCTGGCTTCTTCTCCGAATTCAATTTTAATCTCTTCCTCGGTGGGTATAGATCTCTGCCTCGAACTCCACCTCTTTTCCTGCGCCTATAACATCAAAGAACCTTTCAAAGTCCTGTGATGCGATCGTAACGTTCTTCGCTGGTCCTGTACCTTTATTTTTTATCCTGCATTTAATGGTGACATTTATTCCTGGCTTTGCAGACTTGAGACCGATCTGGGTTGCAATGATTTTGGCCGCACCGGGTGTATTGTTTTTTTCTCACTCAAATTTTCATTTTCTTTAAGTTCCATGTTATATGTGCTCCCTGTTGGGGTGAAGAGGTAAACACCTGCTGAGACACCTTCAATGAGAAGCACAGCAATTAAAGCAACGATTTTCGTATCCATCTTACAGTCTCCAATATTAATAATTTTTAAAAGGGGCACATATAAGTTTTTTTGATCTAGGTAAGGCTGATATGGTTGAACATACATACAGTGTAATGTGATTTAAAATGAAAATTGAAGAACCAATTAAAACAACAGTTGAGGAGCTCCGCAAGCTCCTGGATGTGAAGAACCTTGTGGGTGAGTCCATCGAGACAGAGGATAAGGTTCTGATACCACTCATGAAGATGGGTGTCGGGTTCGGTGCCGGTATGGGTGAGGGAACATCCTCTGAGTCTGAGGGGGGCTCTGGAAGCGGTGCAGGTGCTGCTGCTGGAGCTGAACCAGTGGCCATGATAGTCCTCCTTAAGGGGGTTGAGGGCCCGGAGGGTGTTAGGGTGATTGACCTCAGATCAGGGAGCACCGGGAGGATCATACAGGAACTTGGATCCACCGTTACAGATATAATACGGGAGATTTCAGATAAGAGGGAACCTGAAACTGAGAGCGAAGAATGAGATAGCCCATGAAGATCCTCCTCATAATCATCTCATTTTCACTTGCAGCCTTTTTACTGGTCCTCATATCAAAGTATACTGTTATCCTGAGGGTTGTCAGGGATGGGGGGAGAACCGACTTCAGAATATGGGTCACTCTCTGGAGGGTTAGAATTTTAACCAGAAGCTTTAATGGGGGAAGTAAGAGGGGGGATGGGGAGGCAGTGGAGCCTGCAGCCATGAAAAGGATTTTCAGAAGGACCTGGAGGGCAAGGAGGTACCTAATGGACCTGTTAATGGCCATGATATCCTCCATAACCATAAGGAGGCTCGAGATAAGAGTTTCGGTGGGAACCGGTGATGCATCTGACACCGCAATCATCACAGGTTACCTATGGACCATTTCAGCACTGACATCCTCCTTAAGGAACATTGAAATAAATGCGATCCCGGATTTTCTCAGAGGGGATATAAACGGAAAAATCGAACTTGAAATGAGCATCAGGCCACTGAAACCTGTCCTGGTTTTTACCATGCTTCTCCTTAGGAAGCCACTCAGGGACCTTTTTATGGGATTCAGGGAATTATAATGAACTTGTGAGATTTATGCGGATTTATTGATTGCTTTGTTGGTTTCCAGAAATTTCATGTGGTGGTGGTCAATGAAGATTGTTGATTTCACGTATTCGGCTGAGGCCCTGAACGTGGGTGGAAGGGTTATTGTACCTGTATTCAGGTTAACCTTTGCTTTAACCGGAAAAACTATAAATGCCGTATCAGTGGAACCTATAATGTGTATCGTTATTGAGGATGATCTGAGATACCCTGTTCTGTTAATGGATGACATTTTAAGTCCAGGAGGAGATTGCATTGAAGAGTGAGCGTATATCAGACTTTTTAATGGTTACCTTTCTGTTTTCATGGATACTCTGGATACCGGTTGCAATGATCTCAAATGGCTTCACATTCCCTGAACCCATTCAGTCCTTTCTCAGAAGCCCCTATAACCCTGCGGCCTTTGGGCCGACCCTTGCTGCAGTTATCCTGACCTACAGGTACGGGGGGCGGGATGAGCTTGTCGCATTTCTGAAGAAGGGAATTAAACGTGATTTCCCGAGGATCTGGTGGGCCATAATCCTCCTCCTCTTCCCGGCTATCACGGCTCTTTCACTTTATCTGGGTGTCCTCTGGGGTGACCCACAGCCCTTCCTCTACTGGACCTCCAACCCTCTGCTTGTCCCCATGGTGTTCCTCTACATATTCTTCCTTGGAGGTCCCCTACAGGAGGAATTCGGGTGGAGGGGGTATGCACTTCCAAGGCTCCAGGAGAGGCACTCCCCCATCTACGCGGCAATAATAATTGGGATTATCTGGGGACTCTGGCACATACCCCTGTTCTTTATACAGGGCAGTATACAGTCACAGGTACCCTTCTGGAGCTTCATGATCCTTATAATATCTGCCTCGGTGATATACACCTGGGTTTACAATTCAACAGGGAGCATACTGGCTGCCATGATAATCCACACAACCGGTAACCTATCCTACCTCCTCTTCCCTGTCCAGTCAACCATCGCAGGGGGAGTGTTCCTAATGATACTCAATGTATCCGCTGCCCTGGCGGTGCTACTCTTTGCAGGATCAGAGCTTAAAACAGACTTCACTTAAAACAAAAAAAGGAATTTGAGGGTTTCAGTATGGGTTGGGGCCCGTTACCGTTGGGTTGTCCTCTATCTGGGTCCACTCGGTGAATGAGCCCTCATATATCCTCACATCAGGGTATCCAAGGTACCACTTGAAAAGCAGAAACTCGTTGGTGGCCTCCCTTCCGGTTCCACAGCTGCAGATGATTTTCTTATCGGGTGTTGCCTCCACAGACTCCACGAGTTCCCTTATCTCCTCCTCTGGTTTCAGGAGTGTCTTATTTTCATCGTCCATGAGGCTGGCCCATGGGAGGTTAACCGCACCGGGGATGTGCCCGGGTTTTATCCAGGGCCCCTGACCCTCATAGACCTCAGGGGGTCTTGCATCAAGTACCAGGACGTCATCATCGTCCTTTATACTCTTGAACTCAGGGTACTCTATGTAGAAGTCCTCCTGCTCTTTAACAGTAAAATCTGATTCCTCTACCTCAGGGAAGACCTTTGTCACCTCTCCCCCGGCTTTCTTCCACTCTGCAAGTCCCCCGTTCAGTACAAGGACCTCTTCGTGTCCGAACCTTGCAAGGCTGTAGGCAACCATTGTCTGCTCAAGTCCGTCACCCCATCCCTTGACTCCGCCGGTGGCGGTGTATACAACGGTTGGCTTGTTTTCAACACCTGCCTGTCTGAATATCGATTCTGCGGCGTCCTTAGGGATGTACATTGCGGGTGCAATACCACGGGGCTCCCTGAAGAGGCCCTCATTGAGGTACACTGCTCCTGGTATGTGCTCAAGTATGTAGTCGTGGATGTTGGGCTGGCAGTCGATTACTTCAACATCCTCCAGGTTCTCCATGAGCCACGCCGGTGTCACCCACCTTACGCGGCCATCTCCTCCACCATATGGTTCCATTATTGATCACTCCTAACATCTGGTGTATTAGATTATGTTGAATGGTGGATATACATCTTTTCATTGAAATTATGAAAAAATTAATGGAGATACGGCTAATGGATGGATGATTTTCAATCCTCATGCAGTTTTTTCAGTCCCCGAACCTCTTTCTGTAGTAGATGAGACCTTCAGGTTCCCTCCCCATCAACCTCCCGGTTAAACCCTGATTCAGAAACTCATCCACAACGCCCTCAAGAACCTCGAGCCTTTCCCGGGCATCGTCAAGGAGGCCCTTGGTTATCTCTATCCTGTGCTTGAGGCGGTTGTTCTCATCCTCGAGTTCCTGGATGTTCCTGAGCTTAAGATCAAGCTTCATGACTTGGAGCCTGTTGACCTCCTCCTGCAGTTCCGACTTCTCGGACCTCAGCTCATCAACACGTCCCCTGCACTCAGCGAGCTTCAGTTCAAGTTCCCTTATCCTTTTATCCTTCTCCTTTATCTCAAACTCCAGTTCTTCAATTCTCTCTTCATGATCCATGAAAGTCCTCCTATTAGAGTATTGGCGATGCAACACTCAGGTATATCAGCGTTGTTGTAAAGTCACTGAGGATGGTTGCAAGGGGTCCGGCTGCAACCGCCGGGTCAAAGCCGAGCCTCCGGAATACCAGGGGGGATGCGGTGGATATGAAGACAGCTGCAAGAACACTGAAAAACATGGATATGAAGACGATCAACCCCAGTGAAGGGTTCATCCTTGTAAGACCAGCCATCAAACCAGCGAAGGCAGATGAAAGGGCCCCTATCCCTGCCGCCACCATAACCTCCCTTCTGATATAGAGGAGGGGCCTCATTGAGGGGTCCACAGCGATCTTACGTATTATAAGGGCCTCTGACTGGGTTCCGACGGCGTCACTCATGTAAACCATTATGGGTATGAATGATGCCAGTGCTATGAACTCTGATAGGAGGCCCTCAAAGCTACCTATGAGGGCTGCTGTTATGGTACCGCCTATGACTCCCACCACCAGCCAGGGTACCCTTGACCTCACCATGTTCAGCGCCCCCAGGTCCTCGTCGATGACCCTGTGGAATACTCCCCCGAAGTGCAGGATGTCCCGGTCGGCCTCCATCTTCAGTATCCTTATGATCTCATCATGGGTCACCACACCCATGAATCTACCCTCATGGTCAACCACGGGTATGGCCTTAATTCCATGTGAAAGTGCCAGGTAGGGTATATCAAACAGGTCATCTTCAGGGGGTAAGGATATAATATCCCTCTTCATGATGTCACCGAGTTTTCCATCGGCGGAGAGGAGTTCCCTCATGGATGCGACACCCAGAAGTTTACCATCCTCAAGGATGTAGACGTAGTCTATGCTGTCATATTCCCCAACCTTTCCCCTACATTTCTGAGGACATCAGCCGTGGACATGTCGGGGGTGGCTGATGGGATCCTGTCTGTTATTCGGAACTTCATGATACCTCTTTTCTGTGTGGAGTTTTAATCGTTTCTTTACTGTATCAGTATCTTTCTGTGTATCCCAGTTCCCTGAACCTGAGGGTGACGGTTAAACCATCTCCTGTTTCAATGTTCATGTAGGCGTCAAGCTGGTCTGAAAGGGCCCTTACAAGGTACCATCCCATATTACCTGATCCCTCAAGCACCTCTGGGGACTTAACTCCCCTCCCATCATCTGAGACCACGAGTTCAAAGCATCCATTGAGGTCCTTTAACTCCACTTTGATGTTCTCTGCACCGGAGTGTTCCAGTGAATTGGTGACGAGTTCATTTACTATGAGTCCAAGAGGGAGGCTTGTCTCAAGGTTGAATTCAAGGTCCTCTATATCTGTCTCGATCATGATGGAACCCTTCTCCACCTGCCCCTGGCTTATCTTTGAGATAAGGTTCATGAGGTAGTCCCTTATCCTTATGTTTGTGAGGTCTGTTGAGCGGTAGAGGTGCTCGTGGACAAGGGCAATGGACCTTATACGGTCACGGCTCTCCCTGAGGACCCTTGAGAGTTCCTCTGATTCCACCTTGCGCTCCTGTATGCTGAGGAGGCTTGAGATTATCTGGAGGTTGTTCTTGACACGGTGGTGTATCTCCCGGAGCAGTAGCTCCTTCTCCCTGAGGGACCTGATTATATCGGTCTGGTCCTCCACTATGAGGATGAGTTCATCTCCAACATGTGTAAGCTTGAGGTTCGCATATATGATTTCACCATCGGCTTTGAGGAGGCGCCGGCTTCCCTCAACATCTTCCTCTGAATCCTCCGGGTGTATGATTTCCTTGAGGTTTCTCCCCTCAAGATCATCCTTCCGGTAGCCAAGAACGGATTCCGCCCTGTTGTTGCAGTCCTTTATGGTGAGGTCCTCTTCCAGTGAGATTATTGGGCTTGGTGCCAGTTCGAATATCTCCCGGTATCTCTTCTCACTCATCTCAAGGGCTTTTCTGGCCTTCTGAATCTCTGTTATATCCTCACCTGAGATTATGCTCCCGGTGAACTCACCATTTTCCCTCAGGAACCTGACATGCCATGCCACGATCTTTCTTTTACCATTACAGGTTATTATATTTCCTGTCAGGTGGTAACCATACTCACCTGAATTGATCTTGCTGTTGTAGAGTTCCTCGCGCCACTCACGGTCCTCAGGGGGTACGAAGACCATGAACCAGTTTTTACCCTCAACTTCCCCACGTTCACATTCAAGGATTTCAAGACCCCTTCTGTTTATGAGTTTCACCCGGTTCCTGGCATCCAGCACCATTATGAGGGAGCCTGCAACTTCAAGGTAATTCTCAGTCTGTTTTCTTTCATTCTCAACCTCATTTAGAAGGGTGAGGTTTTCCTTCATGGAGAGGTGCTGTCTTAAGACAAAGAGTACTATGATCACCCCAAGGGATAGGATGAGTTCATTAGAGTGATAAACACCAATTTCAAGGATGCTGTATACTGTTAAAAGGTAGAAAAGCACTATGAATATGTGGGGGAGGTATGTGATAATTGAGAGCTTTCTCTCAACATAGACTGGTTTTGACCAGTCCTCCCTGAAGAACTCGTCCACCGCAACCAGGAGTAACAGGTAGCTCAGGGGCCAGAGGAGGTCCTGAAGACCTCCAGATAAATCTCCGATTATATTCTGGTGGACAAATGATATATCCGCAATGATAAGAACGATGACGCTCATGAGGAATATATGAAGTGTTTTTGAGCGGAATTTGCCAAGCTTGTTTATGATCAGATCCATGAGCATGAAAATTATGATGAGGTCACCGATGGTGTAGAGTGTTGAGACAGCGACCTCCAGGAGATTCCCTCCTGCAGGAACTGTTGGCTTAACAAGGAAGACCCAGGCCGCCGATAGGGATGCTATAAGGATTATCATGAGATCTGTGATTGATCTTAGGTCGGAATACCTCCTTACAGGGACGCTGAAGATTCCGGCTGCGAATAGGGGATAGTATATCAGGTAAAATACGTCTGCAGCTGAGGGGAATGGGCTCTGGAGGAGTATGCTCTCAAGTATGAACCATGTAAGGTCACCCAGGAATGAGAAGAACTGGGCAGTGGATAAAAGTACCAGGGTCAGGTAGAGGTGTGGGTGGACCTTTCTGGCGTAGATGCTGGCGTATATAAGCCCCAGAAACGCTGCAAGGTTTGTTATTACTGTTATCAGGGATACAATGTCATTTTTGAAGGCTGAAAACTGTGATATAACCGAAAGAACGATAATGGCTGCTATGAATATCTTGAGGTTTCTGTCCATAGAACACCCCCATATTAATACATTACTAACAGCAGAACATTTAAGTGTATGTATATTCTGAGGCATCCACTGGCATGTGTTGCTGTTTTATGTGAGGATGGTAGGGTTCAGAGGATCTTCTTTCCCTCTGAGGGGGATAATCTTGAGGGTACCGCCAGCGGCCAGGAATCTGAGTTCATGGCGGAACTCACAGCTTCCATATGGAGATTCCTTGATGGTGAGGACGTCCGCTTTGACCTCTCGATACTTGACTGGGGGGTATGCACAGAATACCAGAGGAGGGTCCTCCTTGTTGTATCTGATATTCCCAGGGGCTACACACTCTCTTACGCCGAGGTCGCAGAGTCTGCAGGTGGAGGTCCAAGGAGCGTGGCAGGGGCACTGGCAGGCAACCCCTTTCCACTTATCATCCCATGTCACAGGGTTATAAGAAGCGATGGGAGCCCTGGGGGCTACCAGGGGGGCAGTGATCTTAAGAGGAGGCTCCTTGAAATGGAGGGTGTCCTTTAGGATAAAAAAATGATTTGGATTGCCCCTAGAAAAGGAATATGATCATGGCAAAGAGGAACATCACCAGGGCTATGGAGAGGGACTGCCGCGCCTTTCTTGGCTTTTCACCGTACCATATGAGGAATCCTATCAAACCTGCTAGGGGTGAGAATAGGAGTATAAATATGAATTCAGGTGCTGTGAGTCCCTCCATGTTCCTGTAGGGGAGTGTGCTGTAACCTTCCGGGACGTCACCCTCAAGTTTCATGCCGCATCTTCTGCAGTATACCGCATCATCGGCATTTTCGGTACCGCATCGGACGCAGATTTTCCTCTTGAGGTGTCTTCCGCACCCTGAACAGAAGTTACTGTCTTTAGGGTTCTCTGCCCCGCAGTTTACACATACAATTTTCATATTCCCTCTGATGTTATCCAGTTTCTCCTTTCTGATATGGGGTCGGTGTTTTCTTTCTGGCATCTTAATCACTTGGCACCTTCTATCCCTACTATATAACTTTGGGGTAAAAATTTTTACAGAACCATCATCTTCGTAATAGGTAAGTTTAACGCAGTTAATCTGTTTCCCTCATCTCAGCTTCCATGAGTAACCCGAACCACCAAAAAACTTATATATGGGAATTATTTACTTTTTCGCCTTTAGTATGGGGGTTATGCAGCACACAAGTGGGCGGGGAGGTCCCATAAAAATTAAAGGAGGCTTGGGATGTTTCTGAGACTGGCTGAACTGGATAATGAGAAAAAGCAGGAAATCATGGAGAGGTACCTCCGGCATATAGAGGAGATATGGTTCCGTGATGAGTACATAACAGTCTTCAATACACTCTATGAGGCAGTATTCCTGGAAAAACTCCCTGAACTAATGGACCGTTTCGTAAGGGAGGCCATAAAGGAGAGGTACCATGAACCACACCGATCATTCATGTGGTGGATCTATGAAAAGAAAAAGGACTACCTCAGGGACTCGATCTCCGTTGATAAAGACTACTTCATCATCATCTCCAGGGCATTCCAGGAACCTGGCTGGCTGGACGTGGACATGGTATTTGAATTCGTGGATCCCCTTGAAGCCGAATATGAGTTCACGGTGAATGTGATGGGGTCGGTGGTTGATAAACTCACAGAATTCGCAGATAAAACATTTGAGGATTTCATGGAAAAGATCGAGCCCGACATATACGTCCTCCACATGGAAGACGGTATCCTCCAGGAGATCTACCTCAACAAGGATATGATAAACATTGAACTGGACGATGAACTGAAATTCATATGTGTGTGAGCCAGATAGGAAGTTCTAGTTATCAATGGCTTCGAAATATGATGAACTGAAATTTACATGTGAGAGAACTTCAGAAAAAATACCTTTGAGGCATTCCTCTTCTACGGTACATAACTTCAGGGTACAATCATAACTGCTCCTCATAATGTACCACAGCAGATTCACTGATGGCCAAAGCTTAAGTTATCCAACCTATTATATTATGAGAGAGACAGATTCTTAGGTGAGGAGTGGTTGAATGGATTACTACCATGATGAAAAGATGCAGGAACTCTTTGAGTTGCTCAAACAGCCAAAGACACTGGATGAAATAGACCTCTCAGTTAACTTCATAAAAAACCTCCTTCTGAAGATCATAGCAACCTATGGGAGCATACAGGTTAACAGAATACATGAGATAACAGGTCTCCATGTGGACATACTTGAGGAGTGCCTCAAGGAGATGGAGAAGGATGAGCTCTGCGCACCAACAGGTGGGGGCTTTCTCTTCCCCAGTGTAACCTACACCATCAAGAAAAAGGGAAGGAAACAGGCAGATAAACTCCTCAAGGAGAACCCCTACATGGGGATGGCACCTGTAAGCTATGACCGCTACTTTGAAATAATGGGAAGGCAGCTTGAGGGAAGATTCCCGATAAAGATCCCCCAGGAGGTAATAGATAAGGCCTTCAGTGACGTCGTGGGGAATGAAAGCGCAAAGAAGACACTCATCGAGGGCGCGATAGGTGGTAAGGGATTATTCATCTACGGGCCGCCGGGTACAGGTAAAACCTTCATAACAAGCAAGATGTCAGACCTTCTCCCCCCACTGGTCATACCAAGGTATGTGGAGTTCAGTGAACAGGTCATACAGTTCTATGACCCTGACTTCCACCGTGCATGCCCTGAACAACCAGAGGACCCAAGGTGGGTTAAGATATACGCCCCATTTGTCTTCACAGGGTCCGAACTTACAACTGAAAAACTTGAAACCAGATTCGACCCCAACAAGGGCGTCTATGAGACATCCCCCATAATAAAGGCCAATGGCGGAGTTCTTCTCATCGACGACCTTGGAAGACAGAAGGAAGACCACAACGCCCTCCTGAACCGCCTCATCGTCCCACTGGAGAACAAGAAGGACATGATCTACGTTAAGGGGTCCCCAATAGTCGTCCACACACACTTCATACCTGCCTTCTCAACCAACCTTGACATAACAATAATGGACGAGGCCCACCTCAGGAGGGCGCCGCTGCATGTACACCTTGAAAAACCCAGTGTGGATGAGATAGTGGAAGTCTTCAGGCGCAACCTTGAATCAATGGGGGAGGAATACGACCCCGAGGTCCTTGAAAGGTTTGCAAGGGTCTACAAGCCGATGACCGAGGGAGGCGAGGGCCTCCAGCCAACCTTTGCCCATGCAAGGGATATAGCCCAGATAGCCCAGGCCGTGAGGATAAGGAAGGGTGAGGACAGATTAACCCTTGAAACCATGGAGGAGGCCCTCCAGCAGCACGTACTAATAGCACTCCAGAGGAGATTCACCCCCATGCTCTTTGAGAGAATAATAAGAAAGAAGGCATGAGTAACCCAGTGGCAGTTTGGGAAAAACTTTTATTGCATACCCCTTAATATATGAGAGGCAGAAATTTTAAGGAGAATCAGTATGACGTGCACCGTTTTAGTTGGAGGAGGATGGGGTGACGAAGGTAAAGGTAAATGCATAACCTATCTATGTTACAATGACAAGCCATCAATAATAGCAAGGGCCGGGGTGGGACCCAACGCGGGCCACTCAGTTGAATTCAGAGGTGAGAAGTATGGACTTCGCCTCACACCCTCAGGTTTCTTCCATGAGGATGCAAGGCTCCTCATAGGTGCCGGGGTCCTTGTTGACCCTGAGGTCTTCCTCCATGAAATGGAGTACCTTTCAAAGTACAATGTGGCAGAGAGGACAGGTGTCGACTACAGGTGCGCCATAATAGAGAAGAAGCACAAGGAGCAGGACCAGTCATCCAGTTACCTCTCCAAGAAGATAGGGAGCACTGGGACAGGATGCGGACCCGCAAATGCAGACCGCGTCATGAGGACAGCGAAACTTGCACGTGAAATCAAGGAACTGGAGGATTTCCTTACAGACGTACCCCTGGAGGTCAACGAGGCCCTTGATGAGGGGGAGGACGTCTTTGTGGAGGGATCCCAGGGATTCGGCCTTTCACTCTACTACGGCACATACCCCTATGTTACAAGCAAGGACACCACCGCAAGCACAGCCGCGGCGGATGTGGGTATTGGACCCACAAGGGTTGATGAGGTCATAGCGGTCTTCAAATCATACATTACGAGGGTCGGTGAGGGCCCCTTCCCGACTGAGATCAGCCAGGAGGAGGCAGAGGAGCTCGGCCTTGAAGAGTATGGTACAGTCACAGGGAGAAGACGTAGGATTGGCCTGTTTGATATGGAGATGGCCAGGGAATCCTGTATGATCAATGGGGCCACACAGATAGCTGTTACCTGTGTCGACAGACTTTACCCTCAATGTGAACGTGTCAGGGAGTACTCTGACCTCTCAGCCGAAGTGAAACGTTTCATAGAGGAGATAGAATCCGAAACAGGTGTTCCGGTCACCATAATATCCACGGGTCCATCCCTTGAGGATACAATTGACCTCAGGGATGAGCTGCTTTAATTAATCTGCTGCTTAAATCTAGGCTCTCCTGATTCTCACCCCACCCTTCTCATTCGGTTCCATCATGGCATCTTAATTTTCTGGTTTATGGAACGAGAATAATATTACTTTAAGTAATTACTGGAGAGTAATAATTTTTGAAGGACGAATTAAATGCTTTGATGAAGAAGAAGATGTAATTTTACTTTTCCCATAAAAAGTGCATGTAACGAGTATCTGGAATATGCTGGGTTCTGCCTTCCTGAAGATAGGCAACTTTTACAGCTTTATGTAGGGAATGACTTCTGCATCAGTCTTTCAGGTCTTCAGCACTAACCTTTTCACCGTACATCCAGAACTGGTTGAGGGTACCATGGTGCCCGTACCTTATAGCCTCCCTTACAAAGTCCCCTGCCTTTTTAAGGGCATCAACCAGTTCAAGGCCCATCTCAAGGTATGCAGCGGTTGCAGCTGAAAATGAACACCCGCTTCCATGGGTGTTCCTGCTCTCTACCAGTTCACCCTCAATTACAGATACGTCACCGTCAATGCAGAGCACATTATTACCATCCAGGTGACCACCTGTTATTATCACGTCGCAGATTTCACCCAGGACCCTCGCGGCCCTCACAGCGTCATCCAGGGTCCTTATGGAGACCCCGGAGAGTCTCTCTGCCTCTGCAACATTTGGTGTTGCTATGAGTGCCTCAGGGAGCAGATGATCTTTAAGCGCGTTAGAAAAACCACCTGCAGATAGGCTGCCACCTGAGGCCGCCACCATCACAGGGTCCACCACAACCTGCAGGTCGTACTCCCTGATCTTCTCTGCAACGGTCAGCACTATCTCCTCACTGTAGAGCATGCCCGTCTTGGCATACACCATATCCAGGTCCTCCATCACCAGGTCGATCTGCTGGGCAACAAATTCAGGGGGCACGGCCATTACACCCGAAACCCTCCTCACGTTCTGGGCAGTGAGTGCGGTTATAACCCCTGCACCGTAAACTCCAATGGCGGAGAATGTCTTGATATCGGCTAGGATCCCCGCCCCGCCTGATGGATCAAAACCAGCGATTGAAAGCGCCATCATGGTCTCACCTAGAATGATCTTGAAACCTCAAGCCTGTCAGAGCCCCTTGAGGGCCTCACAGTGAAACTCAGCTTTTTGAGGTACTCCCTTGCATGGGTCCCTTCTCCATGGAGTATTATCTCCCCGAGGTCCTCTGCTGTGTTAACGTCCAGTGAAAGATAGAATGAGTCATACACTGAGACGCTGAGACCCCTCCTCTCAGCTTCACTCACATGCTCGAAGAAGCTGCAATCACCGAACCTCAGCCTCATGGACCCCGGCCTGAATATCAGGGTGTTGGTCCCGCCACCCTTGGCGGGGGCTATCACAACATCGAAGTGGGATGCCCTGTGGAGGAGTTCAGTGATATCGGTTTTCCCTATGAGGGGTATGTCTGAGGGTGTTATCATGACCCTCTCAAATTCTGGTATGCAGAACTCGGCAGCCTGTTCCAGGGCACCGTTAAGATCCTTCCGGCCCCTCTCCTCAAGTATATCGACTCCGAGGCTGTAGGCGTATTCAAGGACATCTTCATCTGCACTGATCACCAGCACACGGTCAACGTGTCTCCTGAGGGCCTCTGAAACATCCATCAGCATGGCCCTGAGCAGCCCCTCCCTTTCTGATGGTGAAAGTGTTGGGGATAGTCGTGTCTTTGCATGTGCAAACCTTGAAACCGGTATTATGGCGCAGGTCTTCATTGTCTTGCTCCGATCTGGTTCTTCAGGGCATCAAGTACCGAGAACAGTTTAAATGGACTTTCTGTCTGGTTTAGGATCGGGCTGGTGATGTTAAGCTCTGAGAGCTGTTCCTCGGTGAGCCCGTACTCATCCATGAGCTCTGACCTCACCGCTGTGATGTTCTCCCTGAGCTGGTAGAACCGCATATCCCTCTTTTTAACCATGGCGTAAACCTCTCCACGGTATATGTTGAGTTCATCGCCCCTTGCAAGAACCCAGACTTTGAGCTGTGTGTTGAACGCCTCAGATGGATCTGCAGGGTTTGATGAGAGGACATCCACCATGAGCGCCGGGGCTTTACCGGCGGGTTCCAGTTTAACCCCCGGCACGGTCCTCTCCTCAGGTTCCACCGAGTATGCGGGAACATCCTCTGCAGAGCCGGGACTCACATGGGTGTCTGTGGCAATTACAAGGTCACCTGAGGTATTTGAGGCCAGGAGGGTGCCGCTGTCAACCCGTACAGGTTTATTTCCTGTGTTCCTTATTTCCACAGTATTCGGAACGTCACCGGCACCACCTTTCTGTATAACCTCTGCACTGCCATCCCTGACGGCCGATGCAAGGTCTGGGCCTCCCAGTGTGATGTAGCCTATCCCTCCGCTAAGAAATGCGAAGATGAATATTAGGCTGATGACAAGAAGGATTCTTGCGTTCATCCAATCTCCCATCTAGTAGGTTCTGGCAAGGTATGCCCTGTAGGGGGCGTCTCTACCACAGTTCATGCATTTACCGCTTCCACCCTCCTGTATCCCAAGGATATCAACCCTGACCTTCTCCTCAACATCCATGCCGCACTCCTCATCACCGCACCACATGAAGGATATTATACCCCTCTTCTCCTCTATTATACTCCTGGCCTCCTCTATGGTCCCTGCCTCACGGATCTCTGATTCCATCCTCTCCCAGGCCCTGCTTCTCAGGTTTTCGAGGATGTCATCCATGAGATCCCTGAGGGTGTCCTCGATACTCTCAAGGTCTGCTGTTATCTTCTCACCGGTGTCCCTCCTGGAGATGACCGCCGAATTATTTTCAAGGTCCCTTGGCCCTATCTCAACCCTCAGGGGGACGCCGCGCATCTCCCATTCATAGTATTTCCTTCCAGCCCGGAGGTCACGGTCATCAAGGTGCACCCTGAAACCTGCATCCTCAAGCCTATCCCTGAGATCCCTGCAGGCCTCCATGACCTCATCAGCAGCCTTCTTGAAGATAACAGGCACTATAACCACCTGGTGGGCTGCAACCTCGGGGGGTAGACATAGGCCTGATTCATCCCCGTGGACAGCTATAACCGAGGCTATGACCCTGTCTGATAAGCCGTAGCAGGTCTGGTGGACGTACTCATGCTCACCCTCGGGGTTTTCAAATTTTATCTCGAAGGTCCTTGCGAAGGTCTGCCCGAGGTTGTGGACGGTTCCTATCTGGAGGGTTTTGCCGTCTGGCATGAGGGTGTCAAAGGCCATTGTGTAGTCTGAGCCGGGGAATTTGTCCCAGGGGGGCCTCTTTGTTATGAGGTATGGGATTCCCAGGGAGTCGAAGAATTCCCTGTAGATATCTATGGCCCTTTCCACCTGTTCCTCTGCCTCCTCGGCGGTTGCATGTATTGTGTGGGCCTCCTTGAAGGTTGTTATCTCACGTACCCTTATCAGAGGCCTTGTATGTTTTGTCTCATACCTGAAGGTGTTAACTATCTGGTAGAACCTCATGGGTAGATCCGTGTGTGACCTCACCCAGAGTGCGAACATGGGGTACATGACGGTTTCACTTGTGGGTCTGAGGGCCAGTTTCCTCTGTAGCTTGCTGAGGCCCCCATGTGTAACCCAGTAGACCTCATCCTCGAAGCCCTTTACGTGTATGGCCTCCTTTGCCAGTTCATCCTCAGGTACAAGAAGCGGGAAGAGAACCTCCTCATGGTCCCTGTCAAGTATCCTCTTCAGGATTTTAAGGGTGTTTTTCCTTATTCTGAATCCATGGGGCATCCATACATGCATACCCTTGACTGGATACCTCTGATCTATAATCTCAGCTTCCTCTAAAATATTGTGGAACCATTCACTGAACTCTGTCATTTTTTCACCATGATAACAGTTAGGGTCTTTTCTGATAGATTTCCGCAAAAGTATATTTTCCTCTGGAGATAAACACCAATCAAAAATTATTTTATTACTCCTACTTAAATAATATACTCCATCAGAGGGTTAACATGGATCCAAGGAAAATTCAGCTACCAAGGGAGATACACACAGGGCCCGGTGTTATAGAGGATACCGGGAGGATATGCAGTGACCTCAGATTCGAGGGAAGGGTTATGGTGGTGACAGGCCCCAGAACCCTTAAAATTGCCGGTGAAACGGTTATTGAGAGTCTGCAGGATGCTGGATTCGAGGTTGACCAGGTCACGGTTGGGGATGCCACCATGGCCTCGGTGTCCCAGGTCCAGGATGGCCTCAACGGTACCTCCCTTGTGCTTGGTGTTGGTGGGGGTAAGGTTATCGATGTTGCGAAGATGGCCGCCACGCTTGAGGGCGTGCACTTCATAAGTGTGCCCACAGCGGCATCCCATGATGGGATAGCCTCCCCCAGGGCATCCATAAGGAACGGTGAGGGCACGGCATCCCTTGAGGCCTCCTCCCCCATCGGTGTGATAGCAGATACCGAGGTAATAAGTAAGGCCCCCTTCAGGCTCCTTGCATCAGGCTGTGCAGATATAATATCCAATTACACAGCCATAATGGACTGGAAACTTGCCCACAGGCTTCTTAATGAGAGGTACAGTGAATCAGCAGCAGCACTTTCACTCATGACAGCCAAGATGATTATAAACTCCGCTGACGCCATAAAGGAGGGCCTTGAGGAGAGCGCAAGGCTGGCTGTGAAGTCACTCATAAGCAGCGGCATAGCAATAAGCATAGCAGGGAGCAGCAGGCCTGCAAGTGGCTCGGAGCACAAGTTCAGCCATGCCCTTGACATGGTGGCACCTGAACCGGCACTCCACGGTGAACAGTGTGGAGTGGGAACCATAATGATGATGCACCTCCACGGTGGGGACTGGAGATTCATAAGGGATGCCCTGGCAAGGATAAACGCCCCGACAACAGCAGCTGAACTCGGTATCGACCCTGAATACATCATAGAGGCACTTACAGTGGCCCACACCATCAGAAAGGAAAGGTACACCATCCTTGGAGACAGGGGTTTAACCCGCGAGGCCGCTGAAAGGCTTGCAAAGATAACGGAAGTGATATGATTGATAACTCTTATCGGTGAAAAACTTGCAAGGAAGGGGTCACGGTTCCTCTTCTGCGGACCTGCAGAGGAATGTGAGGATTGCAGGTTCAGGTCAACATGCATAGGACCCCTCGAGAAGGGAAGGCTCTACAGGATAACTGACGTTAAGGACAGGTACCAGAAGTGCCCGGTTCATCTTGGGGAGAAGGTGAAGGTGATTGAAGTTGAAAAATCCAACGTTGAAACACTAATAGACGCAAAAGGAGCATTTGAGGGATCGGTGATCTCATTTGAGTTCCCTGAATGTGACCTGAAGTGCAGCATGCATGATCTATGTTTCCCGGAGGGTATCCTGGAGGGTGACAGGTGCAGGATTGTAAAAAATCTTGGAAAACCTGGAAAAAAGTGCCCTGCTGGCCATGAACTGAGAAGGGTTCTTTTGAAACCCCTGAATAAAAAATGAATGGGAGTCTACAATGGATCTCAAGAGGATGGCCGCCCTCAGGGCGGTTGAGGAGATAAGGGATGGTGATATCGTTGGACTCGGCACCGGTTCAACAACCCGCCACTTCATAGTGGAACTTGGAAGGCGCATCAGGGAGGAAGAACTGGAGATTATGGGTGTACCCACATCCTACCAGTCGATGTTCCTTGCAGCAGAGTCAGGTATAGGAGTTACAAGTCTTGCAGAACACGACGTTGATGTTGCTGTTGACGGCGCAGATGAGGTGGATCCTCAACTTAACCTTATAAAAGGGGGTGGGGCTGCCCACACACTTGAGAAGATAGTTGACTCCTCTGCAGGGCGCTTCATAGTTATAGTGGATGAATCAAAACTTGTTGATAGATTGGGCGCATTTCCCCTCCCTGTTGAGGTCATCCCTGCAGCCTGCAGACCAGTTATGATGAGGCTCGAGTCCATGGGGGCCACTGTATCTCTCAGGTCATCTGAGGGGAAGGACGGCCCCGTCGTGACAGATAACGGCAACTTTGTCCTTGACGCCTCATTCGGTGCCATTGATGACCCGGCAGGCCTTGAGGTGGAGCTCAACAGTATACCCGGTGTGGTGGAGAATGGTATCTTCGCAGGCCTTGCAGATATGGTTATCGTGGGGACTGCGGGTGGTGTTGAGATCCTCAGACCTAAAGGGTGATCGTCACAATATGTGCAAGGGGTATTATGACAGTGGTGGTTGTTTTACCACCTCTTAATTTCAGTTCAAGGCTCAGATAATCGGTTTCAACCCTCTTGACCTCACCGTAGTACGTCTTCCCGGTTATGAGTGTGATGCTGAGGTAGTCACCGATTGCTGATTTCAGTGTATCCCTGAGGTCTGATCCGCACTTCATAATCTAGGGTTTCATCTATTCTTTAATGTATTTTTTGATATGCTTGCTTTGAATCCCTGGTTTTATCTAATTTGTATTTTTTTGAAAGGATCATAGATTCTGGTTCTTATGAACTCCTCATTAACTTCAGGATCTGGGCCGCGCCAAATAGAAGTGTGAGTATAAGTACTATGACGGCTCCTGATGAGATATTGAACCAGTAGGAAACCCATAGGCCCACCATAGCTGTAAATATACCCGTGATTGAGGCCTTAATCATGATGTCCCCCATGTCCGTACTGAAGTCCCTTGCAACAGCCGCTGGAACCGTGAGCAGTGCCATCACAAGTATTATGCCCGCTGCCTTTATGAGCACAACTACACTTATGGCCACCAGTGAAAGCAGGTAAAGGTAAAAGGTGTCAGCGGGCACACCAAGAACCTCTGCGTACTCCTCGTCGAAGCAGAGGGCCACAAATTCCCTGTTGAAGAGGAGGGCACTTGCTATTATGATGAGGTCAAGGATGAGCATGGTCCAGAGGTCGGTACTGCTTACCATGAGGATGTTACCGAAGAGGTAACTGAAGAGATCCGGGGCATAACCAGGGCTGAGGTTCACGAACAGTATACCCAGGGCCATACCGGCTGACCAGAGCATACCTATCGCGGTATCCTCACTTATATCTGTTTTCCTTGTGATTTTACCCATAAGGAGAGCGGCTGCAACGGTGAAGGGGATGGCCGCTGTCAC